>NZ_CP121472.1:0-300000 GCF_036208045.1 Thiorhodovibrio winogradskyi | reverse complement strand
GCAGATCAGCGGCAGGTGGCGAACGCCAGTGTTCGGACAGGCATCCGGCCAGGCATCCAGTTAGGCGGCTTCGGCCAGGCGCTCAAGCAGGCTTTGCGGGCTGCGTTCGTCGATGCCCTGCATGAGTTCATCCATGGTGCGCGCAAGGGCACCGATGTCGCTGTCGCGCACGATGGCTTTGACTTCGAGCAGGGAGCCAGGTTGCATGCTAAGTTCGCGCAGACCGAGGCCAAGTAGCAGACGGGTGTAGCGGGCATCGCCAGCCATTTCCCCACACATGCTCACACGCGTGCGGGTTTTGGCGGCGGCCTCGATGATGTGGCGAATCAGGCGCAGCACGGCCGGGTGCAGGGGTTCGTACAGATAGCTGACGGAGTCATCAAGGCGATCAATGGCCAGGGTGTACTGAATCAGGTCATTGGTGCCGATGGATAGGAAATCGAGCCGGCGCGCGAGCGACTCGGCCATTAGGGCCGCGGCGGGGACTTCGATCATGCCGCCGATGGGCATCAGTGGATCGAACTTCAGCCCTTGGGTGCGTAGCAGGCGCTTGGTGGTTTGAATCAGCCGCAGCAGAGTGTCGATCTCATTGAGCGTTGAGATCATCGGGATCATCAGGCGCACCGGCCCGACGGCGGATGCGCGCAGAATGGCGCGCAATTGCGGCAGAAAGAGGTCCGGCTCCTTCAAACACAGGCGAATGGCGCGCAGTCCCAGTGCCGGGTTGGTCAGCGGAGGCAGGCGGTCGGACAGGTACTGGATGTTCTTGTCCAGCCCCAAATCCAGGGTGCGGATAGTGAGCGGCAGGCCGTTCAGCGTCTTGAGGATGCCGAGATAATCGGCGAGATGCTCTTCCTCGCTCGGCGCCCGGGTGTGGTTGAGGTACAAAAACTCGGTGCGATAGAGCCCAACCCCAGAGGCGCCGTTTTGCTGCGCGGCGGCGCTGTCCTCGGGCAACTCCAGGTTGGCGAGTAGCACCACGGGCACGCCGTCGCGGCTGGTGGAGGGGCGGGTGAGCAGTTGTTTGAGCGTGGCGCGGCGCTGTTCGGCGCTGCTTAGGCGGCGGCGGAAGAACGCGAGTGTCTCGGAGTCGCTGGTGGCCAGAACGCAGCCGGTCTCTGCGTTGACCACGACCTGTTCGCCATGGCGAAGTATCTCGGTGGCACGATGCACGCCCATGACGGTTGGGATATCGAGGCTGCGCGCCAGGATGGCGGTGTGCGACATGGGGCCGCCATGCTCGGTGATAAAAGCGCCAACTCCGCGCTGGCCCAGCACGATGGCATCGGCCGGCGTCAGGTCGTCGGCGACCACCACGACTCCCGCGACAGTGTCGCTGGCAAACTCCTGAGCATCAGAGTCAACACCGCCGAGAAACACCTGAATCTGGCGCACCACATGCTCGACATCGTCGCCGCGGCTGCGCAGGTAGGGATCATCCATCTCCTCGAACACCTGCACCAGGATGTCGCGCTGCAGCTTGAGCGCCCAGCCGGCGTTGAGATGTTGGTCGCGAATCAGATCGCGGGTAGCGTCGACCAACGCCGAGTCGGTCAGCATCAGCAGGTGGGTGTCGATGAACTCGGCAATGTGGGCCGGGGTGTCGGCCGGAATCTGATGGCGAATGCGCTCAAGGTGACGACGGGCCGCATCAAGGGCGGCATCGAGGCGACGCAACTCGGCATCGGGATGCGCGACCGGCTCCGCCGAAAAGCTCGGTTCCTGTTTGAGCAGATAGGCTCGGCCAACGGCAAGCTTACGCGCGCCGGCGACGCCGAGCCCGCACAGGGCGGTGATCATTCACCCTCCCCGAAGTAATCTCCGATCAGTGCCTCGAGGGCATCCATGAGCTCCTGCTCGTCGGCGCCATCGGCCTCGATGGTAATGGTGGTGCCGCGTGCAGCGGCCAGCATCATGACACCCATGATGCTCTTGCCATTGACGCGGCGACCCTCACGCTCGACCTGCACCGTGCTCTCGAACCCGCTGGCGCAGGTGACGAATTTGGCTGCGGCACGTGCATGCAGGCCAAGGCGATTAATGATATCGATGTCTTTGCGAACCACGGGTTTGGTATCGAATCAGCAGTTGTTGTGATGCAACGACAAACCAAGCTTAACCATGGCCGTCATCCTTGCAGTGTTCATTGCCGTTGTTGATGTCGTCGCCAGTGTCATTATTGTCATTGTCGATTATTGACTCACCAGATGGCCAAAAAAACCTTGACGACAAAACATAAAATTCCCACAGGATCCTTAGATTAAGGGTCTGATCTCAGCAGGCTGGGATTGAGGCTCATTGAGCTGGCACAGCAGCACGCCCTCGCGCCCGCCGCTGAGTGCCTTTTCGGTAATGCCACCCAGGTCAAGTGAATGATAATTGAGCGCGCGCACCAGCATGGGCAGATTCACCCCGGTCAGCACCCGCACCTGATGGCCCTGGCGGATGCTATTGGCCACGTTCGAGGGCGTCGAGCCAAAGAGGTCGGTCAAAATCAACAAGCCGCTGCCGTCGTCGAGTTCGTTCGCCAGGCGGGTGGCGAGTGCTTGGAGCTGGTCGGGATCGTCGTACTCGGTGACATTGATCGCCGACGCGGCGAGCGGACAACGGCCAAACATACGGGTGGCGGTAGTCAGCAATTCGGCGCCGATCTGATTATGGGTGATGACGAGCAGAGAAACGCTCACGGCAGCTCCCGATGACGAACCAGAACACGGCGCCCGCCGTGATCGAAATGCGCGCGCACGGCCTCGGCCATGTAAACCGAGCGGTGCTGGCCGCCGGTGCAGCCGATGGCGATGGTCAGGTAGCTGCGCCCGTCGCGTTCGAAGCATGGCGTCCAGCGGTCCAGAAAGGCAATCAAATCCTCGCGCATGGCGATAACCTCGGCAAAGCCTTCCAGATAGTCGATCACCGCCTGGTCGCGTCCGGTTTGACCGCGCAGTGCTTCCTGCCAGTGCGGGTTGGGCAGGCAGCGCACGTCGAAGACAAAATCGAAGGATTCGGGCACGCCTTTTTTGAAGCCGAAGGATTGCAGCAGGATGGAGGTGCTAAGTTTCTGGCCGTTGCCGAGACAGCCGCGCACCAGATCGCGCAATTCGTGGATGTTGATGTGGGTGGTGTCGATGTGCGCATGGGCGACCTGGCGCAGCGGCTCGAGCAACTCGCGTTCGTAGTCGATGGCTTCGGTCAGGGAACGCTGTTCGCTGGTGAGCGGATGCTTGCGCCGCGTCTCGCTAAAGCGCGTCATGAGTCGCTCGGTCTGAGCCTCGAGAAAAATCAGCTGCGGGCTGATGCCCTGTTCGCCGAGCGCCACCAGGACCCGCGGTAGTTGACGCAAATCATCCGGGTGGCTGCGCGCGTCTATGCCCACGGCGGTGCCGACGCAGTCCGCGCACAAGGCCGGGTCACTCTGGCGCAGCCCCAGCGCGAGCTCGCTCAGCAGGAAGAGCGGCAGATTATCGATGCAGTTATAGCCGATGTCCTCGAGCGTATTGAGCGCCACGCTCTTGCCGGCGCCCGAGAGTCCGCTGACGATGATGAAATCCATGGTTTGACGGGCCTATCTTGGAGTCAGGTGGAATCAGCCGCGGATGATTCAAGTCCAGGCCTCGCGGGCGCTGTACTTGGCCTCCCAGACCGGCGCATCGGTGGCCAGGAGTTTGGCCTGACGCTCGGCCAGATCGGTTCCGGCATCATAGCCCCGGATACGCAGGATTTGGCTGCGCACGGCCGTCTCGAGCAGGACAGCGAGATTGCGCCCGGGTGCCACCGGGATGGTGATTTCCGGCACCGCGATACCGAGAATGGTGCGAGCGGACAGGCTGCCAAGCAGGCGGTCGACGTCGGCCAGTTCGCTGCTGTCGTAAGCCCGCATGCGAATGACCAGCTTTAGGCGGTCTGTCTCGCGCACCGCGCTCTCGCCGAACATGGCGCGAATATTAAGCACACCAAGGCCGCGTACTTCAAGAAAATCACGCAGCACGGGCGGGCAGTGGCCCTCGATGATCTCGGGTGCGACCCGGGCAAATTCAGGTGCGTCATCGGCGATGAGTCGGTGTCCGCGCGCGATGAGTTCGAGCGCCAGTTCGCTCTTGCCGATGCCGGGGTCACCGACCAGGAGCACACCCATGCCGAGAACCTCGAGAAAAACACCATGCAGGGTGATGCGCTCGGCAAAGGCATGAGTCAGCACATGCTGCAAGTGCTCCACAAGATCCTGGTCGTTCAGGCTCGAACCCAGCAAAGGGGTGTGCTCCCGCTCGGCACGGGCGCGGAATTCGGGGTCGGGCTCCAGCCCGTCGGAGAAAATGACCGCGATGGGTTGTGCGGTGAAGACCCGCGTCATCATGTCGGCGCGGGCGTCCGGGTGTAAATCGCTCAGGTAATCGGACTCGGCTGGACCGACAATTTGCACCCGGTTCGGGCGGATGCAGTTCATGGAGCCCACCAAACGCTGACGCGGAGGCTGAGTGGATGATGGGGCAGATGACCGGGTCGATGATGGGCGCTGGATGGATGACGAGGGTGGATTGAACAGAGGAATGGGCGTTGGCGGAGGCTCAAGTAGCCAGCGCAGCTTGAGCGGCTTGCTCAGGCTGTCGACCAGATGCTGCAGGGAGTCGCGGGCTTTCACCTGGCCCCGCGGGCTGGTGTCGGAGACGCCTGGGTGAGGATCTCGAGCAGTGCTCGTGGATCCTCGGCTGCGCGTAAGCGCTGGCGAAGTGGATCCTGATTGAAGATTTCCGCCAGATTGGCAAGCAGTTGCAGATGGGTCTCGTTGGCACTCTCGGGCACCAGGAGCGCAAAGGCGAGATTAATGGGTTGGTCGTCGATAGCATCGAAGGCGACGGGCTCGCGCATCTGAATGAAGGCACCAATGGAATCCGTGATATCCGCCACCCGTGCATGGGGTAGCGCCACGCCATGACCGAGGCCGGTGCTGCCGAGGCGTTCGCGCTCGAGCAGGCGATCAAACACTGCCTCGCGGCTGAGCTGGGGCTGCTCGGCGACCAGCAGCTCGGCCAGGGTTTCCAGCAGCCGCTTTTTGCTGCTGATGCTGGCCCCGGCGAGCACTCGGTGCTCGACGATGAGTTGCGGGGGAAACATGTGCGCTGGCTCTCCGGTGGAGTAAAGAAAAACCGGAGCCGGCATGACCGGCTCCGGTACCTGGTCATCAGTGAATGATGTCGGTCCGCTTGTGGTGGGACACTTGATAGGACGCTTGATAGGACAGGTGATAGGACAGGGGGGGCAGGCGCCGCCTTTGACCTCAGTCCTCCTCGAGCGCATCCGCTGCCGCCTCGTCGGTGGCGGCCAGTTCGGCGCTAGCCGCCTTGGCCCCGGGCGCGCGATGACTTTGGCGCTTTTCCTTGTGCTTGAGTACCTGGCGGTCGAGTTTGTCGATGAGCCCATCGATGGCGGCGTACATATCCTCGTGCGTGGCATCGGCATGGACATTGGCGCCATTGACGAGCAGCGTGGCTTCTGCCTTCTGGCGAAGCTTCTCGACGCTCAGGATGACGTTGGCATTGATGACATGGTCAAAGTGGCGCTCGAGGCGGGAAAATTTATTATCGACATAGTCCTTGAGTGGTTCGGTAATGTCGACATGATGCCCCGTGAGCTTGATTTGCATAGGTGATGACTCCTGGATGGTCGAACGCGGCGAAAAGCCGATGCAATGGCCGATGCAATAACAGGGTGGGATTTGACCACAAAAGGGCCGGAAGATGAAAACCCGACTGTCATGCGAGCCGCTTGCGCTCGTTCGAGGGCGGGATGCCCATGGCTTCGCGGTATTTGGCGACTGTTCGTCGTGCCACCTTAATGCCCTGATCCGACAGGATCTCGGCGATTTTATTGTCACTCAGTGGTTTGTTGGCCGTCTCCGCGGCGACCAACTTGCGGATAAAGGCGCGGATGGCAGTCGATGAACACTCGCCCCCTGAAGTCGTGTTGACGTGACTCGAGAAGAAATATTTAAACTCGAAAGTTCCCCTGGGGGTGTGCATGTACTTTTGCGTGGTCACGCGCGAGACGGTGGATTCATGCAGCTCCAACGACTCGGCGATGTCGCGCAGCACCAACGGGCGCATGGCCTCTTCGCCAAAATCGAAAAAGTCTTGCTGCAGCTCGACGATTTTAGTTGCCACGCGCAGGACGGTGTCATTGCGGCTGAGCAGGCTCTTGATAAACCACTGCGCTTCCTGCAGATGGGATTTCAGGCATTGATTGTCCTCGGCCTTGTCGGCACGCCGAATGAGCTGTCTGTAGCTCTCGTTCACGCGGATGCGCGGTGTGCTGTCCGGATTGAGCTCCACCCTCCAGCGGCCGTGGCGGCGGCGCACCAGCACATCGGGCTTGATGTACTCCGGTTGCACCTCGGTCACGGCCGAGCCTGGGCGCGGATTCAGGGAGCGGATCAGCGTCAGTGCCTGGCCCAAGGCGTCATCGTCGAGCTTGGTGCCGCGGCGCATGGCGTCCAGATCATTGCGCGCAAGGGCGTCGAAATGGTGCTCGCAGATGCGCAGCGCATGGTCGCGTCGAGGCTGGTTATCGGCCAGCTGGCGCAGTTGCAGGATCAGGCATTCGCGCAGATCGCGCGCCGCTAGCCCTGGCGGGTCGAAGCTCTGAATGCGATGCAGCACCGCCTCGATCTCGTCCTGCTCGAGTTCCGGGTCATTGAGAATCTCCGGCAGTTCGCTCAGATCCAGGCGCAGGTAGCCGTCGGCGTCGATGGCATCGATCAGCGCCTCGGCCACGGCCTGGTCGCGGGCGCCGAAACGGGTCAGATTGAGCTGCCAGGCGATATGATCGTGAAGGGTTTGCGGGCGCGAGCGCTGGGCGAAGAGGTCAAAATCATTGCCATCGCCGGACTGGGAGCCGGATTGGGCGCTGGCTTGAGCACCGCTGCTTGGCATGGAATCGAAGGTATCGGCAAGGGAATCGGCCGCGGTATCGGCAAAGGTATCCGTCCATTCGCTGTCGGTGGGCAGCTCGTTGGGCATGTCCTCGCGCTCCGGGCGCAGCGAACCATCGAGCCTGGCCTCCTCGAGACGCAGGGCGCTGGCCTCGTCCTGGTTGCGGCGATCTTCCCGAGTGCCTGGTTCCGGCAGGTCGTCATCGGCGTTCTCGAGCATCAGGTTGGACTCGAGCGCCTGTTGGATTTCCTGCTGGAGATCCAGGGTCGAGAGCTGCAGGAGCCTGATGGCCTGCTGCAGCTGCGGCGTCATCGTCAGCTGCTGGCCGAGGCGCAGTTGAATGCTTTGCTTCATCGCGAGGGCTTCAACTGACAGCGGGCAGGCAAGGTGACGGACAAGGTGGCCGGCAGCGGAACTTCGACGGGATGGGCATGGATGGCAATGTTGGAATGGCGAATGTAAATTGCATGGGGCAATTTTGATTGTAGCTGATCTTGGCCAACTCGATGCAAAGTCGGGGGCTCGGTCCTGGTGTCTGAATGTCAGAGAAAAGAGCGCTAGAGAACAAATCGTGCCCGTCATGGAGCGCAATTTGATGGGTCCAGGAGCTGATCACAGCCGAAAATGCTCGCCAAGATAGACGGCGCGTACCTGGGTATTGTCGAGCAAAACCGAGGGCGCGCCCTCGGCAATCACCTGGCCGTCGTTGATGATGTAGGCGCGATCGCAGATGTCGAGCGTTTCCCGCACATTGTGGTCGGTCACCAGCACGCCGATGCCGCGCTTGCGCAGATGGGTGATGATGTTTTTGATATCGACCACGGCAATGGGGTCAACACCGGCAAAGGGCTCGTCGAGCAACATGATTTTTGGCTCGACGGCAAGAGCGCGGGCAATTTCCAGTCGCCGGCGCTCGCCCCCCGACAGACTGAGGGCGAGGGATTGGGCAATGTGCGCGATGCCAAGCTCATCGAGCAACGCCTCGCAAGACTGGCGGCGCTGGTTGTCGTTGAGGTCAGGGCGGGTTTCGAGCACCGCCATCAGGTTGTCCGCGGCACTCAGTTTGCGAAATACCGATGGTTCCTGGGCCAGATAGCTCAGGCCGCGGCGGGCGCGCGCGTGCATGGGCGCGAGGGTCACATCCTCGCCAGCGAGCAGAATGCGTCCGGCATCGGCGCCTACCAGGCCGACGATCATGTAGAAGCTGGTAGTCTTGCCGGCGCCATTGGGACCAAGCAAACCGACCACCTCGCCGGCGCTCACGGCAATATCGACACCATCGACCACCCGGCGACGGCGATAGCTCTTTGCCAGACCTTTGGCCTGCAGCGCCAGAGTGTCCTGAGTGCGGGGGGCGGCAGTCATTCCTTTGGCGTGATGGTGATCTTGACGCGCTCCACGCCCTGGGCGCTAGTTCCGGCGGTGACGCGCGCGCTTGTTCGGTTATAGACGATGCGGTCATTGGCAAAGCGATCCTCGCCCTGAATCAGCACGGCGCGGTCGATCAGGGTCAGCACGTCGCTGTCAGCGTCGTATTCCATGCGCTGGGATTGCCCCAGCACTGGTTCGGTCTCCCCCTCGGGCATTTGTCGGTAACGTGCCGGATTGCCCGTGGCAATGATGATGCGTGGCTGGCGGTTTGCGCGATGCTGGACCTCGACCCGGTCGGCAAGAATGCGCAGGCTGCCCTGTTGGATATCGACGTTGCCGATGTACCAGCTTTGGGAGGTGTTTTCGTCAAATTCAGCCGCGTCCGCCTCAATGAACAGCGGCTGTTCCTGATCGCTGTCAAGCGCGAGTGTGGGCGTGGTAGTCAAGACAATCAGGCACAGTAGCGCCAGGGCGGGTCGCAAGGAAAGGGCGCCGCGGAAACCGGGATTGGAAACGCCGGGATCAGAAACATTGGGGCTGGGAGAAAGCATGGGTCTTATGGTGGCGATGAATCAGTCCAGACGACGGTCGGCAGAGGTTGCCGGCGGCCGCGGAGGCGCTGGTGTCTCACTTGTCGATAGCCGGGAACGCACCCGTCCAAGGAATTCGCCTCGCATCGGTTCACTGTACCAGAGCCGCATGCCATCGATAGCCGTCATGTGCTCGAGGCCGCGGTCGAGTTCAACGAAACGATCAGTTTCAACATAGCGGTCGTCCGGAAAGATCTTGATCTGGCTGGTTGAGAATGCAAGGGGGTCATGGGCGGGAGCTTGAGCGCGATTGGCGCGTACATCCCCGGTCAAGACAATTTGCTCGCTTCCGGCCGCGATCCAGCCGCGCTCGGAGCGGATGCGCCAGGGCGGCAGCGCCTGGTCATAGAGTACCAGGCGAGGTTGGTCGAGTTCACTGCTGTCATCATCCGGGTAATGGCGCAGTTGCTCGGCATGCAGCTGGCGCAAGGGCTGCCCCTGGGAGTCCAGTTCCAGCGCGCGAACACCCTCGACAATATAATCCGGACGCCGATTTTCCAGGGTGCTTTGTGGTTGGACAGTGTCTTGTGTCGGTTGGGAAAACCACAGGGCAAGGGTTCCGAGCAGCAGCAGTGTTGCCGCAAGCAGGGATTGGCGACGATAGGCGAACAACGGTTGTCGCGCCTAAAGCGCCTCGAACGGAGGGAGATAACGCGCGAGCATGGGCTCGAATGTCTCCTGGGCGCGCATGATGAACTCGCAGACCTCACGCGCGGCGCCGCGCCCGCCCCCATTTGTCGTTTGCCAATGGCAATGCGCCTTGACCATCGGGTGGGCGTCCGCCACCGCCACGCCGAGCCCGACCCGCGATAGAATTGGCAAGTCGATGACGTCATCGCCGACATAGGCAAAATCACGGTCACTGAGCTGCAAGCGTTCCTTGAGTTCGTTATAAGCAGGGAGTTTGTCGCGCCGTCCCTGATAAACATGGCGGATGCCCAGGCTCTCCATGCGCAGCCGCACCACCTGCGATTGACGGCCGGTAATCACGGCCAGGCTGACGCCAGTCTCCTGTAACATAACCATTCCGTGGCCGTCGCGAGAATGAAAGGCCTTGTACTCCTGGCCATCGTCGCCAATGAACAAGCTGCCGTCGGTCAATACTCCGTCAACGTCAAAAATGACGACGCGGACAGACTTGGCCCGTTCAATTGCGTCTTGCATCGGCTGGCTCTCCTGGGTACGAATCTTTAAGCATCTTAGACCTTAATCATAGCCACTGAGAGCCAGGACGTCAGCCTGAGCTTGGGCGCGCTTGAGGCATTTTGGCTCATGGCTGGGCTTGCCGCGGTCTTTTAATCTTCGCTCGTTTTCACCTCTGTCGTATTGCGCGTACGGTGATGCTGTGCGAGATGCGTTTGCTTGACGTGCTTGCGCCAAGCCCAGACAATGGTGGCTTTTAGACTTTCTGCAGTTAGACTTCCTCAAGACCTGCCGCGAGGCGCCCAACCTGATTGCTCCATTGGCCTCCATGTACGCGACATGACGGACGCTGTCGTTTCCGCTGTTCAGTCTTGCTCGGTTCCCAAGTCCGCGAGCCCTGAGCCGTGGGCACTGGTGCGGGTGCGCGGGCTGAGTTTTCGTCGCGGCGAGCAGGTCATTTTCGACCAACTCAACCTCGATATTGAACGCGGCAAGGTGACTGCCATCATGGGTCCTAGCGGTGCCGGCAAGACGACACTGCTAAAGCTGATTAGCGGGCTGCTCCGGCCGGATGCCGGCACCATTGAGGTTGACGGTCAGGACATTGGCCAGCTAAGTCGCAACGAGCTGTTTGAGTTGCGCATCCGCATGGGCATGCTGTTTCAGAGCGGTGCGCTCCTGACGGACCTGAATGTATTTGAAAACGTCGCCTATCCCTTGCGCGAGCATTATCGGCTGCCAGAGTCGGTGCTGCGGCGCCTGGTCCTGATGAAGCTCGAGGCTGTCGGGCTGCGCGGCGGGGCGCATCTCATGCCGAATGCCCTGTCCGGAGGCATGGCGCGCCGGGTCGCTTTGGCGCGGGCAGTCGCTCTTGACCCTATGATCATCCTGTATGACGAGCCTTTTACTGGCCAAGACCCCATTTCCATGGGGGTGCTTGTCAGCCTAATCCGCCAGCTCAATGATGCCAGCGCCATGACCAGCCTGGTGGTGTCTCACGATGTGCGCGAGACACTCGGCATTGCTGATCGGGCTTACCTGGTGGCCGGTGGGCGCCTGGTCTGCCAGGGCACGCCGGATGAGATCGCGCGGGAGTCTTCTCCCTGGGTACGGCAGTTCGTCGACGGCCTGCCAGATGGGCCAGTGCATTTTCACTATCCCGCATCCGATCTGGCGGACGCTTTTCTCGAGCCCCCCCGGCGATCATGAGCGGGCCGCTCAATGCACCATTTAACGCGCTGGCCTCGCTGGGACGGGTCGTTCTGGACCGGGTCGCGCGCTTTGGGCGGGCGCATGTGTTGTTGCTTGGCATGCTTGCCGGGCTGCCGTCCCTCTTGCCACGCCCGCGCCTGCTGCTGCTGCAGCTTTATGCCACTGGCGTGCTGTCTGTTCTCATTGTGGTGGTCTCCGGGCTATTTGTTGGCATGGTGCTCGGGCTGCAGGGCTACTATGTGCTCTCGCAGTTCGGCGCGGCGGAAAGCCTGGGGGTCATGGTGGCGGCCTCTCTGGTGCGCGAGCTCGGTCCCGTGGTCACGGCCCTGCTGGTCGCGGGGCGCGCGGGCTCGGCCTTGACCGCCGAGATCGGTCTAATGAAGACCACCGAGCAGCTCTCGGGGCTTGAGATGATGGCCGTCGATCCGGTGAAGCGGGTGCTGAGCCCGCGTCTGCTCGGCGGTTTTCTGTCCATGCCCCTGCTCGCCGCCCTCTTTAGCGCGGTCGGGGTGCTGGGAGGCTACTTTGTCGGCGTTGGCCTGCTGGGCGTGGATTCCGGCGCCTTCTGGAGTCAGATGCAGGCAAAGATCGACTTTCACGGGGATGTGCTAAATGGCGTCATCAAGAGCCTGGTATTCGGCTTTGTCGTGACATGGATCGCGCTCTTCGAGGGCTATGATGCCGTGCCCACGGCAACCGGAATTAGCCGCTCAACGACTCGCACCGTGGTCAATGCCGCGCTGGCGGTGCTGGCGTTGGACTTTGTTTTGACGGCCCTGATGTTTGGAGACTAGAGGATGGTCAAAATGCGCACGCTTGAGATCGCAGTCGGCGCCTTCATGGTCGCGGGCTTGGTGGCGCTCTTCTTCCTGGCGATGCACGTGAGCAATCTGAGCAATCTTGCCGCTGGCGATGGCTACCGCATTCGTGCCAATTTCGACAATGTCGGCAGCCTGAAGGTGCGCTCACCCGTGAGTATGTCTGGTGTGCGTGTCGGGCGGGTTGAGTCCATCGCCTACGATCAGCAGCGCTTTCAGGCGGTGGTAACCATGCTGATCGATGAACAGTTCAATTCAATCCCCACGGACACTTTCGCCAATATTTTCACCGCCGGTTTACTGGGAGAAAAATACATCGGGCTCGATCCAGGCGGCAGCATGGAGGTACTAGCCGATGGCGATCAGATCGAACATACCCAGTCGGCCCTGGTTCTTGAGCAGATGATCGGGCGCTTTCTGCTGAGCAAGGCGGAAGAGGGTGTCGATTAAGACGCTATTTAAGAAATGAACGCGGGTCGCTGTAATCAGCGAAAGACGCGCGTCAAAGACTTGGGTGGTGACTTAGCTTTACGGAGACTTGGCATGCAACAGTTAAAGTTTTTCGCGCTTGGCGTCCTTTTGATGCTGGCGGCGATTGGAACGTCACTGGCGGAGGAATCTCCAACGGATCTGGTGCGCAATACTGCAGAGAAGATGCTCTCGACGCTGGAGGCGAGACGCGCGGAAGTGGATCGTCAGCCCGAGATCATTTACGAGTTGGTTGGCCGCATTGTGGCCCCGCATTTTGATTTTGAGCTGATTACCCAGTCAACCGTCGGGCGCGATTGGCGCCAGGCCACGCCAGCGCAGCACAAGGCCCTGACCGACGCCTTCCGCGAGGTGCTGGTTCGCACCTATGCGACGGCCCTGCTCAAGTATTCCGGCCAGGAGATCGTCTATCAGACCGCCAAGCCGGGCACCCGTGATGGGACTGTCATTGTTCCCACCCAGGTTCGCGCTCCCGGCAGCTCGGCCATTCCGGTTGACTACCGTCTGCACAACAAGAGGGGGAGCTGGAAGGTCTACGACGTGGTGATTGAAAATGTCAGCCTGATTTCAAACTATCGCGGCCAGTTCCGCTCCATCATCGGGCGCGATGGCATCGATGGCCTGATTCGGGAGTTGCGTGCCAAAAGCCTATCGACCACCTGATGCTAATGGTCGCGCTCACCCTAGGAATCAATTTCATGCCCTCACCGTTTTCAGTTCATCAAGTTAGGATGCCATGGTCGCGCGGCTAATAGAAATTGACGAGGGACGCTTTCGCATCGAGGGCGAACTGAATCTAAAATCCGTTGCAACGCTTGCTCGGGAGTCCTCGCGTTTGTTTCCTGGCCAAGGTCGCCGGGCGCAATTCCAAATAAAGCAGCTTCAGAGACAACATTCTCAGAGAGAGACTCTTGAACTTGACCTGTCCGGTGTGACTCGAGCCAATAGCGCTGCTGTCGCACTCATGCTTGACTGGACAGCTCGCGCGCAAGCTGTGGGGAGCCGCTTACGAATTCGTCATTGGCCCGAATCCATGTTGCGCATCGCGCGCTTTTCAAATCTCGCCGAACTATTCGGGCTTTCCGAATCAACCGAGGATGCGCGGGCAAGATTCCGGGCAAGCGCTCCACCCGCGGATGTCAGACCACTGGTTGAAAACGATGGATAAGTTACTCATTACTGGCGGGCCAGTCTTGGAGGGAGAGGTCAGAATCGCTGGCGCCAAGAATGCCGCCCTGCCCATTCTGGCGGCCACGCTTCTTGCCGAGACGCCCTGCGAGCTGTCGAATGTGCCGCATCTGCGTGACATCACAACTACCATGGAATTGCTCGGACGCATGGGCGTGCGCCTGACCGTGGATGATCGCATGCGCATCCACGCAGATGCCAGTGAGGTGAATGTCTTTGCCGCGCCCTATGATCTGGTGAAGACCATGCGTGCGTCTATCCTGGTGCTAGGGCCGCTGCTGGCGCGTTTTGGCGAGGCGGAGGTGTCCCTCCCGGGCGGCTGTGCAATCGGTTCTCGCCCGGTAAATCTGCATATCGACGGATTGCGCGCCATGGGCGCGGAGATTGAGGTTCGCAACGGCTATGTGCGCGCGCGCGCCAGGCGACTGCGCGGCGCGCATTTCATCATGGACCAGGTGACGGTCACGGGCACCGAGAATTTAATGATGGCCGCGGCGCTGGCCAAAGGACGAACAGTGCTCGAGAATGCGGCACGTGAGCCAGAGGTGCTGGATCTGGCCTGTTTTCTCAATCGCATGGGTGCGCGCATCAGCGGTGCTGGAACCAGTACTCTCGTCATTGAGGGTGTCGGGCATCTCAGCGGAACCCACTACTCGGTGTTACCGGATCGAATAGAAACCGGCACCTATCTGGTGGCTGGCGCCATCACCGGCGGCCATGTCCGAGTGCGGGCAACGCGCGCCGACCTGCTTGATGCCGTGCTGGCTAAATTGCGCGAAGCCGGCGCCCATCTCGAGATCGGCGAGGATTGGATCGAACTCGACATGCGTGGGCGAAAATTGCGTGCCGTCGATGTCTACACCGCCCCCTACCCGGCCTTCCCGACCGACATGCAGGCACAGTTCTGCGCATTGAACAGCATCGCCGAGGGCACGGGAACCCTGACAGAAACCGTGTTTGAAAATCGCTTCATGCATGTCCTCGAGATGCAACGCATGGGCGCGGATATCCGCCTCGAGGGAAATCTGGCCATCTGTCGCGGAGTGGCGCGTCTGACGGCCGCGCCGGTCATGGCGACCGATCTGCGCGCATCGGCCAGTCTGGTGCTGGCCGCGCTGGTGGCGGAGGGCGACACCCTGATTGATCGGATTTATCACATTGATCGCGGCTACGATAATATCGAAGAGAAGTTATCCTCACTGGGGGCGGTGGTGCGAAGGGTTTCCGCCAAGCCAGAGACAACCGCTGTTCCCTGAGACAGGTCAACAACGAAAACTGACAACAGCGAAACATGCACAACAGCCGCCCAGCATCCAGGAGTCAGCCAGGGTGAACCAACAACTGACCATCGCGCTTTCCAAAGGGCGCATCTTCGAGCAATCCCTGCCGCTGCTCGCTGCCGCTGGCGTGGAGCCGCGTGACGACCCAGAACGCAGCCGTAAGCTCATCCTTGACACCAACAGTCCAGAGGTCAAGCTGGTCATCATCCGTGCCAGCGATGTACCCACCTATGTGCAATATGGTGCGGCCGATGTTGGTATCGCTGGCAAGGACGTGCTGCTTGAGCATGGCGGTGATGGCCTGTACGAACCGCTCGACCTGCGCATCGCACGCTGTCGCATGATGGTGGCCGGCAAGCCGGAGGCGGTGCGCCAGCGCCCTGGACGGCTGCGCATCGCCACTAAATATGTCCGCTGCGCCGAGCGCCATTTCGCCACCCAGGGCAAGCAGGTCGAAATCATCAAGCTCTACGGCTCCATGGAGCTCGCGCCCTTGGTTGGCTTGTCTGACCTCATTGTCGACTTGGTTGAAAGTGGCAATACCCTGAAAGCCAACGGTTTGGTGCCTCTGGAGCACATCTGTGACATCAGCTCGCGCCTGATCGTCAATAAGGCCTCCTGGAAGATGAAACACGAGCGTGTAATGCAGCTCATTACCGACATTCGCGCTGCTGTTGACTCTGGGGCCTGAAGCGAATTGCCGCGCCCCGGTCCATCGACAGCGCTTGATTCTCGAGGACAGGCTTGGCGTCCCGGCCAGCAGCATAAAACACCGCCTGAATGATCAGCTAGCACAGAAATCATGCCAAAGATCCAGCGCTTGTCCACAACAGATCCAGACTTCAACACCCAGCTTGACGCCCTGTTGGCCTGGGATTCAGTCTCTGATTCGGCCGTGCGGCAGCGAGTGGCCGAGATCATCGAGCAGGTACGTCAGCGCGGCGATGCGGCATTGTGTGACTACACCAGCCGCTTCGATGGCTGGCAACCGACCAGTGCCGCCGCGCTGGAGTTGCCGCTGGAACGACTGCGCCAAGCACTTAGGGCAATACCCGCTGCCCAACGCGAAGCCCTTGATCTGGCCGCCGCGCGCATCCGCGCCTACGCCGAGCGTCAGCGCTTGCAAAGCTGGGAGTACATCGAGGCCGATGGCACCCTGCTGGGGCAGAAGATTACCCCGCTCGACCGGGTCGGTCTTTATGTGCCGGGCGGCAAGGCGGCCTATCCGTCCTCGGTCCTGATGAACGCCGTGCCGGCCAAGGTTGCTGGCGTGGCGGAACTCATTATGGTCGTACCCACGCCGCGCGGGGAACTCAACGAGCTGGTACTGGCGGCAGCCGCCATTGCCGGGGTTGATCGGGTCTTTGCCCTGGGCGGCGCGCAGGCGATCGCGGCCTTGGCCTATGGCACCGAGACAGTTCCGGCGGTCGACAAGGTGGTCGGGCCCGGCAATATCTATGTCGCCACCGCCAAGCGCGCGGTCTTTGGGCAAGTTGGCATCGACATGGTTGCCGGCCCTTCGGAGATTCTGATTCTGTGTGATGGCCAGACCGATCCAGACTGGATCGCCATGGATCTCTTCTCCCAGGCCGAGCATGATGAAGACGCTCAATCCATTCTGGTCAGCTGGGACGCGGCCTATCTCGAACGGGTGCTAGCCAGCATCGAGCGGCTATTGCCAGGCATGGAGCGCGCGGACACGATAGCAACCTCTCTGACCTCGCGCGGCGCTCTCATCCTGGCGCGCGACCAAGACGACGCCACCAGGGTGGCCAACCGCATCGCACCCGAGCATCTCGAGCTCTCGGTGGCTGATCCCCAGGCCTTGGCTGCAAAAATTCGCCACGCCGGGGCCATTTTCATGGGGCGCCATACGGCCGAAGCCTTGGGTGATTATTGCGCCGGGCCCAATCATGTGTTGCCGACCTCGCGCACCGCGCGCTTCTCCTCGCCGCTCGGCGTCTATGACTTTCAAAAACGCTCCAGCCTCATCATGGCCTCGCCCGCTGGGGCCGCCAATCTGGCCGCCACCGCGAGCAAGCTGGCACGCGGCGAGGGGCTGACGGCGCACGCGCGCTCGGCTGAGTTGCGTGGCGACCCTGGTTGAGCGGAACACCTGGCCTAAGGAGCGATCTGGCGATGAATGACAAGATCATCACTGGCAACCCGGCCCATGCAGCCGGTGCGGCGGCGCTTGACACCCTGGTGCGGCCAGCCATCCGCGCGCTGAGCGCCTACCATGTGCCGGACGCCACCGGCCTGATCAAGCTCGATGCCATGGAAAACCCCTATTCCTTGCCGGAGGAGCTGCGCGAGCCCTGGCTGTCCGCGCTGCGCGAGCAGGCGCTGAATCGCTACCCCGATCCCCAGGCGAGCCTGTTGCGGACCACCCTGCGCGCCACCATGGGGATACCCGCCGGCATGGGCTTGGTGCTTGGCAATGGCTCGGACGAACTCATACAGATGCTGGCACTGGCGCTCGGCGGCCCCGGGCGAACCCTGTTGTCGGTCGAGCCCGGCTTTGTCATGTATCGGATGATCGCGACCGTCGCCGGGCTCGACTATCTCGGCGTGCCCTTGCGGGCGGAGGATTTCGCGCTAGACCTGGATGCGACACTGGCCGCCATCGAAGAACACCAGCCAGCTCTGACCTTTCTTGCCTACCCCAACAACCCCACTGGCAATCTGTTCGCGGCTGACAGCATCGCGCGCATCATCGAGGCGAGCCCTGGACTGGTGGTGGTCGATGAGGCCTATGCGCCCTTCACCGATCACAGCTTTCTGTCGCGCTTGGGTGACTGGCCCAATTTGCTGGTGCTGCGCACGGTGTCAAAAATGGGCCTGGCCGGGCTGCGGCTTGGCTATCTGGCTGGTCCCCCGGAATGGATTGAAGAGATTGACAAAACCCGCTTGCCCTACAACATTAATGTGCTGACCCAGGCCAGCGCGGTCTTTGCATTACGCCATGCCGAGGTGTTTGATGCCCAAACCCGGCTGATCCGCGCGGAGCGCGAGCGTCTGGCTAAGGCCCTGGCGGCGATGGACGGCATGCAAGTCTATCCGAGCGAGGCCAATTTTATTCTGCTGCGTCTGCCGGACGGAACGGCCGGGCCGGTGTTCATGGGTCTCAAGGCGCAAGGCGTACTGATCAAGAATCTCGACGGTGCCCATCCGCGACTGCGTGATTGTCTGCGTGTGACCGTGGGGACAGCGGATGAAAATCAGGCATTTCTAGAGGCGCTGGCGAAAGCCGTTTAATTCAAGCCCCTCCTCCTTCTTCCAGCCAAGGTAAGTCGCAGTGGGGCTGGCCTGCGATAAGCGATTCAAGTGTTCAGAAATGATGGACATGCTTCCGCCATGGCTCCGCTCGGCGATTTAATCCACAACGCAACACTGCTGCTCGCACTCGCGCTGGTGCACAACCTGGTGGTCGCGCACTTGCCGCGTCAGCGCCTGGCGACCCAGGTGCTTGATGGCGCCCTCTTTGGCCTAGTGGCACTGGCCGGCATGCTCTACCCCATGACGCTGATGCCTGGCGTCATCTTTGACGGTCGCTCGGTCGTGCTCAGCATGGCCGGGCTCTTTGGTGGCCCCATCAGCGCCGCAGTCGCGGCACTCATCGCCGGCATTTATCGCCTCTGGCTAGGCGGACCTGGGGTCTACATGGGCATTGGCACCCTGCTCACCGCGGCCGCGTTGGGTGTCGGTTTTCGCTACCTGTGCCAGCGCCTGCGGTGGCCAATCAATTGGGTCACTCTGGCACCCTTTGGCCTTGGGGTGCATCTGCTGGCGCTGACCTGGGTCGTGGTGCTGCCGGGCGCCGTGCGGGCGCAAGTGCTGGGTCGGATCGCGCTGCCCTTTCTGGTGGTGCTGCCTATTTTCAGCCTGGTGCTTGGCTTGGTGTTTCGTATGCAGGAGCAGCGCATCGAGAATGGCCGTGCGCTCGAGCGCGAACGCGACCGTCTGCAACGGCTGCTCGAGACGGTCGAGGCGATCATTCAGGCCTCGCCCGTGCCGCAGCTGATTATCGATACCCAGGGCCGCGTTCTGAGTATCAATCCTGCTTTTGAACGGACGATCGGCTACACACTCAAAGAGATGCCGACCCTGGAGCAATGGTGGCTGCTGGCCTACCCCGATCCCGACTATCGACAATGGATTCAGAACATTTGGGGACGACACGCGCAGCGCGCGGCAGAGACCGGCGATACCAGCGCGACGGTCGAAATCCGCGTGCACTGCAAGGACAGGCTCTCGCGGTTGTTCATGGCCGGAACCGTGGCACTGGATGTTGGCGATGGAAACACTCAGACGCGCTTTCTGGTAACCTTTTACGACGTAACCGAACTTAAGCGCGCTCAGGTTGCCGCCGAGGCCGCCGCGCAGGCGAAAATGCGCTTTCTCGCGCACATGAGTCACGAAATCCGCACGCCCATGAATGGCATCATCGGCCTGTCCGAGCTGGCCCTACGCGGCCCGCTCGACGATGGGACGCGGGAGTATCTCGAGCAGATGCATGAGTCCGGCCATCATCTGCTGGCCATTCTCGATGATATTCTTGATCACTCCAAGATCGAAGCCGGACAGCTGAAGCTCATTGCCGCGCCCTTTGATTTGGGCGATTTGATGGCTGCCGCGAGCACGCTTTTCGCGCCCCTGGCCAAGTCCAAGGGTTTGCGTCAACGCGTGGATATCGACCCACAAGTGCCGCAATGGCTGCTCGGCGATGCCCACCGACTGCGCCAGGTGCTTGCCAACCTGATGAACAACGCGGTCAAATTCACCGAGAGTGGAGAGATTGGCCTCAGCGTCAAGCAACTCGCGGCCGCGAAATCGCGCGCCCAGCTATGCTTTACTGTCAGGGATACCGGCATGGGCATGGATAAAGCCACCCAGGCACGGTTGTTCGAGCCCTTTGCCCAAGGTGAGGACTCCATCGCGCGGCGTTTCGGGGGCACCGGGCTGGGACTCAGTATCAGCCGCTATCTGGTCGAGCGCATGGGCGGGAATTTGCGGGTTGACAGCAGCCCAGGCCATGGGAGTCGTTTTTCTTTCGCGCTCTGGTTTGATATCGCGCAACTGCCGGCCGTGACGGAGACTGCAGGGCTGCAAGAAGTGCTTGATCTTGGCGCAGCCCGGGTGTTAGTGGTGGAAGATCACCCCATCAATCAGCGTGTTGTGGCCGATATGCTGCGCATCTTCGGCGCTGAGGTGACGATGGCGGAGGATGGTGAGCAGGGCCTGGAACACCTGGCGGCAGCAGCCTTCGATCTGGTGCTCATGGATGTGCAGATGCCGCGCATGGATGGGCTGACCGCCACTGCGCACATTCGCGCCAACCCCGCCTGGGCGGAGCTGCCGGTCGTCGCGTTGACAGCCGGAGTGACCGAGTCCGAGCAGGAGCGCATTCGCGCCGCGGGCATGAACGACCTGCTCGCCAAGCCCATTACCCTCAATGCACTCTCGGCTGTGCTGGCGCGTTGGCTCGCACCTGCGTCCGCCATGGCCAACCCGTCTGGCGGCTCGCTTGTTGCTAACCAGCCAGGTGCGCGGCCAGCGCAGCTCGCGCAAGCGACCCTTGAGGAACCAGCGGGTGTTCCTGCATGCCTTGACCTCAGTGAGTTCGACGCAGTTCTAGCGCCCGAGGAAGTGCGCGAGCTATTAATGCTCTTTGTGGAGTCCGCGCAGCGACTGATCGAGCAGATCATCACCGCCATTGCCACCCACGACTGGCAGGCGGCGCGCGCACAGGCACATCGGCTAAAGGGGGTAGCGGCCAACACCCGGGCGACCGCCATGGCTGAGGTGGCAGCGCGTCTGGAACAGGCTCTGAACGCAGCCCCAGAGCTGCTGGATGCTCGCGCTGACCCACTGCCCGCATTGGTCGCCGAGCTCAGGCAGACTTATGCCGATGTGAGCGACGCCATCGGGAAACGCCAGGCCGGTCATCCCGTCTCGCCCGCGGATTAAACTCAATATCAGCGGCTCAAAGTTGATCGGCGGTTCCTGTCTGGAGAGCAGCCCTGCCGCCAGCGGGGCGCGAATCGGCACCCTTGCCAAGTTGGCTGTTTTGTGAGTGCGACCGCAAAAACGCAACCAAACCGCGCAATGATGAAAATAATGTGTTTTCATCTGCCCATCGTCTCCTACTACCCTTACCATGGCTGACATACTATGAGCAACACCATAGGCCTTAGCTTGTCCCCCTTGGGAGTTGAACCAGCAGGACGAGGAGCATGCAGATGAAAGGCGACATCTTTGACGGTAGTCGCGGCCTGGCCTGCGGCTACATCGAAACCGACGACCCGATTATTTTCGAGGCGACCTCTAGGCCTTGGGAAGTGCTTTCGGAGCCCCTGGGAACAAAGGGGTTCTACAATCGAAAACATTATGTGGCAACCAAGTCCGTGGTGCTCTACCGAGAGCATTTTTCGGCTCCAACGCGCCTGCGCGGCATCTCACCACCGGGCATGCTGGTTGTCGTGGTTCCCCTGCAACTAGGAGAGCGCACCCGTTACGACGGGCACGATCCTCAACCCTCCGTCATTCGCTTGAGTGCACCCGGAGCACTTGATGCCATTGTCGACGCCGATTCTGCGCATTTTATCTTGCTAATCGACCTTGACTTCCTCCAGCGCCAGCTGGGACAGGACGCAGAACAGGATCCGGGGATCAAGGCACTGATGGAAACGGCCAACCGACGGAATGGTTTGGCCGTGGAGCCCGAGACTTTTTCCGCTTTTTCCGACTGGCTCGATCAAATCCTTGCATCCGCGGGGCCACGGGAGCGCCGCTGCGATGCCAAGGGGCCGGACAAGCGCGGAATTATCCGCAAAGCGCGACCCAATGCGGAGAAAGCGGAGCGGCTGACCGAGCTTCTCGAGCACCAATTGCCACGGCGCCTGGTTGAGCTGTGTCGACCACCAAGTCGCAAGCTGCCTCCGCCTCGAGGCGGGGTGTCGCGTTCTGCCGTCATCGGTCAGGCGCTGGCCTATTTGACTGACGCCAGCGTGCCAATTCCAAGCGTGGGGGATCTCTGCCGGGTGACGGGAGCCAAGCAAAGAACACTTGAGTATGCCTTCGAAGAGCGCTTTGGTCTGAGTCCGCTGCGTTTCGTCAGGGTTTACCGATTACATCAGGTGCGGCGCAACCTGGCCGCGGCCGAGCCCGGATCGGTTCGGGTCGCGGAAATGGCACTGACTCACGGTTTTCGCCATCCGAGCCGGTTCTCGCGCGAGTACAAGGAGTTGTTTGGCGAGCTGCCATCGCAAACGCTTGCTCGCCAGGTCCAGAGACTGTCAGCGGCGCCCTTGATTTGCTCAAGTGCCGCGGGGAGCAAGCCATCGCGAACTTATCAGGCTCACATCAGCCTGTCCGTGTCCTAGGCAATCTCCAAGCGCCTCCATGCATGCGGTCCGCGCCCCACTGGCGACATGCCAATGGTGAAGCCCAGCCGGCCAACATCCAAACACAATTTGATTTGCCGCAGTCTGCCGTGCCGCAAAAAACGGCACAGGCGCTGCGCTTCAGCGGCCTCTGCCGTCGGGGTTGAGAATGCTTATGGCGCCTAGGTTTTAAAAACGCTCGCCAATGTTTTCGTTGATTTCGTTGACCGCTTTCGCCAACAGCTTCCGTGCGTATTCGGGTCTTGGCGGCGTATTCTGCCACCTGAGGTTGAAGAGTTGCACAATCAGGTGGTCATCGTCCTCGTCGGTGCGGAACCAGCAGCTTTCCTCGTTGACGTGAGAATTTAGCGGCTGGGTGTCCTCGGTGGGCGGGTCCGCGCACAGCATCCAATCGGCCTCGAACGCGGGGTTTCCAATAAAGCTCAGAACACCTCCGTTGGGGTGATCTTGTTTGATGAACCAGGTGCGCATCGTCCAGTACTCCCAAGAGTCAAGAAACAACAGTCTGCTGACTCCTTGGAGGCGCTCATCGCCAAAGCGGCCCCAGCCACAGGTCGGAGTTTGCAGATGATTCGAGTTTCCGGGCGGTGTGCCGTGAGTTTGAACAAGACCGTCAATTTGGGCGGCCCGGTAAATCAAGCATAGTCAGGCGCTGGCTCACTGGCTGGGAGCCTTGTCACAAATCCGCATTCTTTGTGGCAGTATTTTTGACTTCGGCCGTGCTATTGATACTAGCGGATGGGTGAGCCTGAATCGCAGCTTTGGCATATCGTCTTAACGGGACCTGATTAGATTGATGGCGGCTGGGTCACAGCTTGGCGCCTGTCGGCCTTGCCAAACACATGATCGGTTCAGATCAACCGCTGGCGCACCGCCGCGCTGATCCACTCGCTGATCAGCACAGTGGCCAGAATCAACAAGAAAATTAGTGTGACCCGCGGCCAGGCAAGGGTATCGACCGAGGCCTTGAGCTGCAGTCCGATGCCGCCGGCGCCGACCAAGCCGAGCACGGTGGATTCGCGGATGTTGATATCCCAGCGGAACAAAGCAATGCCGGCAAAGGCTGGCAGAATCTGCGGTACTATTCCGTAGTCAAGCACTTGCAGTGGGCTGGCGCCGGTGGCGCGCACGGCCTCGACAGGCTTGAGATCAATCTCCTCAATGGCCTCGTAGAGCAGTTTGCCGATAAAGCCAATGGAGCGCAGGGCGATGGCGATGACACCGGCCAGCAGGCCGGGACCAAGGATGGTGACCAACAGCAGCGCCCAGATCAATGAATTGACCGAACGCGAGGTGACAATCATCAAGAGCGCCAGCGGGCGGATCAACAGGGCGTTCGGGCTGGTATTGCGGGCAGCGAGAAAGCCCACCGGGGCGGCGATGATGAGCCCAAGCCCGGTGCCCAAGGTGGCGATATTGATGGTGTCCCACAGTGGGCGCCAGAGCTGATCGAGGTAAGACCAGCGCGGCGGCACCATGCGCGAGAACAGATCGCCAGCCTGACGCGGCGCATCCCAGACAAAAGCCCAAATCTGGTTGGCCGTCATCGCCTCCCAGCACAGCACAAACAGCAGCACCGCCAGCAGCCAGGCCAGCCAGCGCAACAGCTCGGCCGCGGGCGTGCGGCGACGCCAGAGCGCATATTCGGTCGATTCAAACTTCATCACCGCACCCACCGCCGCACCCAACTCGAGCTGTATTCGGTCACCAACACGATGGCGATGATCAGCAACAAAATGACCGCGGCCGTGCCGTATTCGTAGCGATCAAGCGCGGTGTTGAGTGTCGCGCCCACACCACCGGCACCGACGATACCAATGACGGCTGATTCACGGAAGTTGATATCGAGTCGGTACAACGACAGGCCGATCAGGCGCGGCATCACCTGCGGCTGAATGCCATAGTTGAGCACCTGCCACCAGGAGGCGCCAGTGGCACGCACGGCCTCGGCCTGGGCCTCGTTGATGTCTTCGATGTCCTCGGCCAGCAGTTTGGCGAGAAAGCCGATGGTGGCGAAACTCAGGGTCAAAAAACCCGCCAGCGGGCCAAAGCCGACCATGGCGACGAACAGAATCGCCACGATGATCTCCTGCAGGGAGCGCGACACCGCGATCAGCGCCCGGCACAGCAGATACAGCGGCGCTGGAGACAGATTGCGCGCCGCTCCCAGCCCAACCGGCAGCGATAGAAGAATTCCAGTGGCCGTGGCGGTGACCGTCATGGTCAGGGATTCGAGCAGCCCCTGCTGAATCGCGCCCCAGCGACGCCCGACATCGAGTTGCAAAAAGCCGCCAAAAAAGCGCAGGCCGCGCTCCCAGCCCTCGGCGGCGCGTGACCAGTTGACCTCCAGGCTGAGGATGCCCAACACCAAATACAACAGACCGCCGAGTAATAACGCCCAGCGCAAGCGCGGATCGGCGATCATTGGCGGTCGGCGCCACTGGGTTGGGACGACGTCCGGAGCCAGCGCTTGGATGCTTGGCGAGGGTTCCCGACCCATCACAAGGCCCTTGTGATCTCGGCGGCGGAAGCTGGCGCCAATGCTGGGCTCAAGGCGGCGGCGGCTGTTGCCGCTGGTGGATACTCCCTGTGCTTTCCAGCCTCTGGCGTGACTTCCCAGTCCTCCTCGCCATAGATGGTGGTGAGTACCTCGGGCGTGAGTCCCTCGGGCAGGCCATCATAGACGATCCGCCCAGCATTGAGCCCGATAATACGCATCATGAACTGGCGCGCCAGGGCGACGTCATGGATGTTCACAATGGCAGCCAATTGGTGCTCCGCGCAGACCTCGACAATCAGCCGCATGATCTGGCGACTGGTCTTGGGGTCGAGGCTGGCGGTGGGTTCGTCCACCAGGAGCAACGCGGGCTGCTGCGCCAGCGCCCGGGCAATGCCGACGCGCTGGCGTTGGCCGCCGGAGAGCGCATCAGCGCGCTTGTTCGCATGTTCCAGCAAACCCACCCGGTCGAGCAATCGATAGGCTAGAGCAATGTCCGCCGGCGGGAAGCGCCGCAGCCAGGAGCGCCAGAAGGGCAGATAGCCGAGCCGCCCGGATAGCAGGTTCTCCATGACCGTGAGCCGTTCGACCAGGGCATATTCCTGAAAAATCATGCCGATGCGCCGCCGCGCCCGACGCAGTCCAGACGCACCCAGGCGGGTCAGATCCAAGTCCGCGCCGCTGCCCGGATTGAACAGCACCTGCCCGGCGGTTGGCTCCACCAGACGGTTGATGCAACGAATCAGCGTGGATTTGCCGGACCCGGACGGCCCAATCAGCCCCAGCACCTGACCGGCGGGTATCGTCAGGCTGACCCCGACCAGCGCCAGCTCACCCGCGCGATAATGCTTGGCGAGATCGATCAGGCGCAGCCGGGCGTTAATGTTAGTTGCAACTGTAGGAGACACCATTGGCGGCGTCGATTTTGCGAATCACATCCCAGTGTTTGCTGTAGCTGATAGGGATGAACTTGGCCTCACCGGATTGTTTGAACTCCTCCTGCAGGCGCGAGCCTTCCCAGTCGAAGGTAAAGAAGGCGTGCTTGATTTTATCAGCCAGTTCCGGCTTTAGATTATACACATAGCCATAGCCGGTGGTCGGAAACGTCTGGGATTTGTACAGGCTGACAATCTGCTCGGGCTTGATCACATCGCGCGCGATCATTCTCCGCAGCACCGAGTTAGCCACGGATGCGGCTGGATAGTCGCCATTGGCCACGCCCATGATGGAATTGTCATGCTTGCCGGAGAACAGGGGTTCGAAATCGCGCTCGGCGACCAGGTCGAAGTCGCTTTTCAGAATAGCCGAGGGCGCCTTGTAGCCGGAATTGGAGGTTGGCGCGGTAAAGGCCAGCTTGCCGCCCTTGATGTCCTCGACCTTCTCAAGGCCGCTGTCTGGATGGGTGATGATCTCCATTTCGTAGCCAAAGCTATCATCCGCGCTCGCCATCATGGCGAAAGGCACGAAGCCGGCGCAATTGACCGCCAGTGGATTGGAGCCGGTATTAAAGCCAGAGATATGCAGGCGTCCGGCACGCATGGCCTCGATCTGCGCCGCATTGGACTGTACCGGGAAAAACTGCACCTTCTTGCCGGTGGTTTCTTCCATGTGCGCGAGAAATTCGCTCCATACATCAGCATAGACAGCGGGGTCTTCCACCGGTGTATAGGCAAAAACCAGGGTATCCGGATCGATCCAGTCCCCGGGATCCGTCGGTGCATCCGCCACCAGATCGCCGTCGGCATCCTGGTAGCGCGCATCGAGCGCTAGCACGGGCGCGATGGATAGCGCGCAACCTAGTGCCAGAAGGGCGCCGAGCAGGCCGCGCCGGACGCGGAATCTTGCGGTAAAGGAAAAACATGGCTGCTGTGACATTGGCAAAACTCCTCGCCTCACGCTCAATGCGGGATGATCTTGATAAAGTGACTCATGCCTGCCCGTTGCCGGCTGAGCCCGGTTGACAACTCCAAGATGCTAGCCGCCAATTGTGACGCGTCCGTGACGAGCAGTTCCGAAAAGCGTTGGGCAAGCCGATTACCCCTGCCAGTTTCCCCGCCGGTTTTCCCCAGCAGTGATTCCAGCAGAAATTCGGGCAGAAATTCCGGCAGAGACTCTGGGGAGGGGCTAGTGTTATGCATGGTGCGGGCAGTGCCGCGCACCTGAGCGAAACCCCCGTGGCGCGGGTAAGGTAAGATGGCCTGTCAATCGCCGGCGGTTTTCCGTTTCCATCACAATCACATCAGGAGCTCAGACATGACAGATGCGATGATCATGAAACTCGTAGGCCCGCTCGCCAATGCGCGCGGCTGGATGAAGTTCGCGGGCGTCTTGTTGATGATTCAGGGAGGGCTGACAGCCTTGTCCATTGTCGGCATCTTGGTGGCCTGGATTCCGATTTGGATGGGGCTGCTGCTCTACAAGGCGAGTGAGCTCATTGGGGAGGCCGAACGACTCGGCAGCGAGGTGGCACTGCAAGGGGCCTTGGAACGGCTGGCAACCTATTTCAAGATGCTTGGCATCCTGCTGCTGTTGGCGCTGGTTCTGGCTTTGGTCAGCATCGTGCTCGCGATCATGATTCCCTCCTTGGTCGCTTTTCAGCAATCCTCCCTATAATCTTGCAAGCGTCTCTTGCAGACGTCATCTTGCAGGCGCCGCCCGGGGAACAGCATTCCATGCCGAGCCAAGCGCCGGAGGCACCTCCGGGAGAGGTGATCCTGCCCAACAAGGAATCCTGGCCTGGACCCTGGCCTAGACCAAGGCCAAGACAGGGGAATTTTCTGGGCATCGCCCAACCCTGGCGCCTGCTGCCTGCTCTCGCGGCGTGGCCCGCGCTACATCCTCCACCGCTTCAGAACTTTGTGTGATGGACCGAAACGATCCTTTTCTGCTCGACCACGACCAGCTCGCGGCCCTGTCTTCGTCCGAGACCCTGCGCCAGGCGGTGGGCTATGCCAACGACCACCGGGTGACTGAGCAAGTCCGCGACGGCAATCAGCTCAGTGGCGAGGTCGAGGATGAGGCCGACGACGCGCTCTTCTGTGTCGAGCTGACCCTGGATGCCGGGGGACGCTTGCGCGCGGTCTGCGATTGCGACGCCACGCGCGAGACCCGGGGTGAGGCCCAGGGTGAGACCGGCGATGCGGGTGACAAGCCAGGCAAGCTGTGCGTCCATGCGCTAGCCCTGCTGATCGATCACGCCAAACAGCCAGCCGATGGTCAGCTGGTGCGCGATGCCCAGCTGGCCGCGCTCGAGGAGCGTATCGCGCGCGGGCGCGCCGAGGTGCAGGTTGTGCCGCTGTCGGCGGAGTTGCTTGACGAGGTGCCAGTTTATGGCACCTGGAGCGCTCGCTCGGTGCAATCGACCACCCATTTCCCGGTCAGCTATCGGGTGCACATCCGCTCGCTGAACGATCGCGCCAACTATTGCACCTGCCCGGATTTCGCCACCAACCAGCTCGGTACCTGCAAGCATATCGAGGCGGTGCTGCATCGCATTGATCGTCTGCATCCGCGCATTGACGCGCTCAAACGCCAATCCCCGCCGGTCGGTTATGTCTATCTCGACTGGGAGGCGGAGCGCGCGCCGCGCATTCGCCTGCATCGCGGTGCCAGTCCCGATCCGGCGCTCGAGCCGCTGCTGGATGACTATTTCGATGCCGCGGGTGATTTTCGCGGCCGCCCAGCGGAGGATTTTCCGCGCTTTGCCGCGCGCCTGGGCGAGCGCCCGGACTTGATCATAGGCGATGATGCCGCCGGCCATGCGAGGCGCCTGGCAGAGGACGCCAGTCGCGCGGTGCGCGCCCAGGCGATTGGCGAGCAGATTCGCGCCGGTGGTGGTCAGCTCCCCGGCGTGCGCGCCAGGCTCTATCCCTACCAGGTGGAAGGCGTGGCCTTTCTCGCCGGGCATGGGCGCGCGCTGCTGGCCGATGACATGGGTTTGGGCAAGACGCTTCAGGCCATTGCCGCTGCATACTGGCTGCATCGCCACGAGCAGGTCGAGCGGGTGCTGGTTGTCTGCCCGGCCTCGCTCAAGCTCCAGTGGGCGCGGGAGATCGAGAAATTCACCGGCTCGCGAGCACGCATCATCACTGGACCCGTGGTCACGCGGCAAGTACAGTATGGCGGCCAGCAGGGGTTTTTTGTCGTCAACTATGAGCTGGTCATGCGCGATCTCTCGGTCATCAATGAGCGTCTGCGCCCGGATCTGCTGATTCTTGACGAAGCCCAGCGCATCAAGAACTGGCGCACCAAGATCGCCTCGGCGGTCAAGCGCATCGGCTCACGCTACGCCTTTGTGTTGACAGGCACGCCGCTCGAAAACCGGCTGGAGGATCTCTACAGCCTGATGCAAGTGATCGACGCCCGGGTACTCGGCCCGCTGTGGCGCTACCTGGTGGACTTTCACATCACCGACGAGCGCGGCAAGGTGCTGGGCTATCGCAATCTCTCCGAGCTGCGCCGGCGGCTCAAATCGGTGATGCTGCGCCGCGACCGCACCTTGGTGCGCGATCAGCTCCCCGAGCGCATCGAAACGCGCGTCGACCTGGAGCTGACCCCGGCGCAGCAGGAAATTCACGACGAGGCAGTGGCCGCCGCCGGGCGCCTGGCCACCATCATGAAGCGCCGGCCGCTGACGCCCTCGGAGCAGAATCGCATGATGGCGGCACTGCAGCGCGCGCGCATGGCCTGCGATGCGGCCGAATTGGTGGATGAACACAGCGTCGGCTCGCCCAAGCTCGATGAGCTGGACACCATTCTGACCGAGCTGTGTGTGAATACAGGCCTGAAAGCCGTGGTTTTCTCCCAATGGGAGCGCATGACCGCGCTGGCCGAGCGTCGCGCCCGTGCTCTTGGCCTGGGCACGGTGCGCCTGCATGGCGGGGTGCCAACGCCCAAGCGCGGCGCGCTCATGGATGCCTTTCGCGAGGACGACGGCGTGCAGGTGTTCCTGTCGACCGATGCCGGCGGGGTGGGGCTGAATCTGCAAAACGCCGCCGTGCTGGTCAATCTCGACATCCCCTGGAATCCGGCGGTGCTCGATCAACGCATCGCCCGCATCCATCGCCTGGGGCAAACGCAGAAGGTGCAGATTCTGCTGCTGGTGGCGGCCAATTCCTACGAGGAACGGGTGCTGTCGCTGGTGCAGGGCAAGCGCCACCTGTTCGACAATGTGGTCGACCCGGATGCGACCGAGGAAGTGGTCGGCATCTCCAAGCGCCTGGCCGAGGTGCTGGCGGAGGATTTGGCCACCACGGCGGAGGCGGGACAGGGGGTGCGGCCAGAGACCGGGGCCGATCCGGGCGATCAGACGCCCGCGGAGACGGTGGAGTCGGCCCCCACGAGTTCGGCCCCAGGCGAGCGCGCCGTCGAGAATGCCCGGCACAGCGAGGCGGTGCGCCAGGCGGTGCTCGGCTTGCAACAGAGTTTCGGTATTCGCATCGAGCGCATTCTCGGCACCCGGGTGCGCCAGGGCCAGTCCGGCGGTCTGCTGCTGGTGCTCGATCAGGTCAGCGCCGAGGATGACCGCCTGGCCGCCGAGCAGGCCGGCGAGATTCCCATTGCCCTGATCGACAAGCGCACCCTGGCGAGTCTGAATCGTCTTGGTGAAGCCTCGCCCGTGGCCGACAGCGAGCCGCTCTACCAAACCCCGCCCCAGTCTCAACCCAAGGCCGCCAGTGCGCGCCTGGTCAAGCGCGCCAGCGACAACCTGGAGGCCGCGACCGTGCTGGCCGACCATGGCCGCATGGCCACGGCCATGGAGCTGCTGCTGAAATCCCTGCTGGCCGCGGCCAGCTTGCGCGCCGGCCTGGAAGAAGCCCCGACAGCGCAAACCGCCGGCATCTGGCTGCACACCGAGGTGCTGCCGAGTGGCGCGCTGTCCGCCGCCGAGGGCGCCCTGCTGACCCGCGCGCTGGCACTCGCGCACGGCGGTGATGCCCTGCCGCCGGCGCTATTCGCGGAGTTGATGGCCGAGACGCGGCTTTTTGTGCGGCAGGCGACGGGAACCCAGGTTCCCTAGAGGCCAAGCGCCTCGACTGGTCCCATGCCCGCGCGCAGAATCTCGGGTGTCGCGCCGGTCATGTCCACCACGGTGGTCGGCTCGGTGCCGCAGAAGCCACCGTCGATGATTAAATCCACACAATGCCCAAGCGTCTCGCGCATCTCGAAGGGGTCGGTTAGGGGATCAGTGTCCTCGGGCAGGATGAGCGTGGTACTCAGAATGGGCTCATCGAGCGCGCCCAGCAGGGCGCGGCAGATAGGCGTGTCCGGCACCCGGATACCAATGGCCTTGCGCTTGGGGTGCAGTAGGCGACGCGGCACCTGCTTGGTGGCCTGGTAAACAAAGGTGTAGGGGCCGGGCGTCAGGGACTTGAGCAGCCGGTAGTCCTGATTATCAATGCGCGCATAGGTGGCGATGTCGGACAGGTCGCGGCATACCAGGGTGAAATTGTGCTTGTCATCCAGCCGGCGGATGCGACGAATGCGCTCCATGGCCGTCTTGTCGCCGATATGACAGCCAAGCGCATAGCAGGTATCCGTGGGGTAGATGACCACGCCCCCGTTGCGAAAAATCTCCGCCGCCCGCTCAACCAGGCGCGGCTGGGGGTTATCAGGGTGAAGATCGAAGAACTGCGCCATTGTGGTTTGGGTGCCAGTATGGAATGCCGATTTGAGCAATGGGCCAATCCTGCCAGATGGGCGTGCAGCCCTCCGGCAGCTTTGGCAGCCGGCCAAGCTCAATCCATGGTTGCTCCGGACCGTGAAAGTCCGAACCGGCCGAGGCCAGCAGTCCCTGCTCGCGCGCATGGCGGGCAAAGACAAAATACTCATCGCGGCTGTGGCTGCCGGAGATGACCTCGATCCCGGTGCCGCCAGCGGCCTTGAACTCAGTGATCAGGCGCAAAAGCTTGGAGCGCGTCAGACCATAGCGGGCCGGGTGGGCAATCACCGCCTGACCACCAGCGGCGCGAATCCAGCCGACCGCATCCGCCAGTTCTGCCCATTGGCCGCGCACATGCCCGGGTTTGCCTTTGACCAAAAAATGCTTGAACACCCCGCGCACGTCATCCGCGGCACCGCGAGCGACCAGAAAGCGCGCGAAATGCGTGCGTCCGATCAACCGGCCATTGGACAGGGCCTTGGCGCCTTCGAAGGCGCCGGCATAGCCGGCTTTGTCCAAGCGTCGGCCAATCTCCTCGGCACGCCAGTGGCGAAAGCCGCGCAGGTCTTCAAGGCCGGCATTCAATGTTGGATTCCTGGGGTCAACGCCCAGTCCCAGAATATGAACCGTCTGGTTCTGCCAGGTCACCGAAATCTCAACGCCAGGCACCAGCCGCAGGTTGCAGTCGGCTGCCGCGCCCTGGGCTTCGGCAATGCCGGCCAGTGTGTCGTGATCCGTGAGCGCCAGGATGGGAACCTGTGCCGCGGCCGCGCGTCGCACCAGTTGGGTCGGTGTCAGGGTGCCATCGGAGGCGGTGGAATGGGTGTGAAGATCAGGTGAATTGCACATGGAGTCAAGTCTAACCGATTTGCTCGGGTTTTGATCCGGTTGGTCGCCACGCGCTTGCGTTCAAGATCCCCATGCTTCAAACCAGAATCGGGTTTCAGTCCGAAATGACAGATGTATCTTAAGATAGAATGCGCCATGCGATGGAGCTTGCGGACGCTCGGCAGGCGTAGGCACGCCGCCAACATCGATCAGCTTGCACAGCCTCCCGGAAACTAGCTTTTATGAAATTTTTCACCGATCTTCTCCCGGTCATTCTGTTCTTCATCGCCTACAAACTCTCTGGCATCTATATCGCTACCCTGGTGGCCATCGCGGCCGCGGCCGCGCAGGTGGGCTGGTCGCGATGGCGCCATGGGCGGGTGGAAAAGATGCATCTGATCACTCTGGGGCTGCTATTGCTCTTTGGCGGTTTAACCCTGGCGCTGCGCGACCCGATTTTTGTCATGTGGAAGCCTACGATCATCAACTGGCTGTTTGCCGGCGTCTTTCTCGGCAGCTTCTGGGTGGGCCACAAGCCTCTGACGGAGCGCATGATGGGGCTGGCGGTGCATGCACCGGGGGCCATCTGGCGGCGGCTCAACTGGGCCTGGGTTGGGTTTTTCTTTGTATCTGGTTTGGCCAATCTTTATGTCATCTACGTTGGCAGCGGCTTTTTTGCCGCTCAACAGGCGCTGATCGCAGCCAGTGGCATGCCGGAGATGGATCTTACTCATTGCGCGACCTCTTTCACCGGCGAGCTGCTGACACTGTGCGAAAGCGCACGGACAAGCGAGGCGATTTGGGTCAACTTCAAGCTGTTCGGTATGATGGGGTTGACGCTGGCCTTTGTGATTGCGCAGTCTTTTTACTTAATGCGTCACGTGCAGGCGGTCGAGCCTGGTAGTTGTCCGCTTGAGGCCAGGTCGACAACGGATGCCACTGATGCAACTGCTGCAGCCAGACAGAGCCGCGAGTCTTCACCCAGAACCGGGCAGCCGCGAGATCTTGCCTGAGTGCTCGATTGTTACAAAACCGTCATCCTCGGAGTTCAGCTGTTTTGCTATACGTTATCATTGCTCGGGATCATACCGAGAGCCTGACGGCCCGTCGCGGCGCGCGCCCGGCCCATCTCGAGCGTTTGCAAGCCTTGCAGGCCGAGGGACGTTTGGTCCTGGCTGGGCCGCATCCGGTGGTTGATGCGGCCGATCCAGGCGAGGCAGGGTTTAGCGGCTCACTGGTGGTGGCCGAGTTCGCCGATCTCGCCGCCGCGCAGGCCTGGGCTGACCAGGACCCTTATGTCTCGGCTGGTGTTTATCAGCAGGTCGAGGTCAAACCCTTTGTGAAAGTGCTGCCCGCCTGAGAAGCACTGCCGTATTGCTTGCACAAGCCTCTTGGCTTGAAAACGCCTTCAGCCCGGGCTTGCACCCAGCGATAGCCTATTTCGCTCGAAGTTTCATCACTTTAATATGGATCAACCCTATGAATCAGACACAAGAAAGACTGTTCAAACCCTCCTCCTCCCGCGCCGCCGTTGGGCTGGGCGTGATGATGCTGGGGAGCATGCTGCTGGTCACGGGTCCAGCCCTGGCTGAAAACGAGCAAAATCCGGTGGCGGATCCTTCCACGCTGATTGCCACTGTGAACGGCGTTGGATATCCGCTTGACGTATTTCGTGTCTTTTACAGCGAGCGATTGCAAGGCAATGAAAACACGCCGCAGATGCAGGAGCGCGCATTCAATGAGTTTTTGAATCTCATCGTCGCATCCCAGCAGGCGGAAAAGGACAATCTCGAGGCCGAACGCGAAGTCCAGGCCGCGCTTGAACTGCGTCGCATGGCCATTTTGTCATCGGCCGCCATGCAGAAATTTGGCAATCAGGCCGAGACAAGCGAGGAAGATCTCAAGCAAGCCTATGACAACTTTGTCAAGCAGGCGAAGGCGACCGAATACAAAGCGCGCCACATCCTGCTCGACGATGAGGCCAAGGCCAAGGACATCATCAAGCAACTCAAGAAGAAAAAGGGCAACAACTTCCAAGAGCTCGCCAAGGAGAACTCGCTTGGCCCCACCGCCGAGAAAGGCGGTGATCTTGGCTGGTTCAACTCGCGTCAGATGGTTGAACCCTTCGCGAAGGCAGTCGGTGAGATGAAGATCGGTAGCTTCACCACCGAGCCAGTCCAGACTGAATTTGGCTGGCATGTGATTCTGCTCGAGGAAACCCGCGAGGCCGAGATCCCCAGCTTCGAGGAAGTGAAACCCCAGCTTGAAGTTGCGCTAAAACGCCAACAGGTGCTCGATCAACTCAACGCACTGCGCGAGCAAGCCAAGGTTGAGCTGAACGAAGATGTCGTCAAGATGAAGGAAGGAGCCACGGCGCCGGGTGAGGCCGCGACCAAGTAGGAGCGTCCTGCATCCCCGGCTGAACTGACCCAAGAGATAGCTTCCACGCTTAAGCGTGGAAGCCAGGCAACGCTATCCTAAGGACTCGGATTCGGCTGACTCCGATGCACGGACTCAATGTCCGCGATGATCTCAGCGCTTAAGTTGATGTCCGCCGAGGCAATGTTAGCCTTGAGCTGGTCCATGGTGGTGGCACCGATAATGTTGGCGGTCAGGAATGGCCGGCTGTTGACCCAGGCCAGGGCCATCTGTGCCGGGTCGAGTCCATGGCGCCGTGCGATTCCAACATAGTCGGCGGTGGCTTTTTCCGCCTGGGCGTTGGAGTAGCGGTCAAAGCGCGAGAACAGCGTGACGCGGGCACCGGCTGGCCGCGCGCCATTCAGATACTTGCCACTGAGCACGCCAAAGCCGAGCGGCGAGTACGCGAGCAGGCCACAGTCCTCGCGCATGGCAATCTCGGCCAGGCCAATTTCAAAGGTGCGGTTGAGCAGACTGTAGGGGTTCTGGATGCTGACCATGCGCGGCAAACCATGCTGCTCGGCCAGCTTGAGCATGGTCATGGCGCCCCAGGGCGTTTCGTTCGATAGGCCAACATGGCGGATTTTTCCAGCCTTGACCAACTCGTCCAGGGCTTGGAGCGTCTCGAGCAGCGGCACGCTCTTGTCCTCTGCTGGTGGCTCGTAGCCCAGCTTGCCGAAATAATTGGTCTCACGATCTGGCCAATGCAACTGATAGAGATCAAGGTAGTCGGTTCGCAGCCGCTTGAGGCTGTCATCCAGGGCCTGCTGGATGTTGGCGCGGTCAAGTCGTGCCTGGCCGTGGCGGATGTGAGGAATCCAGTCAGCCGCCCCCGCGACCTTGCTCGCCAGAATCACCTTGTCACGCAGTTTGCGCTTGGCGAGCCAATTGCCGATGTAGGTTTCTGTCAGGCCCTGGGTTTCACCGCGCGGCGGCACCGGGTAGAGTTCGGCGGTGTCGATAAAGTTCACGCCTTGGTCAAGCGCATAGTCGAGCTGCTCGAAGGCCTCGGCTTCGGTGTTCTGCTCGCCAAAAGTCATGGTGCCAAGGCAAATTTCGCTCACGCGAATGTCGGTGCGGCCAAGTGGCAGATAGCGCATCTGTGCTCCTGGTTGGTAGGGGTGTTGTGGTCACCGTTGTTGACCTCGCAGTCCGGCGACCAAGACAGGCTAGAGTGCTAGCTCAGTCATTGTGGCAAAGAGCTGCGTCCTCAAGGGGCTGCCGCATCAAACACGGGTCGGCCGCCTAGCAGGGTCAGTCTTGGCGCGCCGCGCATACTTTGGCCAAGAAAGGGGGTGTTTTTACCCTGGCTGCGCATTCGCTCAGGGGTTAGTTTCCAGCGCTCATTCGGGGCGAGCAGGCAGAGATCGGCCGCAACGCCTGGCTGGATGCGGCCATAGGGCAAACCGAGGATCGCGGCGGCATGGCAGGTGACGCAGGCCAGAGCGGAGGGCAGCGGGAGCAAGCCTTCGTCAACCAAGCGCAACGTGAGCGGCAGCAGGGTTTCGAGTGCCGAGATGCCGGGCGCGGCCTGGGGGAAGGTGTCCAGCTTGGCGTCGGCCTCGTGCGGTTGATGATCGGAACAGATGGCGCTGATAACCCCGGCGGCGATTGCCGCGCGCAGCGCCTGGCGGTCGGCCTCGGTGCGCAGCGGCGGCAGCACCAAGGCGTTGGCATCGAAGGGGTCAAGGTCGTCTTCGGTCAGGAACAACTGATGCGCGCTGACATCGGCGGTGACTTGTACGCCACGCGCGCGCGCCTCGGCCAGCATCTCGGTGGCACGCGCGGTGGACAGGCCACGAAAGTGAATCCGGGCGCCTGTCTGCTCGGCCAAGGCCAAATCACGGGCGACGGCGACCGTCTCGGCGGCCGCGGGGATGCCCGGCAGGCCCAGACGGGTACTGATGCGGCCCTCATGCACCAGACCGCCCTCGGAAAGAGATGCATTGGCCGGATGCAGAAAGCAGGTCAGATCGAAGGTGGCGGCATATTCCAACGCCCGACGCTGCACCCGCGCGCTGCGGATGGGGCGGTCGGCGTGGCTCAGCACCGGGCATCCGGCGCGCGCGAGGGCGGCCATTTCGCTGATCTGCTCGCCGGCCAGGCCTTGTGTCAGGCTGCCAGCCGGCAGCACCCGGGCAAAGCCCTGTTGCTCGGCGGTCTGGCGAATGAGTTGCGCCACTGCCGGGGTGTCCACCACGGGCAAGGTGTCGGGCGGGCAGCACAGGGTGGTGATGCCGGCGCTGGCGGCAGCCCGGGTCTCACTGCGAATGGTGGCTTTTTGCTCAAGGCCAGGCTGGCGCAGGCGTGCGCATAGATCAACCAGGCCGGGAATGGCAAGCAGGCCACCGGCATCGATCAGCTCCTCGGCGCGAAAATCCGCTGGCGGTGGCCCGATCGCGAGCACTTTACCCTCGGCCAGATGCAGATCGACTACTTGGTTAAAGCCGCTGGCCGGGTCGATCACGCGCGCGCCCAGGATGGACAGGCGTGGCACGGCCAGATGTGAAATGGACGGGCGTCGCGGCTGTTGGTCTGGGGTCTCAGTCACGCGCGGCCTCCCGCTCGGGGCTTTGGCCGGCGCTATGCTGAGCGCCAATGCAGGTGGACATAATCGCCATGCGCACCGCCAGACCATTGCTGACTTGCTCAAGAATCACCGAGCGCGGCCCGTCGGCAACCTCGGAGTCCATCTCGACCCCGCGATTGATCGGCCCTGGATGCATCACGATGGCGTCGGGCTTGGCGCTGGCGAGACGCTTTTCGGTCAGGCCGAAAAGATAAAAATATTCATGCTCGCTCGGCAGAAAACCGCCGGTCATGCGCTCGCGCTGCAAGCGCAGCATGATGATCACATCGCAGTCGGTCACGCCCTCGCGCAGGTCGTGGCAGACGCGCACTCCAAGAGCCTCGGGCGCGCAGGCTGGAATCAGGGTACGCGGTGCGATGACGCGTACCTCGGCGGCGCCCAGGGTATTGAGCGCGCTGATCTGTGAGCGGGCGACACGCGAATGCAGAATATCCCCGACGATGGCCACCTTGAGCCCGGCGATCTCGCCCTTATGGCGGCGAATGGTGAACATATCCAGCATGCTCTGGGTGGGATGGGAATGACAGCCATCCCCGGCGTTGATCACGCTGACATGAGGCGCGGCATGGCGGGCGATGAAATGGGCCGCGCCGCTGTCGCTGTGCCGCACCACGAACATATCCACGTGCATTGCCTCGAGGTTGCGCAAGGTGTCGAGCAGAGTCTCGCCCTTGGCGGTGGCCGAGGTGCTGATATTGAGATTGAGCACATCGGCTGAGAGCCGCTTGGCGGCCAGCTCGAAGGTGGTGCGGGTGCGGGTGCTGTTTTCGAAAAACAGATTGGCAATAATCTTGCCGCGACACAGGGGCACTTTCTTGACCGGTGCTCGGGCGACGCTGAGAAAGCCCTCCGCGCGGTCGAGTATGTCTGTCAACAGGGCACGATCAAGGCCGTCGATGGTGAGAAAATGGCGCAAATGGCCTTGGGCGTCGAGTTGCGGGTTCGCGACAAAGGCAGAGGGGTCCACGGACGACGCCTGGAGCTGCTTGATGGCGCTCGCGCTGGCCAGTGGGCTGCTGCTCATCAGGGTTGATCCTTGGGAGCCGCGCGTTGCTCGAGTCGAAGCGGCTCGGGCCCGCTGAGTTTAATATGGTTGCCGTGCGCGAGCTCGGCGTGTAGTCCGACGACATCCGGATTGATCGGCAGTTCGCGCCCGTCGCGCTCGGCGAGAATGGCCAGCAGTACCTGCGATGGCCGGCCATAGTCAAAGAGCACATTGAGCGCGGCACGGATGGTGCGCCCAGACTGGAGCACGTCATCGACTAGAATCACCGCGCGGTCATCGACCGCCACTGGCAGTTCCGACGGATGCACCTGGGGGTGCAGGCCGATGCGGGTGAAATCATCCCGATAGAAGGAAATATCCAAAAATCCCAGGGGTTCTTCAAGACCCAGTAACTGGTGCAGCCGCTCGGCCACCCAGACGCCGCCGGTGTGGATGCCGACCATCAGGGGGCGGTCAATGCCGCGTTCCTGGCACCGGGTTTGCAGATCCCGAGCCATGGTAGCCATGATGGTTTCGAGTTGCTCGGCATTTTGCCAGATGTCGCCGTCAGTCATGGTTGTGGTCCTCGCGTTGCACAAGCTGCTCGCCCAGCCAGGTTTCCAGAATCAGCTTGGCCGCCACGGCGTCAACCTGGTCGTCGCGGTTGTCAAAGCGCCCACCCAGTTCGTCGCGCGCGGCGCGGCTGGTCAGGCGCTCGTCAACTAGATGCACCTCCAAGCCAAAGCGTCCCTGGAGTTGTCGGGCAAAGCGACGGACCAGGGGTGTCCAGTCTTCCTCGGTGTCATCCATGCGGATGGGCAGCCCAAGCACGGCGGCACTCGGCTGCCAGTCGCGTACTAAAGTCTCAATGCCAGCCCAGTCAGGCTTGTTATGGCGGCTGCGCAGGGTGGCGAGCGGCCTGGCCGTGCCGGTCAGGGTCTGGCCGACGGCGATGCCGATCTTGCGCGGACCAAAATCAAAGCCAAACAAGGTGGTTGGCGTTGTCAATCTGAGGGCAACCTTGAGTCAAGCTGAGGAAAATCAGGCTTAAAATAGGTGCGGGCTGGGGCGCATTGGTCACAATCAGGCGTGTCCCGCCTCACCAATCAGCAGGTTGATATCGATGCCAATGAGTTGTGCCGCCGCCTGCAGGCGAGCAGATGCCGGGCGCCTGAACAGTGTCTCGTTGTCAGCTGGGCCGCTGAGCCAGGCGTTGGCGCTCAGCTCCTCCTCAAGCTGACCACTGGTCCAGCCGGCATAGCCCAAAGCGACCAGACATAGCTCGGGACCCTTGCCGCTGGCAATGGCCTCGAGCACATCGCGCGAGGTGGTAACGCGGAGATCGGGTGTGACGCTCAGAGTGGAGTCAAAGGTCTCTGGTCCGGAGTGGATAACAAAGCCGCGGTCGGTTTGCACCGGACCGCCCAGATAGACGATTTGATTGGAGATCTCGGGCCGTTGCGGCTCAATGTCGAGCTGCTCCAGCACATCGCCAAGCCGCAGATCCATCGGGCGGTTGATGACAATGCCCATGGCGCCTTGCGCGCTATGTTCGCAAATATAGGTGACTGTTCGCGAAAAATTCGGATCTTGCAGACCCGGCATCGCGATCAGGAAATGGTTGGTCAGCGAGGTGGATAAGCTCATGGGGAGAATAGTATCCCGAGCCAGAGGGCGCTAGGCAAGTGTCTTTGACAGGCACCCGCGCCGTTGCAATTATTCACTGTTTTGGCACCAGCACTCGGCACCGCTCTTAGTGCCGGATCTTAGCAGACGCGCACCTCAATAGCAGTCATCAGCCAAGCAAATCCTCTGAGGTTGCGAATGCTGCTCTGCAAACGAAATACCGCTAGGTCGCCTCGGCAAAATCGATCAAGCACACGCGGCCCTTTGCTTTCAATTTGCCGGCCTCCTTGTCAGCAATTCCAAATTTCGTTTTCCAGCGCCCGATTGTTGGCCCGGTGATCAGTAGATGAAACACCCAAATTTGGAATTGCTACCTCCTTGTCCTCGCGAAGCACGCAGTCACCGCTGTCGCTCTGAGGGTCGCCGCCAAGCAGAGCTCTGAGTGCGCAGCGGATTGGACGCCTTGGACACCCTACCCGTCCCTGCCGGTTGAAAGCTCGGCACCAGATGGCGCTTGCCGTTGCCGATGAGATCGGTGCGACCCATGCGGGTGAGTGCCTCGCGCAGCAGCGGCCAGTTGTCCGGGTCGTGGTAGCGCAAAAACGCCTTGTGCAGGCGGCGCTGTCGTTGGCCGCGCGGGACGGCCACGCGCTCGGAATCCGGGGTGATGATTTTCAGCGGATTGCGCTCGCTGTGGTACATGGCCGTTGCCAGGGACAGCGGGGTGGGCAGGAAGGATTGCACCTGGTCAAGCCGGAAGCGATTGCGCTTCAGCCACAAGGCGAGATTCAGCATGTCCTCATCACTGGTGCCGGGGTGGGCGGCGATGAAGTAAGGGATCAAATACTGTTCCTTGCCCGCTTCGCGCGAATAGCGCTCGAACAGCTCGCGAAAGCGCTCGAAGCTGCCGATGCCTGGCTTGAGCATTTTGCTTAAGGGTCCGGGCTCGGTGTGCTCGGGGGCGATTTTCAAATAGCCGCCCACATGGTGGGTGACCAACTCGCGCACATAAGCCGGTGAGCGCACGGCCAGATCGTAGCGCAGCCCGGAGGCGATGAGAATACGCTTGATGCCGGGCACTGCCCTGGCCTGGCGATAGAGACCGATGAGCGGGCCATGGTCGGCGTTAAGATGCTTACAGATGTCCGGATGCACGCAGGACAGCCGGCGGCAGGCCGCGGCAATGACCGGGCTGCGACAGGACATGCGCCACATGTTGGCGGTTGGGCCGCCGAGATCGGAGATGGAGCCGGTGAACTCGGGCGCGCGGTCGCGGATGTCCTCGAGTTCGCGCAGGATGGACTCCCGCGAGCGGCTCTGAATCACTCGGCCCTCGTGCTCGGTGATGGAGCAGAAGGTGCAGCCGCCAAAGCAGCCGCGCATGATGTTGACCGAGAAGCGAATCATCTCCCAGGCCGGGATGCGGGCGGCGCCGTAGCTCGAATGCGGACGGCGCGCGAAGGGTAGCTCAAACAGGCGATCGAGTTCGGGGGTGGTGAGTGGAATCGGCGGCGGATTCAGCCACAGCCAGCGATTGCCATGCGCTTGCACCAGGGCGCGGGCATTGCCGGGATTGGTTTCCAGATGAAACACCCGCGCGGCATGGGCGTAGAGCACAGGATCGGCTCGCACCTGCTCATAGGCCGGCAACTGCACCAGGGTACGCTCGCGGGTGGGAGCGGCTTGCGCCGCGACAGCCACTGGCGCCGGCGGCGACCGCGCGACATCCGCCTGGTTAGCACCTTTCTGGTCCGAGTTCTGGTCCGAGTTCTGGCCCGAACACAAGGGTTCATCGCGATAGGGATCTGGATGCGGGTCAAGCCGTCCCGGCTGATCCAACGTCCTGGCATCCAGCCGCGTCCAGTCTCGAGGCAAGTCGCGCACCATGAAGGCGGTGCCACGCAGATCGCGAATCGCGCTGATCGACTCACCGCGCGCCAGCCGATGCGCCAGGGCGACCAGCGCGCGCTCCGCATTGCCAAACAGCAAGATATCCGCCTTGGCATCGACTAGCACACTACGCCGCACCTTCTCCGACCAGTAATCGTAATGCGCCACTCGGCGCAGGCTGGCCTCGATGCCGCCGAGTACGATGGGAACGTCTTTGTAGGCCTCGCGCGCGCGCTGGGCATAGACGGTCAGGGCGCGATCGGGGCGGCGGTCGGGGGCGGCATCGGGCGTGTAGGCATCATCGGAGCGCTTGCGCCGCTCGGCGGTGTAGCGGTTGACCATGGAATCCATGTTGCCGGCGGTGATGCCAAAAAACAGCGCCGGGCGACCCAGGCGGCGAAAGTCCTCGGCATTGGTCCAGTCGGGCTGGGCGATGATGCCAACACGAAAGCCCTGGGCTTCAAGCAGCCGGCCAATAATGGACATGCCGAAGCTGGGATGATCCACATAGGCATCGCCGCAGACGATGATCACATCGCAGGCGTCCCAGCCCAGCAGGTCCATCTCGGCGCGCGACATCGGCAATTCCGGCGCCGTGCCGAATTTGTGCGCCCAGTGTTTGCGATAGGAGAAAATATCCGGTGGTTCGGTCATGGTCATCCATTGGTCAAAATGGGAGGCATCGGCGTGCCCTTTCGATTAGGATAACCGGTTATTCCGCGCTTCGCGTTCGCGGCCGATCACCCGCGACCAGCGTGATCTCGCTCCCCACCCACTCGAGATTGTAAACATGCGACAGGCGGTTAGCGCCAAGGGCGCGACCGAAGAAGCATCAGGAATCAAACCTCTTAGCGGCGGCAAGACGGCCGGCAGCCGGGTGCGCGCCTCCGACTGGCAGGGTACTGACTGGATGCACGCGGCCCTCGATGCCGCCACCGATGCAATCGCGGTGATGGATGCCGATCTGCGTCTGCGCTTCGCCAACCGCGCGCTGGGTGACTGGCTCGGTCGGCCCGCGCCCTCACTGCAGGGGCTTTTGCTGTCTGATTTTTTGCCGGCGCCCTTGGCGCGCGATCTGATTGAGGGCGACCGTCAGGTGCTCGACACCGGGGTGTCGCTCGAAGAAGAGCGCTTGATTGAACTCAAGGGCCAGCGCCGCTGGATCAGCCTCAAGCGCAATCCGCTGATGCACCAGGGACGCCGCATCGGCGTCATGGTGGTGGCGCATGATGTGACCGCGCGACACGACAGCGAAAGCGCGCTGCGCGACAGCCTGGAACTGCAAGAGCGCTTTTTCGCCCAGGGTGTCGCCGGCATCGCTTATCTCGACCGGGCATTCAACTTCATCCGCGTCAACGAGGCTTACGCGCGTTATGGTCAGCGCCAGCCGGGGGACTATGTCGGGCGCAATCACTTCGAGCTGTATCCGCATCGGGAAAATCAGGCGCTGTTCCAGCGCGTCATCCGCACCGGCGAGCCCTATCTGGAGCATGCCCGTCCCTTCCGGCATCCGGATCAGCCGGAGCGCGGCATCACTTATTGGGATATTGGCCTGCAACCCGTGCATGACAACAGTGGCGAGGTGAGCGGTCTGGTCATGACCCTGGCCGATGTGACCGAGCAACACCAAAGCACCCTGGAGAAAGCGCTGATCCTCGGCAGCATCACCGATTTGGTGTGCTTCTTCGCCGCGCCTGACATGCGCGTGACCTGGTCCAACGCCGCCTATGGTCGTCAGTTTTCCCGCGCGCCCGAGGCTCTGGTTGGTCAGTACTGTCATCAGCTGATCCAGCATCGCGACCAACCTTGTGCCGGTTGTCCGGTGATCGAGACCTTCGCCACCGGACAACCGTCGGAGTCGCGCCAGACGCTGGCCGATGGGCGCGAATGCCTAGTGCGTTCCTTTCCGGCCTATGCCGAGGAGCAGGGCCAGCGCCGCCTCACCGGGGTGGTGGAGGTGGCCCGCGACATGACCGACCTAGCCCGCGCCGAGCGCAATTTTCGCACTGCCTTCGACGAAAACCCCAGCCCCATGGCGCTATTGGATGCGGTGAGCCTGTGTCTGATCGAGGCCAATGACGCCTTGCTGAGTGTCCTGGCCAGAACCCGTAGCGAGGTCCTCGGCCAGACGCTGATCAGCCTGGGACTGGAGACCAACGGACCGCTGGCGCAAGCACGCGCCGGGCGTTACATCGCGCCGAATGAAAGCTTCGAGGTGCGCCTGCGCCTGGCCGAGGGGAGCCATTTTATCGGCGAGGCCAAGGTGCGGCGTATGACCACAAGCAGTGGCGAGGTGCTCTTGCTGATTATCCATGACGTGACCGACGCCAGGCGCCTGATGGAGGCGCTGGAACATCGCGCCAACCATGATTCACTCACCGGCATCCCGAATCGGGACAGCCTGCTCAAGGTGATTCGTCAGCTCAAGCATCGGCGCCATCGAGACAGCGCCCCCTCGGCCCTCATCATGCTGGATGTGGATCACTTCAAGACCATCAATGATCGCTTCGGCCACCCTGAAGGCGACCGGGTTCTGCGTGCCGTGGTGGACAGCCTGAATGCGGGCCTGCGCACCACTGATCGCATCGCGCGCTGGGGCGGGGAAGAGTTTTTGATTCTGCTGCCTGACACCGACACCCAGGGCGCCCTGCAGCTGGCCGAACGCCTGCGCGCGCGCTTGCTCAAGACAGGGTTTCCCGCCGTCGGTCAGGTGACCGCGAGTTTTGGCGTGGCCATGGATGACAACGACCTTGACGAGCAGACCTGGATTGATCGCGCCGACGAGGCCTTGTATGCCGCCAAGGCCGCCGGACGCAACCAGGTGCATCTGTGGCGCCGACAGAGCAACTGAGCAGGTCGCCGCCAGCGCCGACAAGTGCGAACAACCACGGGCATCCAGCCGCGATTTACTTTAGCATAGCGCCTTTCTGATCGTCTGGGGTGATCTCGGCTGTACTCGAGGCCACCGCAGTTTGGCTTTGAGCGACCATCATGAGGTTTACCGATGCGGCAAGCAGCTCGCGCGACGGATTGTCCCACCATCACGCCGGTCGCGATGCTCCGGCACCATCACCCTCGGTCGCGCTGGCGTCTCCTTCCGGCAGCCGTGCTCTTGGGTCTGGTGCTCGGCGGTTGCGGCAAGCCCGAAGCACCTCCAACCGCCACCGCACCCCCTTCAGTGGTGGCGCAAGCCGCCACAACCGAGCTGGTCGAGGATGAGGCGGATTTCGTCGGCCGCGTGGTGGCAATCAATAAGGTGGAACTGCGCGCCCGCGTCGAGGGCTTTCTGAAAGAACGCCGTTTCAAGGAAGGCGACCGGGTCGAGAAAAACCAGGTGCTCTTCCTGATCGAACCGGATCAGTACGAAGCCATCGTTGAGCAGCGCCTAGCCGATGTCGCCTCGGCCAAGGCGAGCGAGCTCAATGCCAGCGCGCAGCTCAAGCGCGGGCAGGAACTGCTGGCAAGCAAGAATATCGCCCAATCCAAGGTCGATGAACTCCAGGCCGCCGAATCTGTCGCCCAGGCCAGTATTCAGCAAGCACAGGCGGCGCTTAACGCGGCGGAGTTGAATCTGGGCTACACCCAGATCACCGCCCCGGTTGCCGGGCGCATTGGTCTTGCCAATTACACCGTCGGCAATCTGGTGAGCCCGTCATCCGGCCCCTTGGCGACCCTGGTTAGCCAGAACCCCATCTATGTACAGTTCCCGGTGACCCAGCGCGAACTGCTCGAAGCGCGCCGCGAGATCGAGAACAGAGGCGGAAATCCCGAGCAGATTAAAGTCTTGGTCGAGCTACCCGACGGCAACCAATACGAGCACTCTGGCCAGCTGAATTTTGTCGATGTCACCACCAACGAGACAACGGACTCCGTTACTCTGCGTGCCGAGATCGCCAATCCGGATGGGATACTGATTGATGGGCAGTTCGTGAATCTGAAGCTGGCGCTGGGAGATCCGGATGCGTCGGTCGTGGTGCCTCAGGCCGCGCTCCAGGTCGATCAACAGGGGATCTACATCTTTGTGGTCGATCAGGACAATAAGGCGCAGGTGCGTCGCATCCAGACTGGCCCGACCAAGGGCGCGAATGTCGCGGTAACCAAGGGCCTGAAGGAAGGCGAGTTGGTGATCGTCGAGGGGATTCAGAAGGTTCGCCCCGGCCAGCCGGTAAAGGCCAGTCCGCCGCGGGCGCTGGATAACAGCGGCTTTGCCGAGACCGGTGCTGATGCCAATCAAGATGCTGGTGGTGATGCATCCAAGGGCGCACCCAAGGACGCATCCAAGCCGGCGACTACCGGAGCATCCAAGCCATCTGTCGGCACCCTGAATGCGACAGCTGGCGATAGCGACGCCCAAACCGACAGCGCCAAGGATGCCGATGACAAGCAGGATCAGGAGACCCAGAACAATCAGAACAAGCAGGACGACCAGGGCAAGCAGGATGGCCAGGCCGAACGCGAGCAAAACAGCGAGGCCAACGCCCTATGATCTCCGACGTCTTCATCGACCGGCCACGACTGTCGATCGTCATTTCGGTCGTCCTGACGCTCGCTGGCCTCATTGCCATTACCCAAATCCCGGTCGCCCAGTTTCCGGACATTGTTCCACCACAGGTTTCGGTGTCGGCCTCCTACCCTGGCGCTGGCGCCTCGGTGGTCGAGTCCTCGGTCGCTCAGCCCATCGAGTCCCAGGTCAATGGCGTCGACAACATGCTCTATATGCAGTCGACCAGCGCCAATGACGGTAGCTATTCGCTCAATGTGACCTTCGCGCTTGGCACCGATCCGGACATGAACACGGTGAACGTGCAAAACCGGGTCAATCTTGCCCAGCCCCAACTGCCTTCGGAGGTCACCCGTCAGGGCATCACGGTCAAGAAGCAATCGACCGCGATGCTCCAGGTCATTGCCCTGCATTCACCAAAGGAGAGCTATGACGCGCTCTTCTTGAGCAACTACGCCACCATCAATGTCATGGACACCCTGGCGCGCGTGCCGGGGGTGGGTGAGGTCAATCAATTCGGCCCACTCAATTACAGCATGCGCATCTGGCTGGATGTGGACCGCATGACGGCACTCTCGCTGTCGCCGCAGGATGTCATCAACGCCATTCAGTCGCAAAACGTCCAGGCGGCGGTGGGCACCATCGGTTCCCAACCGATGACCCCAGATCAGCAGTTCCAGATCAGCCTGCAAACCCAAGGTCGGCTGACCGACACCAGTGAGTTCGAGAAGATCGTGGTGCGCGCCAATCCCGACGGCTCCACGGTGCTGATCAAGGATATCGCCAAGGTCGAGCTGGGCTCCCAGCAGCTCAGCAGTGTCTCCATGCTTGATGGCAAGGACACCGCCGGCATGGCCATTTACCTGGCCCCAGGCGCCAACGCGGTGGCCGTGGCCAAGGGCATTGACCAGGCGATGGAAAAGCTCGCCCAGAACTTCCCCGACGACCTGACCTACTCCATCGTTTATGACACCACGGATTTTGTTGAATCCAGCCTGGAGGATGTGATTCACACCCTGTTTGAGGCCTTCGCGCTGGTCATCCTGGTGGTGTTCATTTTCCTCGGCAGTTGGCGCGCCACCCTGATTCCGCTGGTGGCGGTGCCGGTGGCACTGGTGGGCACCTTCGCCTTCCTGCTGATGATCGGCTTCTCGGCCAACACTATTTCGCTACTCGCCGTGGTGCTGGCCATCGGCATCGTGGTCGATGACGCCATAGTGGTGGTCGAGAATGTCGAGCGCATCATGGAAGAAGACGGGCTCGATCCGCGAGCCGCCGCCAAGAAAGCCATGGGACAGATCACCGGCCCCATCATCGCCGTGACCCTGGTGCTTCTGTCGGTCTTCGTGCCCGTGGCTTTCATTCCCGGCATCACCGGACAATTGTTTCAGCAGTTCGCCGCCGTGGTGAGCTTCTCCATGCTGATCTCGGCGATCAACGCGCTGACGCTCTCGCCAGCCTTGAGCGCGGTGTTGCTCAAGCCCACGCACCATCGCAAAGGCGGCATCATGGCGCGACTGATGGGAGCTATTGACGGTGTGCGCGACGGTTATTCCTCCATTGTCAAACGCCTGGTGCGGGTGGCAACCCTGGTGCTGGTGATGGTGGCCGTCATTGGTCTCGGTGCTGGCTGGCTGTTTAGCCACACGCCGACAGGATTTTTACCTGAAGAGGACCAAGGCGCCTTCATGGCCGAGGTGCAACTGCCCGAGGGTGCCTCGGTGAATCGCACCATCGCCATCAGCCAGCAAATCGTTGAAATGATGCAGGATGACCCGGCCATCGCACATCTGCTGACGGTGCCTGGCTACAGCATCCTGAACGGCAGCGTGCAGTCCAATAGCGCACTGGTGGTGGTCCGTCTCAAGCCATTCTCCGAGCGGACAACCCCAGATTTAGGCGTGAATGCCGTGATTGGGCGCATGGCGGCAAAAACCAGCGAGATTGCCGGCGCCCGCGTCATGCCCTTTAATCTGCCGCCCATTATCGGGTTGGGCACCGGTGGCGGGTTTGAGTACCAGTTGCAGGACTTGCAGGGTCGCACCCCGCGGGAACTGGCTGGGGTGATGCGCGCCATGGTCATCGCGGCCAATCAAGAGCCTGGATTGGAACGGGTGTTTTCCACCTGGACCACCGACACGCCGCAGATTTTTCTGCACATCGACCGCCAGAAAGCACAGACCCTCGGCGTCGCCATCAGTGATATTTTTCTCGCGCTGCAATCCACATTGGGCGGCTACTATGTGAATGACTTCAACAAGTTCGGCCGCGTCTGGCAGGTGCAGATTCAGGGCAACGAGCGCGATCGCGAGCAGTTCGACGATGTCTATCGGATCCATATCCGCAATAATCAGGGCCAGATGGTCCCGATTCGCGCTTTGTTGACGCCGGAGTTACTGCTTGGACCGCAGATTCTGCAACGCTACAACAACTACCGCAGCGTTAGCATCCAGGGCGAGCCGGCCCCGGGCTACAGTTCTGGTCAGGCACTCGCCGATATGGAGGCGCTCTCGCTCAAAACCCTGCCCGCCGGCTATGGCTACGAATGGACGGGCACGGCCTTCCAGGAGAAGCAGGCTGGCGGTCAGACCAGCATGGTGTTGGGGCTAGCGGTACTCTTTGCCTACCTGTTTCTGGTCGCGCTCTACGAGAGCTGGTCCATGCCCGCGGCGGTCCTGCTGTCTGTCACCGTGGGCATGCTTGGCGCCACCCTGGCTCTCTGGCTGACCGGCCTGCCGAATGACCTTTACGCCCAGGTTGGCATCGTGGTGCTCATTGGTCTGGCGAGCAAAAACGCCATTCTGATCGTCGAGTTCGCCATGGCCGAACGCAAGGCCGGGCGCGGCATCGAGGAGGCCGCCATCAATGGCTCGCATCTGAGAATCCGCGCGGTGCTGATGACCAGCTTTGCTTTCATCCTTGGGCTGATTCCACTGATCACCGCCTCGGGGGCCGGCGAGGCCAGTCAACGCGGTGTTGGCACGGCGGTCTTCGGCGGCATGCTGGCCGCGGCGGTGTTGGGGATTTTCCTGATCCCCATGCTCTATGTGGTCTTCCAGCGCGGGCGCGAGTGGTTTCATGGATTGGGTAAGACCAAGACGCCAGCACCCGCGATACCACCCGCTTCTTCCTGACCGGAACCGATCAATGCACTCACCCAGCGGAGATAACAACGTGACCGACACCGCCGCCCAGGACGCCGACCTCAATGCCGAGGCACTCGCCTATCATGCCGAGCCAACGCCCGGCAAAATCGCCACCGAGATCACCAAACCGGCCAGCACCCAGCACCAGCTGGCCTTGGCCTATACCCCAGGCGTGGCCGAGCCGGTGCGGCGCATTCATGCCGACCCGGCCGATGCCTATCGCTACACCAACAAGGGTAACCTGGTCGCTGTCATCACCGATGGCACCGCGGTGCTGGGCCTGGGCAATGTCGGTTCCCTGGCCGGCAAGCCGGTCATGGAAGGCAAGGCGGTGCTGTTCAAGCGCTTCGCCGGCATCGACTGCTTTGATATAGAAGTCAATGCCGACAGCCCGGATGACTTTATCGACACGGTCGCGCGCATCGCCCCGACCTTCGGCGGCATCAATCTCGAGGACATCGCCGCGCCCCATTGTTTCGACATCGAGCGGCGGCTGATCGAACGGCTGGACATTCCGGTCTTTCACGACGACCAGCACGGCACCGCCATCATTATCGCGGCCGGTCTGCTGAACGCACTCGAGCTCCAGGGCAAAACGCTACAAGATGCCAAGATCGTCATTCTCGGCGCCGGGGCCGCCGGCATCGCCGCCATTCACCTGCTGATCAGCCTGGGTGCGCGGCTCGAGAACATCTTTACCCTTGATCGTAAAGGGGTGATACACCCAGGCCGCGATGATCTCAACACATTCAAGGCCGAGATCGCCAACGCGACCGACAAGCGCACGCTCGCTGACGCCATGCGAGATGCCGATGTCTTTATTGGCGTGTCTGGTCCGGATCTGGTCAGCGACGCCATGCTTGCCTCCATGGCGCCCAAGCCCATTGTGTTCGCGCTGTCCAATCCTATTCCGGAGATCCGCCCCACCCAGGCGTTCAAGGTGCGCGATGATCTGATCATGGCCACCGGCCGCTCGGATTATCCCAATCAGGTCAACAATGTGCTTGGTTTTCCCTTCATTTTTCGCGGTGCGCTCGATGTGCGTGCCTCGCGCATCAACCAGGCGATGCAAATCGCCGCGGTCGAGGCGTTGCGAAGCATCGCGCGCGAATCAGTGCCGGATGAGGTGCTCAAAGCCTATGAGTTGGAGGCACTGGAATTCGGCCCCGACTACATCATCCCCAAGCCCTTCGACCCGCGCCTGCGCGAACGCGTCCCCCAGGCCGTGGCCCATGCCGCCATTGATAGCGGGGTTGCCGCGATGTCTTAGCGCGACTTCGGCTCAAAGCCAGCGTGCGCACCCAGCAATTCCAAATTTGGGTGTCGCTCTGGTATAGATAATCGGGCCAACAACCGGACGCTGGATAACGAAATTTGGTATCGCTGGTGCACGCTTGGCCTTGAGCGCGAAGTCCGGGTTAGGTCTAGAATCGAGGGGTGGAACCTCTAGCATCCAAATCCATCCCGGCAACCCCACTCTATTCCTCACCGCCGCTGGCGGCAAGGGGCGGGACAGCTGATCCGCGCCTGCGCGGAGAACGACTGTCCTTCCTCGCGATCCTGCTTCTCTGGCTGCTGTTGCTCGGTCTGGCCGTCAGTCAGTATCTGGTCGACACCCGCGACTTCGCGGATCACCTGTTGCAGAGTGCGCGCGCCCGCACCGAGGGCTTGGCACTCACCGAAGAGTCCCTGGTACTCGCGCGCCTGGCCGAGCTTGACCGCGCGCTCATTCAGATCCGCCAAATCCGCCCCATGACCGATGGGCCGGCCATGGCGGCGGCGGTACTGCGACCCCGCAGCGATCAGGTCCCGGTGTTGCTTGATTTTCTGCTCCTCGACCGCGACGGGCGCATACGTGCCTGGGCGTCCGATGGCGACCCGCCCATGGTAGCTGATCGCAGCTATTTTCTCCGCCATCGCGCGGACCCGCGTGACCAGCCACTCCTCTCCGAGTTGCTGGACTCGCGCATCTACCCCGATCATCATTTCCTGGCCCTGAGCCGTCCGGTGCTTGATCAGCAGGGCCAGTTCGCCGGTGCCGTGGTGGCCATCATGGATGTCGACTGGTTGGCCGAGGCGCTAGCAATCGCCGACCGGCTTGCACGCACCTCGGTGACCATTGCCACCCATGACGGACAGATGATCGTGCAACAACCGAGCGAGCAGCGCATGGTGGGTCTGATCGCACCCGAGGTCGTCGCCTTGGCGGAGGCCGACGGCAGCCTGAACTCTCGCGTGTTCGAGTCTGGCAATGAGGCTGCGCGCATGGTGTCGGTGCGTCTTCTGCGGGACTGGCCCCTAGCGGTGATGGTCGAGGAAGAGATCGGCCCGGTGATGGTCGGCATCGCCAGCCACAAGCACCAGCAGATGCTGAGCTGGAGCCTGGTGGCCCTGGTGGTGAGCGCCCTGCTCGCGAGCCTGTTGCACTTGCTGCGCCGTCAGGCCCAGGCGGCGACGGCGCTCTCGGCCAATCTGCGGCTGACCCGCGCCAAGGAGCAGGCCTTGCGCGAGAGCGAGCACAAGTTCCGCTCGCTGGCGCAGAATGTACCCGGCGTGGTCTATCGCTGCCTGAATGAGCCGCGTTGGACCATGGACTACATCAGCGACGGCATCGAGAGGCTCAGCGGCTATCCGGCGGCGGAGTTCCTCGCGCCCTGCCAGCGCAGCTACACGGATCTCATTTTCCCCGAGGACAGGGACAGTGTCTTTGAGCGGATCCAATGGGCAACAGCGGCGCACGAGCCGTTCGAGATCAGCTATCGTATCCGCCATAGCGACGGCCACATCCTCTGGGTGCAGGAGACCGGCCGCGGCAGCCATGGCGCGGATGGCCAGCTCGAGTGGCTTGATGGCATTATCGTCAATATCACCGAGCGTAAACAGGCGGAGGCCCGCCTGCGCGAACTCAAGGACTTCCACGCCATCGCCTCGCGCCTCGCGTTGGCCAATGCCAACTTGCGCATCGACGCCATCGACGAGGGTCTGACCCGTTGCCTGAGCATTCTCGGGACTTATCTCAACGCGGGGCGCGCCTATATTTTTAGCAACGACTTGGTGGCGCGCACTTGGTCAAACTCGCACGAGTGGTGCCGCGCGGGGGTCAGCTCCCAGCTCCAGGCACTCCAGGATATCCCCTTCGAGAGCTTTCCCGGTCTAATTGAACAATTCCTCGCCGGTGATGCGCTCTTCATCCGCTCCGTCGATGCCTTGCCGGCGCCCATGACCCCCGTGCGCGAGGCGCTCGCGGCACAGTCCATTAAAGCCTGCGTCATGCAACCCATGCGCGTCGATGGCGAACTGATCGGCTTTATCGGTTTTGACGACACCGAGCGCGAGCGTTCCTTTAGTTCGACCGAGCGCGCGCTTTTGCAACTCGCGGCCGATAACTTTGCCGCCACCCTCGCCCGCCACCGACAGTATCTGGGCGAGCGCCAGGCACGCGAGGCGCAGGAACGCCTAAACCGGGCACTTAATCAGTCGATCGAGCACGCGAATGCCATGGCGGCGGAAGCCGATGCGGCGAACCAGGCCAAAAGCCGTTTCCTCGCCAACATGAGCCACGAAATACGTACCCCCATGAATGCCGTGATCGGCATGACCTATCTGGCCCAGCGTAAGGCGGTGGATCCCGAACAGCGCGAGCAGCTCGACATGACCCTGACCGCCGCTCGGCAACTGCTCGCGATTTTGAACGACATACTCGACTTTTCCAAAATCGAGGCCGGTCGCCTGGACCTGGAAGAGCGCCCCTTCGCGCTTGACCATCTGCTCGACACCCTGAGCGCCATGATCCGCGAGCCGGCCGGGCGCAAGGGGCTCGCGCTACGCGTCGAGATCGCACCCGACACCCCGACCCGCCTGATCGGCGACCCCCTGCGCCTGGGCCAGGTGCTGACCAACCTCGCCAGCAATGCGGTGAAGTTCACCGAGCGCGGCGAGGTCGGCGTGCGCATCCAAGCCCTGCCAGACGCGGTCGAGGAAGGGAAGATCAGGCTGCGCTGCGAGGTCTGGGACACCGGCATTGGCATCGACCCCCAGCAGCTTGGGCGACTGTTCAAGGTGTTCTCCCAAGGCGACAGCTCCACCACCCGGCGCCACGGCGGCACCGGACTCGGACTCGCCATCAGCAAAAGCCTGATCGAGCGCATGGGCGGTCGGATCGAGGTCGAGAGCACCCCCGGCCAAGGGAGCCGTTTCAGCTTTAGCCTGCGCCAGCGCCTGGATCTCAATGCGGCCCCGAACCGACCCAAGACGAACCTGACACCCGACCTAGGCGGTACTGGCTGGCCGGCCAAAACGGGCTCTGAGCACCCGGCACCCGAGCAATCAAGTCCAAGTTCCATGCACTTTCGCGGCCGCCATGTGCTGGTGGTTGAAGACAACAAGCTCAACCTGCAATTGGCCTGCGCACTGCTGGACGAACTGGGCATCAGCGTCACCACGGCAACCGACGGACTCACAGGAGTGGATCTGGCGCTGTCCCAAGCCTTCGATCTGGTGCTGATGGATATTCAGATGCCAGAACTCGATGGCCTGGAGGCAACCCGCCGCATCCGCCGCGCCGAGCAGGCGCGGCAATCGGGGCGGCCGGTCCAGTCCGCGCCAGAGGCAAGGCCCAGCCCGCCCATCATTGCCATGACCGCCCATGCACTCCCCGATGATCGTGAGAAAAGCCTGGCCGCCGGCATGAACGAACATCTGACCAAGCCGATCAACCCGGAGCGCCTGCTCGCCCTGCTGCGGCGCTGGCTGCCGCCCACGCCAGCGCGCCCGCGAATCGATCTTGAGCGAACACCCGAGGCCGAGCCACCGCCCCGACCCAGGTGCCCCGACTCAGCTCCCCGTGCGACCAGCCTGCTGCCGCCCAAGTGGCCGCCCTTCGATCTGCAAGCGGCCTGTGCCCGCTGCAATGGCAATCAGCGGCTGTTACGGCGACTCATCGCCACCTTTGCCGAGAGCTTCGATCAAGCTGACCTGGGCATCCGCAACGCCCTGGCCACCGGCGATACCGAGGGAGCGGGTCAGCGTCTTCACTCATTGAAAAGCAACGCCGCTACCCTGGGGCTCAGCGCATTGGCCAGCACCGCCGCCGGTCTGGAAAAGTCCCTGTCCGCCCGCACCCCGGAGTCGGACGGCGCGGGTAATTTCTCTATCAACGATCCGAGCGACGATTTAGCCCTGGAGCGCTTGAGCCAGGAACTCGCCGAGGCACTACTGGCCGCGCGAGCGTTGAGCAAGTGGTCGCCTGCACCGCCTCAGCGGCAAGGTAGGCGCCAACAACCCGAAGAAGAGCAAGCACTGGATGCAGGCCTCAGCTCGAAAACCATCATCCGCCCACGGCTGATGCAGCTGCGCGATCAGCTCGCCGCCAACCAATTGAACGCGCGACGCACCTTTGCCGATCTCCGTCCGCTGCTGGCGCGGGGCACCGATCCGCTCGCGCTCGCTGACCTGGGTGCGGCGCTCGAACGGCTGGATTTCGCCGACGCCCTGCGCCAGCTCGATGCCGCCACCTTCGAGGAGCCGCTAGTCCGCACTGACGTCGATTCATCCACCTCAAGCAGTCCAACCCCAAACAGATGAACCAGCCACGCATCCTGATCGTTGATGACGAGACCAGCAACATTGAGCTGATCGCCGAAATCTTCATGGATGATCACGAGGTGCTCTTCGCCACCGATGGCGCCAAGGCACTGGAACTGGCCGCCACCGCCAACCCGGACCTGATTCTGCTTGACGTCATCCTGCCCGGGATGGACGGCTTCGAGATCTGCGCGCGCCTCAAGGCCGAGCCCCACACTACCGAGATTCCGATCATTTTCATCACTGGCCGCGATGATATCGAGACCGAGACAAGCGGCCTTGCCCTGGGTGCCGTGGATTACATCACCAAGCCCATCAACCCCCAAATCGTGCGCATGCGAGTGAGCAATCACATCGAACTCAAGCGTGCCCGCGATCGCCTCACCCAACTCGCCGCCACCGATGGTCTGACCGGACTGGCCAACCGCCGGCGCTATGACGAGGTGCTCGAGCGCGAGGTGCAACGCCACAGACGCAGTGGCGCGCCCCTTACCATCATCATGCTCGACATCGACCACTTCAAAACCTACAACGACACTTATGGCCATCTGCGCGGCGACGATTGCCTGCGCGCCATCGCCACCCGCATTCGCGACTCCCTGTTGCGCACCACCGACCTGGCCGCTCGCTACGGCGGCGAGGAATTTGCATGCATCCTACCCGATACCGGCAACACCGAGGAGGTCACGGCCATCGCCGAGCGCATCCGCGAGAACATCATGGCGCTCGCCATCCCGCACCAGACCTCCCCCACCGCCCCCCATGTCACCATCAGCCTCGGCGTGGTCACAGGCTATTGCACCCAAAACCTGCAACCCGAGCAGTTCACCGCCGCCGCCGACAAGCAACTCTATCTGGCCAAATCCCAAGGACGCAATCGCCATGCGATCGACCAACTCGAGGAAGGGATGCACACTCAACCAGCGGCCGCGACAAAGTCAGCCTGATCGGATGGAGATCCGGCACGCATGGCCGCTTCCGTTGCGCCCTGTCAGACAACCGCGGCTGCCGGCGTAGTAGACTGGTACCAACAACCAATAACAAACCGGCATCCCGCACCGGAAACAACAACAACCCACAGGGGGAGGTCATGCGACTGCATATCCGGCTCGAAACACTCTGCTGCATCATCGCCCTGGCACGCGAGTTCCAGGCCAAGGAGGAGGTGGTGATACCAGATTCACCAGCCGCCCCGACCGAGGACTGGGCGCTGCAAATCCTGGCTGACCACAGCGAGGATTACAGCCTGAACCAACTGCGCCAGAGCATTGCCGAAATGGGCGAGCGCCAACGCGCCGAGTTGGTCGCGCTCATGTGGCTGGGGCGCGGCGACTACAGCATCGACGAATGGGAAGAATGCGTCGACCAGGCGCTGGGTGATTTCAGTCTGCGCGCCTGCGAATACATACTGGGCCACCCGATGATCTCCGACCACCTGGAGGAAGGCCTGATCGCACACGGGCTATCTTGCGATGAGTGAGTCGTGAACGAATCCTTGTCGCCAAATACGATGTGGTAGACATCCGGCACAAGCGGCTTCAGCAGAGATTATTTCTGCTGCCAAGCGCAGAAGCGCAGAAGCGCAGAAGCGCAGACCGCTCGAGCCACCCCCCGCGGCATCGTGTTTGCTGCAAACATCCCCTTTGATCGCAGCTGCGGACATGTCGCTGACAGGCAGTCCTGCTTGTATCAACATGCCGCGACCTTATCTCACTGATCGATGAACTCAATCCCTCAGCGCGTCGCCCCGAACTGAATGGGAAGCGTGGTCGGTGGCAATGACATCAATTCAGCCCCGGCTCTAGAAAATGCACCTAGTCATCGATCATGCCCGGCAGCAGGAGCCGACCCTGGGCGTCGAGAATCCGATCAGCCGGACGTGACTGCAAATCACCGCCAATGGCTGCGATACGTCCGTCACGGAGGTAGATATCGGCATCATATTGACGCCCCTCGTTGACCGCACGCGTTGGCGATCAGCAGTGTTTTCATGGTCGTTTCCCAGATGCTGGTTCAAGAACAGTCTGTTTTAAAGATAAGGACTCAACAGCCGCGCGGCGCCATCACGCAGTTTGATCGGCACCGGGCGGGCGCGCATCTGCCGCGCGCTCATCTCCGTTGCCGCTTGCAGCTTGGTATCGAACAACTGCTGAAGCTGACACGCAAGTGGACGATCATATACCTCCACATTGAGCTCAAAATTGAGTCGCAAGCTGCGCGGATCCCAGTTGGAGGATCCAAAAAAGCTCCAAAGATCATCCACCAACATCAGCTTGGTGTGATCAAAGGGCGGTGGTGAGAGAAAGACTCGGCAGCCGCCGGCGAGAATCTGCTCCGCCTGCCCTTGGGCGGCCCATTCGACGAATCTCAGATTGTTCCGTCCAGGAAGCAAAATTCGTACCTCGACACCACGTAACGCGGTGACATTAAGCGCCGTCAGCAAGACCTGATCGGGCAAGAAATAGGGGGAGATAATGCACACCCGCTCGCGCGCCTGAGCCAGAGCGCCGAGCATCATGCGGCGGATCACATCAAAGTCCTCATCGGGTCCATCTGGCAGGCAGCGCGCCAGGCTGTCCGCCACTGGAACCAGTCGCGGAAACCAGGTATCGCCGCTCAGGCGCTCGCCGGTGGTGAAATGCCAGTCCACCTCGAAGGCATTCATCAGTCCACGCACCACCGGCCCCTCAAGCTGAAAATGCAGATCTCGCACCGGCCGGCGCGGACAGTTGGCCAGCAGGCAGCCACCGCGGATATTCAACCCCCCGGTGAAGCCGACGCGCCCATCAACGACCAGGATTTTGCGATGATTGCGCAGATTTAGATACTGACTGCGAATCGGCAGCAGGGACTCAAGAAACACCGCCACCGGCACCCCCAAGCGTCCCAGCAAGCGCGGTGCGCGCGGACGGCTGTAACGCTGACCAACGGCATCGATCAACACCCGCACCTGGACGCCGCGACTTTGGGCGCGCTCAAGCGCGGCAACAAACTGGCGTCCCGCGGCATCGATATCGAAAATATAGGTCGCGAGGGCAAGGCTATGCTGGGCCCCATCAATGGCACGCAGCATCTGCGGATAAGCCTGATCGCCATTGATCAAGGCGCACACCCGGTTACCGGATTCAAGCACCGACTGCGTCAGGGCATCGCCAAGGTGTCCCAGCGGCACCCAGTCGGGGTAGCGCTGCTCGAGCAGATGATGTGCTCGATCCTCGGACGCGATCCGCGCCGACTCGCTCTGTGCCGAAGCCTGGGGCCGCAAGCGGTGCGCCTTGCGCTGAATGCGGTTAACGCCAAATGTCCAGTAAATCAGCAAGCCAATCAGAGGCGCAAGCCAGACTAGTCCGGTCCAACCCACGGTGGACGCCACATCCCGGTTGCCCAGCAATATATGCGCCGTGGTCAGAATCACCGCGATCATTTGGGCCGTGAGCACAAGTTGCAGCCCCAGATGTTCAAGCTGAACAATCAACTCCATGCCATACTCTCACTGCCGTTGGCTACTTAACCCCCTTGCATTATGACCCATGAACCCACCACCGGAAGTTGGCGTCTGTTGCGCCCGCTCTTGTTCCGGCTCGATCCGGAGTTGGCCCATCGCCTAACCCTCGTCTTGGCCGGCTCCTGGTCGCGCACCCTGGACCGCTTGAAGGTGCCCTCGCGCCCAAAGCCAGCTGACCAAACTGGAGCTCGACGCCTGATGGGCCTGACATTTCCCAACCCAGTCGGACTGGCGGCCGGGTTGGACAAGGATGCCACCGCGGTGCAGACCTGGCAGCGCATGGGCTTTGGTTTTGTCGAGGTCGGCACGGTCACGGCACATCCGCAGCCAGGCAATCCGCGCCCGCGGCTTTTTCGCTTTCCGCACCAGGGCGCCTTGGTCAATCGCATGGGATTCAACAACCTGGGGGCGGAGCAAATGGCGCGTAGGCTGCGCACGCTGCGCCATGGCGGATGTCTGCGTGTGCCGCTGGGTGTCAATATTGGAAAATCCAAAAGTGCCAGCCCGGCGGAGGCCGCGGCTGACTATCGCCAGAGCTTTAACGTCCTTGGCGAATGGGCGGACTATGTCACGGTCAATATCTCCAGCCCCAACACGCCCGGACTGCGCAATCTCCAAAGCATCCAGGACGTCAGGCGCATCATCTCGGCGTTGCAGACCGCCAATCAGGGCCTCGCCTCGCCTCGGCCGCTCTTGGTCAAACTGGCGCCAGACCTGACTGACGGGGACGCCATCGACTGCGCCCGGGCGGCCCTGGACGAAGGCTGCGCGGGCTTGATTCTGACCAATACCACCATCGACTTCTCGGCCCTGCCCGACCCGCCCGCCGGACTGAGCGGAGGTCTTTCCGGCAGACCTGTGTTGGCTCGCAGTACCGAGTTGCTCGCCACGCTGCGAGCGGAACTGGGTGAAAAACCGGTGTTGATTGGTGTCGGGGGTATCTTCTCACCCGAGGATGCCGTGGCGAAGTTCAACGCCGGCGCCGACCTGATCCAGCTCTATACCGGACTGATTTACCACGGACCCGCATTGGTGCGACGCATCCTTGAGCAAGACCTGGAACCACGGGCATCGGGAGAGTGAAAACTTCTTGCACCGGAAGGCGCGCTTGCGGATCATTTCGCCACCCTGAAACCGCGCCCGCCGGATGCTGTCCCGCTCGAATCGGCAGGCGTAACTTGCAGGCCACCGCAAGCGCCTGCCTGCCGGAAGTCGACACCCATGTACAGCCACGACCGACTGGTGATCCTCGATGCCGATGGCACCACCATCGATGCCTTTCGCGCGATCGAAAAAACCTTCAACCATCACAGCATGGACATAGGTCCGCTGGCACGCTTTCAGAAACGGCGCAACATCTTTAAGTACCTTGGTGGCTTCAAAGAGATGCCGCAAAATCTGCGCCAGCAGATTGGCTGGCGGAAGCGCACCAAGCTGGTTGCCACCCTCACCGAGGTCTACCGCGAGGAAGCGCGCATGTTCGATGGTATCGAGCATCTCATCCATGCGCTCGCCGAGGCCCCGGATGTCAAAGTCGGCATCGTCACCCGCAACATTACCAATGATCCACTGAGCACCCTGCATCGGCTGTTCGAGCGCCATGGGCTGGACCACGGCATGCTCGACTTTCTGGTGCACCTGCCATTGAGCGAGCATAAGTTGCCGTATTTTCGCCAACTGCGCGAACGCTTCAAGATCAATCCGGCACGTGCCTATGCCTGCGGTGATGAGGTGAAGGACTACCGCGCCGCCGTCGGCACCGGCATGCATCCTTTCATGGTGTCTTATGGGTTTGAGGACTTCGAGCGGCTGCATCTGCGCCACGAGATCCCGGCCGAGGTCATTTTGCCCACCCCGGATGCACTTGCCGAGCGTGTCACTCATGCCCTTGGCTTACGCCTGGGTCAGGTCCGAGATCAAGCGTCGGATTCAGATTAGCCGCGCCAGCTTCAACTCCCCTCGTATCAGCTAACGCATACCTGGGACTCGAGGCTTAAAGACTAGCGTCGGCGCGGCACAGGCACAGGCACCAAATAGGGCGCTCGCATTCCGCGCGCGGACCGACCGTTCGTCGGATTGACGACTCGCAATCTATCTCAGGCGTGATTTCTCGGTTGACACATTAGTAAATGCTAATATAATGAACTTCGTTGTCGCCACACCGGCGTCAACTCGAGATCACAATACTGACGGAGACGAGAAAATGAAAAAGCTTGCTACCGCGGCGGCCGTGGCCGCACTTCTGGGTGTTTCAGCAACCGCCAGCGCCTGGTGGGGTCCCGGCAATGGTTACGGCCCCGGCTACAATGATGGCGTCGGCGATTTCTGGAACGACATGTTCGGCGATGGCTATGGCGACTTCAACATGAGCTTCAGCGGCGGTGGTCGCGGTCGCGGCACTGGTCGCGGTTATGGTCGTGGCTATGGCTATGATGCCCCCTACTACTACGGCGGTCCTTACGGCCACCCCTATGGCGCGCCCGTCGCTCCATACGGCGCCCCGGCTCCTTATGGTGCCCCAGCCCCCTATGGCGTACCTGCCCCACAGCAGCCAGCCGAAAAGCAGTAAGTTCGCCTGATCCAGTTCAGTTCGTTACCGGCGCTTGGCGGCCGGCTCGAAATCTAGACTTTCGGAACCCGAAGGCCGGCCATGGTGCCGGCCTTTTTGCGTGCCGCCTTGGAGCCTACCGGGACGAATGGATTCGCTTAACTGACTGCCAGAGCAAATCAATTCGCCCCTACTCAGGCACATTCGGCGGATCGAGATCATCGGCGGGTTCAAGGTCCGGCGGTTGCCGCTCCAGCCACTCATTGAGCAGGCGGACATGCTCCCTTTCCTCGGCGGCCATTTCCGCCGCCAGGTCGCGCACCCGGACATCCCCGGTGTGATCGGCAATGCCCTGATAAAAGGCCCGCGCCTGTTCCTCGTTGAACAACGCCACCCGCAGCGCCTGGGTGGCTGTCATCAAGTAATTGACCTCTTCGTCCAGACAATGGCTCTCGGGCCCGTCCGGGCAGTTCCATTTGAATTCCCAGGGCGGAATCCGCGGCAACGCAAGCCCATGGGCGCGCGCCTCGATGGCGGCGGCATGCGCCTCGCTCAGCTGGGCGAGTTCGCGGAACAGGCCCGCCACCTCGGCATTGTGATGCACCTCCATGCTGTCGGCCAATTGGTGGAAGCGCCCGGCTGACTCGTGTTCCAATTCCACTGCGTGGGCGCAGAGTTCTTCCAGCGAATCAATTGATTGCGATGACTGCGATGCTTGTTTGGATGCGCTTTGGTTCATAGCAGAAACTCAGCCTCGATGTCCGCCAGTTCAGCCTCGACCTGGTTGCGCGGCTGATAGACAGGTGCTCGCTGGGCATAGAGCACACCAAGCGCCAGACCGTCGTCACCCTGAATGAGTCGCGCGGCTTCGCTTGGGTCCGCCGGCGCGGGCTCGGCAATGGTATGCACGGCCTGCTTCCAGGCCTTCTGCTCTGGGCGAAAGGTCTGGCAAGGGCTCAGCACCTGCACCAGCGCGAAGCCAGGATGCTCCAGCGCCTGTACCAACAAACGCACCAGTTCATTGGGAGAGCCGGCAAAGCCCCGGGCGATAAAGCTGGCGCCGGCGGCCAATGCAATGGCTGCCGGGTGAAACCTGGGCACGCCCGTGCCTCGCGGGGTGAGTTTACTGTGTGACCAGTCGGGCTGGGTCGTGGGCGAGGCCTGGCCCTTGGTCATGCCATAGACCTCGTTGTCCATCACGATATAGGTCATGTCCATGTTACGCCGGCAGGCGTGCAGGAAATGATTGCCACCGATGGAAAAGCCATCCCCGTCGCCGCCGGTGACCACCAAGGTGAGATCCGGTCGCGCCGCCTTGAGCCCGGCTGCCAGCGCCAAAGCGCGCCCATGCACCCCATGAAAACCATAGCCGTCGATATAGGCCGGGATGCGCGAGGAGCAGCCGATGCCGGAGACAGTGACCACTTCATCTTTCGGCAACCCGAGATAGGCAAAGGCCTTGGTCAGGGCCGCCAGCACACCAAAATGTCCGCACCCCGGGCACCAGACCGGCTTGATCTCGGACTTGTAGTCCTTGGCTCCCAAGGTTGTCGAAGGATGCCCGGCGCGCTCCGTGCTAGCCCGATTTGTTCTGGCCCAATTTGTTCTGGGATTAGTCATCGGCGGACTCCGCGGCAATGGCGTCGAGAATCTCCGCCGGGCGCAGCGGCAGCGGTCCCGAGCGGGAAAAAGACCTGGCCCCCTCTGGCAGGGCCGCCTCGGAGCGCAGGTAATGGAATAACTGCCCGTCCTGATTGAGCTCCACCACCCAGACGCTAGCACCGGCCGTGGCGGCACGCAGTGCCTCACGCTGCAGCGGAGCGATCAGCCGCACACCAATCACGCGGGTTGGACGACCGCTGGCCCTGAGCCTGGCGGCCGCCTCGAGCACGGCACCATGACTTGACCCCCAGGTGAGCAGACAAAGATCGCCCGCGCCCGTCATCTCACCAGTGATCTCGGCCCAGAGCGAGCCAACATCGAAATGCGTCAGCTTATCGCGCCGCTTGGCCAACTGCGCGCCATGGTCGGCGGCCATGCTCGAAGGGGTGCCCGATTCGTTGTGCTCAAGCCCATCGGCGGTGTAGCTGAGACCCGACAGCCCGGGAGCGCTGATTGGCGAGATGCCATCCTCAGTGAGCTGGTAGCGCCGGTAATCACTTCCCGGAACGGCTTCAGCGCAGCGACGGCCAAGGGGTAAATTGGGCAGATCGGGCATCTCGGGCGGGTCGACAATGGAGCGTGACTGCCCCAGCAACTGATCAGACAAGACAATGGCGGCGGTTTGCAGATGCTCGGCCAGTCGCGTGGCCCAGTGCAGGGTCAGCACACAGTCGGCAATGTCCAGCGCGGCCAGCACCAGGTGGGGCGCGTCACCATGGAGCCCATGGAGGGCGATGTTCAGATCCGCCTGCTCGGACTTGGTTGGGATACCGGTGCTCGGCCCGCCGCGCATCACATTGACCACCACGATGGGGGTTTCGCTCGCCACCGCAAGCCCAATTCCCTCCATCATCAGGCTGAGCCCAGGACCAGAGGTGGCTGTCATCGAGGGCACACCGCCAAAGGAGCTGCCGATAATCATATTGATGGAGGCCAGCTCGTCCTCGGCCTGCAACAGCGCCCCGCCCAAACGCGCGAGGCGCGGGGCCAGCCACTCTAGAACCTCGGTGGCCGGGGTGATGGGATAGGCAGCCACAAAACGCACGCCACCGCGTAGCGCGCCCAACCCGGCGGCCTCGTTTCCGCTCAGACTCCAACGGCGCGGCACCTCGGGCAGTGCGGAGCGTGAACGCCCATCCGTTGGCAACTGCTGGTAACCAAGGCGAATGCACCCATGCGCTGTCTCTGTGACCTCTGGCCCTTTGGTGTTCAGAATCGCGGCAGCGGCGTCGAGCACCGCCTTGAGCGGCAAGGCGGCGCAAGCCGCAATGGCGCCGACCGCCACCATGTTGAAGCGCCCGCCAGGGAGTGCATCGGCGAGTTCGCGCAGATTGATCCATCGTGTTTGCGCGCGATAGGCTTCGAGCTCGGGGGGCAGTTTTCCGGCGCCGGGATCCGCCAGGATGAGGGTCTCGGCCGTGAGCGGAATCTCGCCGGCAAAGCGGGCGAAATTCCCCCAGTCGAGCGCGGCCAGGATACTGAAGCTGTCCCCCATGCAGGTCACGGGCGCGGGGCCAAAGCGCAGCATGGCGGCCGACTCACCACCGCGAATCTGCGGGCCAGCGGAGCGGGTCATCAAGCCATGGTTACCGGCGCGCGCCGCCGCCTCGAGCACCAGCATGCCGGCGGTGACGGCGCCGCTCCCGCCCGAGCCGGTGATGGCGCAGGATTGATAACAATCAGACATTCACTTCTCGCTTCGGCCCGGGCCAGCGCCATTGCGACAGGCGCGACCTGGCACCAGATTATTCCGCTTCAGCCCCAGAGCACTGGAACCAAGGCATCAGACATCATCAAGCTGGGAGGGCTATCAGGCCTTCAGGCGACCGCTGAGCACGGGCTTCAGGCGCTCGAGCATGCCCTGATGGACGCGCAGATTTCCGGCCAGGACATTGCCGGTGTCGAAAAAACGATCACCACCGGCCATGTCGGTCACTGTGCCGCCGGCCTCGAGCACCAGCAGGGCACCAGCGGCGAAATCCCAGGGCGAAAGGCCGAACTCCCAGAAGCCGTCGATGCGCCCGGCGGCCAAATAGGCAAAATCCAGCGCCGCCGAGCCAGGGCGTCGCACGCCGGCGGTCTCTGGCACCAGCACCCGCAGGGTCTCGAGAAACAACTCGAGTTGCGCCTGGTCCTTGAAGGGGACGCCGGTGCCAAGCAATGCACCACGCAGATCGCGCCTGCTGCTGACGCGCAGGCGCCGGTCATTGAGCAGCGCGCCGCCGCCGCGACTGGCGGTGAACAATTCCTCGCGCAGCGGGTCATAGACCACCGCCTGCTGCATCTGGCCGCGATAGCGCAGCCCGATGGAAATGGCAAACTGCGGAAAACCGTGCAGATAATTGGTGGTGCCGTCGAGCGGGTCGATCACCCACTCGAACTCATTGCCTGCCTGCTGGCCGCTTTCCTCGGCAAGAATCGCGTGGTTGGGGTACTTACCACGGATTTCCTGCAGAATGGCTGCCTCGGCGGCGCGGTCAACCTCGGTGACAAAGTCATTCGGCTGCTTGGTGGTGATGGTGAGTTCGTCACGCCGCTCAAAAGAGCGCATGATAACGCGCGCGGCGGAGCGTGCGGCGCGAATGGCGATATGAAGCATGGGGTCCATGGACTCAGAATACTCCAAGAGCGCCCGGAATGGCACCCGTTGTCTTGCCCGCATACCATCGGGCAGAGGCACGACTTGCTGGTTTTCAGTCACGCCTGTCCAAGTTGGCCGCCCAATGGCGCGGTGCTAAGCTGGCAAGGATGCTTTATCATTCATAGACGCAACCCCGCACTGTCCGGGAAATTTTATATTCATTCGCGTGTTTGCCAGAGCGTGGCCTCCGCATCCCAAACGCCATGTCATTTAGCCTCGAACTCATCAAAAAGCTCGACACCGTTGAGCCCGGCCTGCGCATCGTGCTGTTCGCCATGCTCGAGGAAATCGAGCGCCATCGCGAGCAGAGCGTCACTCGCCATGATTTCGCCGACCTGCGAGCCGAGATCCTCGAGAATCAGAAAAAAACCGATCAGGCTCTGGACCGCCTCACCGAGGCTCAGAATCGCACCGAGCAGTCCCTGCAGGAATTCCAACACAAAACCGACGCGGCTCTGGATCGCCTCACCGAGGCTCAGAATCGCACCGAGCAGTCCCTGCAGGAATTCCAGCGCAAAACCGACGCGGCTCTGGATCGCCACGAACAGGCTCTCGACAGACTCACCGCGGCACAGGACCGCACCGAACAGGCGCTCGACAGGCTCACCGCGGCCCAGGACCGCGGCGAACAATCAATGCAGGAAATCCGCGAGACGCTGGGGATACTGGTGCGCCACGACGAATCCTCGCGTTCACAGATCGGCGGACTCTCGCGCAGCCTGGCCTATTCCCTGGAAAACGAAGCCTACCGTGAGCTTCCCCGTTTTTTGGCCACGCATGGCATTCAAGTCAAGGATCGCATCATTCGCGGGACCATCGACGGCCGAGAGATTAACCTGCTCGCTCCCGCCGTGCGCGATGGCGAAGACGTCATCGTGGTCGGGGAGTCGGTCGTGCGCCTGGATGACAATTCCAAATTTGGCCAGCTCGAGCGCCACCTGCAATTGGCCGAGCGACACTACAAGCTGCCAGCCATTCCGGTCCTGGTCACCCACTTTGCCGAACCACCGCAGCTCAAGGCGGCCGCGGACCAGGGCATTATGGTGGTGCAAAGCTTCGAGTGGATCCAAGGCGCATGATAGGGACCACTTCGCCCGACCAGTCCCAGCTGACGCAAAATCACCCTCCGCGCCTCCGCTCCCATGACAGATGACGACCTGAGCCCAGGGTTGACCGCCTTGGCGCGTATTCGCTTCGTTTTGGTGGAAACCAGTCTGACCGGCAATCAGGGCGCGGTGGCGCGAGCCATGAAAACCATGGGGCTGGAACAGCTCGCATTGGTGAATCCGCGCCACGCCCCCGATGCCGAGGCCCTGGCCCGCGCCGCCGGTGCCGATGACATCCTGCAGCGGACGCGCATTCATGACAGCCTGCCGGGCGCGCTCGGCGATTGCCGACTGGTGATCGGCGCAAGCGCGCGCCGCCGTGCAATCGAGTGGCCCCTGCTCAGCCCAGCCGCCGCCGCCCGGCACTTGCTCGAGGAGGCCGCGCGAGGGCCGGTCGCGCTGGTGCTGGGCCGCGAAAGCTCCGGGCTCAGTAACGATGAGCTGGCCCACTGCCATTACCTGACCCAAATTCCAGCGAATCCAGCCTTCAGCTCGCTGAATCTGGCCGCCGCCGCTCAGGTGTTCGCCTACGAGATTCGCCAGGCCTGGCTGGCCGAGAACGCCGCACACGACACTGCCCCCGATGCCCCGCCAACCGCGGCGCGGGAGACATTGGATACCGCCAGCGCCGAGGACATGGCCGGGTTCTTCGAGCATCTGCGCGAGACCCTGATTCGGGTCGGCTTCGCCAAGCCCGAGCAATCACACAAGCTGCTGCGGCGGCTGCGACGCCTGTTCAACCGCGCCCGCCCCGACCGCACCGAGCTGAATATTCTGCGCGGCATGCTCAAGGCACTCGGGCGCGCCGCCGACGCCGACAATACCGCCGCCAACAACAATTAAACCACCCTGCTCAACCCGCCATCATGCTCCAACGACTTCGCGAAGACATTCATTGCGTCTTCGAGCGCGACCCAGCCGCGCGCAACAGTTTCGAAGTGCTTACCACCTATCCCGGCCTGCACGCGGTGCTCATGCACAGACTCTCGCACCGCTTGTGGCAGGCGCGTTTGTTCTGGCTGGCGCGTCTGTTATCAAACATTGCCCGACTGTTCACCGGCATCGAGATTCACCCCGGTGCCGACATCGGCCGGCGCTTTTTCATCGATCATGGCATGGGTGTGGTCATCGGCGAGACCGCCGTTGTGGGTGATGACTGCACCCTTTACCACGGGGTCACCCTGGGCGGCACCAGCTGGCAGAAAGGCAAGCGCCACCCGACCCTGGGGAGGGATGTGGTGGTCGGCGCCGGCGCCAAGGTCCTCGGCCCCATTGAGATTGGCGCTGGCGCGCGCATCGGCTCCAATGCCGTGGTCGTGAAGCCGGTGCCCGCCGGTTGCACCGTCATCGGCGTGCCAGGCCGGGTCATCGAACGCCCCGCCGATGCCGCCAGCCGCCGCCGCGCCGATACCGCCAAGCGCATTGGCTTTGATGCCTATGGCGCCACCCGCGATGTGCCGGATCCGGTCGCCAACGCCATCAACCGCATGCTTGATCACATTCATGTGCTGGACCAGCGCGTCGAGACGCTATCCCGCACCTTGGAGGAGCATGGCCTGACCCGTCATTTCGAGCATCTCGATGATCTTGATAACTGCGAGATGGAATCCGCCACCGAACAGCACAGTGTCTGATGTTCGCCATGACAGTCTCCGCCAGAGGCAAACAGCTCCTGCCAGCCTCAGCCAGCGACCCTCGGCGAAAAATTGATGGATTTACTCAGCTATCGTAGGATGTCTTATCGTTTTCCATCGCAAGGAGTCGCCACGCATGAGATTGACCACCAAAGGCCGTTACGCGGTGACCGCCGTACTCGATCTGGCCATCCACCAGGGCCAGGGTCCGATCGCGCTGGCGGACATCGCCCGCCGCCAGGGCATCTCCCTGTCCTATCTTGAGCAGTTGTTTGCGAAACTACGCCGACAACGACTGGTTTGCAGCGTGCGGGGTCCGGGAGGGGGTTACAACCTGGCGCGAGAAACCGATGAAATCAAGGTGGCGGAAATCATTGCGGCGGTCGATGAGCATGTCGATGCCACCAAATGCGGTGGCGCTGGCGATTGCTATAACGATGGCCCCTGCCTGACCCATGATCTGTGGCTGGATTTAAGCCACAGCATCTACGAGTATCTCAATAAGATCAGTCTGAAAGACCTGGTCGAGCGTCGCGGTCAGCCCACCGACGCCGAGCAAACGCGGATCGGGCAAGAGCCCGTTATGGCAAGGTCAAAAGCCCAGCCCAGCCAGCTTCCGGCAAGCGCCTGAGCGGATGCCTCCACATCCCAGCCCGGTATCAGGATCAGTCTCAGGATCAGTCTCAGGATCAATGTCGTCCGCACCTCATGGCCGCCCCCACGACTGAACGCAACACTTTGTTTGAAAAAATAAGCGACAAAAGGCTCGACAAAAGGGCCTGGCTCGAGCGCATCGCCCGCGCGCTGATGCAACTGCTCGCCCGACTGCCATTGCCGATCGTCCATCGCCTCGGCGGCACCGTCGGCACACTGGTTGCCTGGCTCCCCAACCGCCAGCGTCGCAACACGCTGATCAACATTGGCCTATGCCTGCCGGGCCTCGGCCGGGACCAGGCCACCGCCCTGCGCGACAACTGCCTGCGCGAATTCGGCAAGACCTACGCGGAAATCGCGCATCTTTGGCTACGCCCCAATGATGAGGTACTTCGCCTGGTGCGCGAGACCAGGGGCACCGAGTTGCTCGCGCGTCAACCCGGCACCGGACTGATCGTTCTCTCCCCGCACCTGGGCGCCTGGGAACTTGCCGGCCAGTATCTGGCGGCTCAGGGGCCCACGGCGATTTTCTACAAACCGCAAAAATATCTGGATGACTTGATTCTTACCGCGCGCAAGCGCGGCGGCGCGACGCTTGCGCCCATCACCGCAAGAGGTATCCGTGTCCTGGTGCAGGCACTACAGCGCGGGGACTATGTCGGCATCCTGCCCGACCAGGCACCACGGGCGGACAAGGGTGCCGTATTCGCACCCTTTTTTGGCATCCCTGCCTACACCATGCTGCTGGTCAACCGGCTAGCGCGCAAAACAGGCGCGCCCGTTGTTTTTTTATTTGCGGAACGTCTTGACCAGGGACGGGGCTATCGCGTCCACTGCCTCAGAGCACCCGAGGCCGTCGCATCGGATGACGATGAAGCAGCCGCCGCGGCATTGAATCAGGGAATTGCCGAGTGCGTGCGCGTCTGCCCGGAACAGTACCTCTGGCCCTACCGGCGCTTTCGTGAACGACCCGAGGGGCTGCCAAGGTTTTACGCCGGACAATTATCCGACAGCGCCGCCTGGCGGCAGGTCAAGCAGCTAAGAGCGCGGCTTTCAAAGCTCAAGACATCCGAGACGGAATCTTGAAGGAAGTGGGCGCTCGCCGCCAAAGCAAAATCAAGCCGGCACGCGCGATGGGCGATTCCAAAACCAGGGTCATAGGAGGGGCAGGGTCATGGAGGAGCGCCAAAACGGGTGGGACGATATAGCGGATGAGAGAGCGGATCAGAAACCGCCCCCTCACCCCCTCGCCAAGCCCTGGATTAATCGGCTATCTTGGTCGTGGCGCTGTCGCTGTTGCCTTGACTATCCATCCAGCTGATCTCAATGGCGTCGCCCGGCTCACCCCCTTTGAACTGAAAGGACAGATAGGGATTTTTGGAGACGCCACCACTCCACTGGCCCTTCATGACCACCTGATCCCTCCATTTGCCCGTGACTTCCTGGATAAAGTGCGCGGGAATGGTTTCATCGGTTTCTTCGTCCTTGCGCAGACCGGTTTCCATCGGATGCGTCATCAGTGTCTTCACCGTGGTCACGCCATTTTCTAGTTTGGCGCGGATTCGAATGCTGCTAGCCATGATTTCATTACCTCTCGCACAAGCTTTAGGCGCTTGTCGCTAATCTGATTTGGTCTTGTGTCTGAATGTCACGTCGGAAACGGGGTTACTCGCCATTCACCCCGGAGCCAACCCGGAGTCCCGTCTGGGCTGGAGCGACCGCGCCTCACGCACCGCATCCGCCAGCGGTCACTTCCACCATCCTCGCGGCACCGAAAAGTCCCTTTGGCGTTTGCACCACGGCGATCACATCCGCGGTCTCCGCCATCTTGATATTCAGCGACACATAGGGCACGGCATGCTCGGGCAACTCGAAGGAGGCAATAAGCGGTCTCTGATTTCCGGCCGCGAAAATCGTGATTGACTTGGCATCCTCAAGATCCGTCGAGACGGTCACCCGCACTGCCGCGCTGTTCTCGGCAACGGGTGGTGCTTCAATCTTGACGGCATCACTGTTCTCGAAGGTCTCGGAACCGAGCAGATCCTTCATTGCGGCGGCCTTGTCTTCCGCCGTAAAAGCCGCCTCGGGCCAGGCTGCCAGCAGCGCTTGCGGGCTCAGCAGGCCGGCACCCGCCACCAGGCCAACACCCAGGGAACCTTTCAAAAGCTTTCTACGTTTTTGATCAATCATGGACTTTCTCCTTTGGGGCTGCATCCTGTTTCGCCGTCAATACCGCACGAAACCAGGAGGTTTTTTGGTTCGTATCTAAGCTTACCTGACTCGCAACTTTGTGCAACCCGGCCATGCGTCGCCGAAGATCGACTTGGCGGACGAATAGATTCACCCGATCAGTTAACGGACCGGCGACCGCCCATTCAGCAAGGGCCGCAAGAACTGTCCGGTCATGGAGCTGATGCAGGCAGCAACAGCCTCGGGCGTCCCGCTCGCCACCACCCGCCCACCACCGTCACCGCCCTCGGGGCCGAGATCAATCACCCAGTCGGCGGTTTTAATCACATCCAGATTATGCTCGATCACCACCACGGTATTGCCGCGCTCGCACAACTGATGCAGCACGGCGAGCAGATGGCGTACGTCCTCGAAGTGCAGGCCGGTGGTGGGCTCATCCAGAATGTACAGGGTGCGCCCGGTATCCCGGCGCGACAGCTCGCGGCTGAGCTTAATACGCTGGGCCTCGCCGCCAGAGAGCGTCGTCGCGCTCTGCCCGAGGCTGATGTAGGACAGGCCGACGCTCATCAGGGTGTCGAGTTTGCGCTTGAGCAGGGGCACCGGGGCGAAGAACTCCAACGCATCGGCCACGGTGAGATTGAGCACTTCATCGATGGTCTTGGCCTTGTAGCGAATCTCCAGCGTCTCGCGGTTGTAGCGCCGCCCGCCGCAAGCATCGCAGGGCACATAGACATCGGGCAGAAAGTGCATCTCCACCCGAATCAGGCCATCGCCCTTGCAGGCCTCGCAGCGCCCGCCTTTCACATTGAAGCTGAAGCGCCCGGCGCCGTAACCGCGCGCGCGCGATTCGGGCACGGCGGCGAACAGCTCGCGAACCAGGCCAAAGAGCCCGGTATAGGTCGCGGCATTGGAGCGCGGCGTGCGCCCGATCGGGCTTTGGTCGATATCGATGACCTTATCGAAATGCTCGAGCCCCCGCAGCTCGCGATAAGGCGCCACCTGAGTGCTAGCCTGATGCAGCTCGCGCGCGAGGATGGGGTAGAGGGTATCGTTGATCAGGGTGGACTTGCCCGAGCCCGACACGCCGGTGATGGCGCAGAAGGTGCCGACTGGGATGGCGATGTCGATCTCCCGCAGATTGTTGCCGCGTGCGCCGAGCAGTCGCAGCCAGCGCTCGCCGTCCGCCGCGCGGCGCTGGGGAGGAATCTCGATGCGGCGCGCGCCAGACAGATACTTCCCGGTCAGCGACTCGGGCTCGGCCATGATCTCGGCGGCGGTGCCCTGGGCGACGATGCGCCCGCCCAGCACCCCGGCGCCCGGGCCGAGATCGACGATCTGGTCGGCCGTGCGCATGGCCTCCTCGTCATGCTCGACCACAATCACCGTGTTACCGCTGTCGCGCAACCGCTTGAGCGTCTCGAGCAATCGAGCGTTGTCGCGCTGGTGCAGGCCGATGGAGGGCTCGTCGAGAATGTACATCACCCCCACCAGCCCGGCGCCAATCTGGCTGGCCAGGCGGATGCGCTGCGCCTCGCCGCCGGACAGAGTATCCGCGCCACGCGACAGGCTGAGATAGGTCAAGCCGACATCGGCGAGAAAGCGCAGCCGTTGGATGATCTCGCGCAGAATTTTCTCGCCGATGGCTGCGCGCTGGCCGGTTAATTCCAGCATCTCGAACCAGCGCAGACACTCGGCCACCGGCAGTGCCGACAATGCGGGCAGATTTTGGCCCGCGATGCGCACCTGGCGCGCGGAGCGGTTCAGCCGCGTGCCCTGGCAAGCCGGGCAGGGCTGGCGCGACAGATAGCGCCCGAGCTCCTCGCGCACCAAGGTCGAGTCGGTCTCGCGATAGCGCCGTTCCAGCATCGGCAGCACGCCCTCGAACACCCGTTGCTTGCCGCCGCCGCGCTCGTGCGGCAGCTTGAGCTTGAGCTTGTCCGCGCCGGTGCCGCGCAGCACCTGGGTTTGAATCGCCTCCGGCAGTGCGTGCCAGGGCGTGGCGAGATCAAAACCCAGATGCGCGGCCAGCGCCTCAAGCATGCGATGGTAATGGCGATTATTGCTGTCCCAGCCGCGAATGGCGCCCTCGGCCAGGCTGAGCGCCGGCTCCCGCACCACCTTATCGGGGTCGAAGAACAGTTCATGCCCCAGCCCATCGCAGGCCGGGCAGGCGCCGGCCGGGTTATTGAAGGAAAACAGGCGCGGCTCCAGCTCGCTCAGGCTATAGCCGCACCGGGGGCAGGCGAAATTGGCCGAGAAGGTGGTCTCGGCAATGCCCGATTCAGGCTCCATGGGCGCCAGGCGTACCAGGCCACCCGAGAGCGCCAGCGCCGTCTCGAGCGACTCGGCCAGGCGCTGGGCGCGATCCGCCCGCACCCGGAAGCGATCCACCACCACTTCGACAGCATGTCGCGCCTTGGCCTCCAGCGCCGGCGGGGCATCAAGCTCGCACAAGACCCCGTCGATGCGCGCGCGCACGAATCCCTGGGCATTCAACTCGGCGAACAGCGCCTGATACTCGCCCTTGCGATCTGTCACGATGGGCGCGAGCAACATCAGTTTCTCGCCCGCGGGGCGCGCCAGGATCTGATCCACCATCTGCGTCACCGTCCGCGCCGCGAGCGGCTCGTCATGTTCCGGGCAATGCGGCGTGCCGATGCGCGCGAACAGCAGGCGCAGATAATCGTGAATCTCAGTGATGGTACCGACTGTCGAGCGCGGATTGTGCGAGCTGGTTTTCTGCTCGATGGAAATGGCCGGGGACAGCCCCTCGATATGATCGACATCGGGCTTTTCCATCAGCGACAGAAACTGGCGCGCATAGGCCGAGAGCGACTCGACATAGCGCCGCTGGCCCTCGGCATAGAGGGTATCGAAGGCGAGCGAGGACTTGCCCGAGCCGGACAGCCCGGTCAGCACCACCAAGCGATTGCGCGGTAGGTCGAGATCGAAATTCTTGAGATTATGGGTACGCGCGCCGCGGATGCGGATTTTATCCATCAGGTGAAGTGACGACTCCTTGCAAAAAGAGCTTGCAAAAAAGATCCTCGCAAAAAAGGCCATGTAGTGGATCGCTATAGTACCCAATTCAATCAACCATGCCTTAAAGATGCGGCTGCTATACTGGCGTTCTAGCCCAGAGGCTAGCCAGACCAGCAAATGGCACCACAATAAAGGAGATCGCCCATGGCTACCGAACCCGTCGCCGTCGTGACCGGCGCCTATCGCGGACTAGGGCTTGAAACCTGCCGCCAACTGGCCGCACGCGGCCATCGCGTTGTACTGACCGCACGCCGTGAGGCCGAGGGCCAAACCGCCGCCGGCAAACTCGCCGCAGAAGGCCTGGATGTGCGCTTCCAGCCACTGCATGTCACCGAAGAACCCTCGGTGCTGGCCCTGCGCGACTATCTCGGCAAGGAATTCGGTCGCATCGACGTCCTGGTCAACAACGCCGGCATTTTCCCCGACCCACAACCCGGCACCCCAGGTTCCAGCATTTTTGATGCCGACCTCAGCGACCTGCGCAGCGCCTTCGAGACCAACACCCTCTCCGCCTTGCGCCTGTGCCAATGCTTGATCCCTCTCATGCAGGGAACTGGGTGCGTGGTCAACGTCTCATCCGGCATGGGCCAACTCAGCGACATGAACGGCTTCGCCCCTGCCTACCGCCTATCCAAGACCGCCATGAACGCCGTCACCCGTATCTTCGCCGACGAACTCAAAAACACTGGCATCAAGATTAACTCAGTCTGCCCCGGCTGGGTGCGCACCCAGATGGGTGGCAACAACGCCACACGTTCCATCGAGGAAGGCGCCCAGGGCATCGTCTGGGCCGCCACCCTGCCCGAAGATGGCCCCAGCGGCGGCTTCTTCCGCGACGGCCAGACCATTCCCTGGTAACGAAACATCCGTCGCCATGACGACAGCCCCGGTGGTCGCGGCTTCCACCGGGATAGCCGCACCGCCGTCACGCCATTTGACCACGCAGCAAGCAACCGCTAGACTTCAGGGTACTCGCCAAACGCGGGGCGCGTAGCTCAGTGGGAGAGCACTGCCTTCACACGGCAGGGGTCGCAGGTTCGAAACCCGCCGCGCCCACCATAAAATCATAGACTTACAGAGCAAGCGCGTAACTTCTCAAAAAGCAATGGCGTAACTACTCACCCCCCTCCAGCATAGATCTCCCCAAACAGCGCCATTTGGATGGCCACCAGGGGATTCTAGCCGCGATAGGCCATGGTCTGGAGATAGCTGGAGATACGGCAATAGGCTTCGGCGTACTGGCGGGTTCGAAAGCAACCGGAGACCTTCTGCTTGACCTTGCTCATGCGCAAGTCCCGCTCCGCGCGGTTATTGGTAAAGGCCACCTCCGGGCGCTTGGCGAACAGCAGCACCGCCGTCTCATGGCGCTCCAAGCGCTCCCAGAGGTTATGGGCATCAGACTTCGCCACCCGCCCGCGCTTGCCATCCTGGCGTGGCGGGATGGGTGGCAACTCCTTCGCGCCCCGGGCGAGGATGACGCGATAGCGCTTGGTCAGCTTGCGATACGCATCCTCCGAGAGGCACGGGTGTGGGCTGTTGGCCACCTGCTTGGCGGTGTCGAGCAGCAAGTCCTTCATCCGCGCCGCCCAGCGATAGCCGTTGGTCTCCACCACAAAGGTCAGCTCGCGGACCAGATGCGCACCGCACAGCCCATGGTCGCAATGGTCATAGGACAAATACGACGCCCAAAGTCATGGATGGTGACCCCACCATAGCGGGGAATGATGTTGATCGCCTCAATCGCCTCGCGTCCGCGTTTGGGCCCCGCGTTTGGGAACGGCGGAACTTCAGCGTGATCTCCCCGCCGGCGTAGACATGGATCCAAGACTTGGTACGCTCGACCTTGAGAGAGGTCTCATCGACATGGATGGCCGGGAGTTCGAGCAGCGCCGCAATGGCCTCCTGCTCCCAGCGGGCCAGGGCCAGATGCAACTGCATGACAGAGCCGAGCAGGGTCGCTTGTGAGACCACCTGCTCGATCAAGGTGTTGAGCAACTGCACCACCCGCTTGAGCGAGACCATCTGCGCCACCAGCAGATTGATCACAGAGGCGCGCAGGCCCAAGCCGTATTGCACCGGCCCGGCGAATGCCGAGGGGAAAGGTGCTTTGGTGCGCTGCCCGCAGTGCGGGCAGTCCTTGATCTCGGCATCCAGGTGATCGACGGTCTTCTCGAAGACGATATCGATGCGCGTGCGTCGCTCAACCCCCTGACTGGGGGTTTGGCTTAAATCCGCCGCGCAGTGCCCACACTGCGCGACGGGGAGCCTGGTGACCGTCTCAATGGTGCGGGTGTTGGGGCCGCGGTTGTGAGCAGGGTCGTGGCCTTTGGCACGCGAGCCGGATCGGGAGCCATTCGCTGAGTCCTCATCCTGATCGGTCTGCGACGGTGGCACCCCGGAGTTGCGGCTGGTCTTGGTGGTGGTTTTCTCCATGAACACCGCCATCAGCAACTCAAAGAGCATCAGCAACGCCTCGACCAAGGCACGCACCTCCTCGCTGACCTGCCCGGCGGCGCAGTGCTGCTCGAACTGCGTTTTCAGGCTGGCGAATTCCTCGCGCTTAGGAGGCCTTGTTGACGCTGGGCATGGCGATCGCCAGCGCTCAGGCGCGCTCGGCCTCCACCGCCATCACAGCCCCCAGTACCGCCAAGCGCTCCGCCGGGGGCATGGCGTGATAGCGCCGCGCCCAGGTCTCGGCTTTGCGTTTGATGCGCTGGCGGTCGGTGAAGTTCTTTCCCGCAGAGCGCGCCCAGTGCAGACGCTCGGGGGTGAAGTTCAACCACAGCTTCTCGGTGCGGACTCCAGCGTGGTTCATGACCTGCAATTCCAGGCTCTGCCAGTCGCCGAGCTGTTGGTCGTAGAGGTCCGAGGGATAGCCGGAGAGGATCACCGCGCAGGGCAGTGACTTGAGCAGGGCGAGCAGGTCGCGGTGATCTTGCTCGCTGTAATCGTAGCGGTAGCGTCGCGAGGAGCTGCGCGTGCTGTGCAGATAGGGCGGGTCGCTGTAGATCAGCTCGCGGCCGCTGAAGGGGTAATCGGCGAGAAACGCATGCGCGCAGCCATGGACGCGCTCCACCGGATAGTCGCAGCGGAACCGCTCCAGCACCCGGGCATTGCGCTCGATGGCAATGTTGCGCAACGCCGGGGGCTTGCGCTGCATAATGGCCCCGCCGCCAAGATGCGTCTCGATGTAGGAGTCATGCGGGGGCATCAGCGCGATGATCGGCTGACACAACCCAAAGGTGGCCTTAGAGCCAAAGTAACTGCCCATGCTGTCGGTCCGTCTCACTATCTTGGACCCGCGGCATAGGTCGCCGCCGCTATGATGTCAAGCGATTAGCGCGGCGGCGTGGGGGTGCTCGGGAGGGGGGAGTAGTTACCCGACAATTTCTCAACCGTCACAAACGCCTTGGTAAAACTGTAACCCCATTTGGCGTTCTTCGTCTAGAATTAAGTATACCGTCCCCAGAATTCCTTTGAATTCCTTTGCTGAAAATTAAACCGAGCCGGAGAGTAAGCCGGGAACTTGTCCGCGTTTAGGTCAAGGTTTGTTTTCTCTGTTTCCGCCTGGTTTCCCGGCGGTGCCACAATATTATGACCATGCGCAGCTTTGTTACCCGGCTCCTCGCAGAACCGGACTTGGAGTGTTACACCATCCGGCTCCCAGTCTGAGTCATCCACCAAGGGACGGGGTAAAGGTTGTGGCGAATTTCTGCCTTGGGCAGGAGGCGGCGTATGTAGACCGAGAATTGCTTCCAGTTAAGCGAGCGCTTCTGGCTTCGCCTGTTTAGCCACGTAAACAGCAGCCGTTGGGCAAAGTAGATGTAGCTCGACAGCCCGCGACTGTTACCGCTGACACCATAGTACTGAATGTGTCCTTGCAGATGCCTCGCAAGAAACGCCACCATGGCGTTCCCTCCCTCAGTACGCATCTCCCGCAGGCGGTCGTTGAGGGCCTTGAGCTTCTTGCGCAGGCGCTTGCCGTCGGTTTTGCGACCAACAACGAAGCGCCCCGTCCGACTCCGACCCACATAATGGGTGAAGCCGAGGAAGCTGAAGGTGCGTGGTCCTTGGTATTGCACCCGCGAGCGTCCAAGCCCTCTTGATGTCAACAGGGCACTGCCAACTTGCAGCAGCGCCGTCTTGCTCGGCTCGATCTCCAGATCGAACTCGGCCAAGCGCTTTTGCATTTCGGTGAGAAAGGCGCGGGCGTCGACCTCGTGCGTGAAGCAGGCCACATAGTCATCGGCGTAGCGAATCAGGTAGGCCTTGCCCGCGCACTGCTTTGCAAAACGCTTCTCGAACCAAAGGTCGAGCACGTAGTGCAGGTAGATATTACTCAGTACGGGCGAGACCAATCCGCCTTGCGGCGTCCCTTCGACGCTGGCTGCAAATACGCCATCTTCCATGATGCCGGCTTTCAGAAACCGCTCGATGATCCGTGGAAGGTTCGGATCGCCGATGCGATGTTCTAGAAAGCGCAGCAGGTGGGCATGGGAGACGTGGTCGAAGAAGCCTTTGATGTCAGCTTCAACCACCCCGCAACGTCCGTTCGTTGGTGATGACCTCCGCGACCCGACGTAGCGCATCATGCGCACTGCGCCCAGGGCGAAAGCCATAGGAGCAGTCCAGAAACTCCGGCTCCCAGATGGCCTGCAAGATTTGGCTGAGGCGATCCTGCACCAGACGGTCCTCAAAACTCGGAACACCCAGCGGACGCATGCGTCCGTCCCCTTTCGGGATGTAGGTTCGCCGCACCGGTTGCGGCCGATAGCCCAGTCGGCGTATCCGTGCCGACAAGTCCTCCAAGCGAGCCAATAGGCCCTTGGCATAGTCCTCCTTTCTTACCCCATCAACTCCGGGCGCCCTGTGCCCAATCGGGGCGTCCGTCTTGGCGTCCGAAGCTCATCAAGCAACCCCTCGGGATCAAACAACAACCCCATCAGGGAGGTGAACCGCGTGCGCAGTTCCTCGCGCGCCTTCAGTGTGAAACGTTTCAGTTTGGTTGTCACGCTCTTAGTCCTCTCAGCGTAGGGACGTGTGTCACTGTCACGTTATCTCAGACCGCCACCCCTTATGCTCGACCCGCATTACCGGGCGTCATCGCTCTTACGAGTGGCTCCGACTTCCGTGCACCACCGCCGGCGTCCTCGCTTTTTACACTTGTTCGCCGGTGCCCGCCTCCAGCGGACCGATGCACGGATCTCCCTGGTTACCACGTGCTCTCAATATAAGGCTCGACACGGCCTCGGACCCCGGGGAGTATCCATGCCACTGACCAGTGACGCGACATGCATTGTTGCCTGCCGGGGGGCCAAACCCGTCGGCACTCTCCAACGTAATTTTCGGGGCTCTACACCTTCAGGGTCGGCTTCACCCGTTACCTTTGCACCTCGCCTGTTTTCACGCCTACGCATCGTCGCGTCAGTTACCCTTCGCGCCGCAAGACTTGATACTGGGCTCGCGGCTCACGATGACCCAGGCGGGACTCTAACCCGCTAGAACACGCGGCCTTGCCAGGCCGCACTGGCCCCTTCTATGAGGCGTTTTTGTCAAGCCCTTTTTTCGAGAGATTATTTTGTTCAGCGCCAACATCGCAAATCAGAATGTTACATTCATTATCGCATTGCATGATTGCGCAGACCAGCCGCCATGCCGCGCTTCTCTCTCCCCGAAGGGGCGGGCGTGGTTTATCGAAACGCTCGTGCATGGCAAGGCCGTCGGGCGCTGTTCAAACGCTTTCAAATAGCCTGATCACTCACTTTGAATCGTCACTAGCTTATTCGTTCTCCTTGGCGATGGCGGCCGTTTGGTCAGCGCGTTTTGCTCGGTGTCATGAGCATTGCGAGCGTTATGACAGCCATGGGTTGTCTCGGTTTGAAAGCCGACAGATTCTGTGCGAATCCGCTCCACCTTCTATCCGTGCCGGGAAGCCCGGTCACCTGAAATTGCATGCGATGTTCGCCGCTGAAACCGATTGAAAAGGAAAGCGCCCCTTCTTTTAAAACGGCATGACCAGGGGTCAGCCCAGGGGCCTGTCGGGCGCTTTCGACAACCTTGACCGTGATCCGTCGCGTTGCTCTCTCCTCGGGCGTTGGCGCTGTGCTCGGCCGTTTGGGGGTGACTGGATGTCTTCCGCGGGCGGCGGGCCTTAGCCGGCTTTGAGCACCGCGCCGTCCGGGATCTCGCCCTGTTCGAGATAGCGCCACAGGGCGATGAGCAGCTTGCGCGCCAGGGCGACGATGCCGATGCGCCGCATGCGTTTGCCGCCCTTGGCAAAGCGCTCGCGGTACCAGCGACTCAGGGCGCTGTCGGGCTGGTAGCGCAGCCATAGCCAGGACAGCTCGACCATGAGGGCACGGATGCGTCGGTTGCCAGCCTTGCTGATGCCTTGGTCGCGCTGGTCATCACCACTGGCATAGGGCGTGGGGGTCAGCCCGGCACAGGCGGCCAGCTGCTGGCGGTTGCGAAAGCCGCGCCAGCTGAAGAATTCCATGACCAAGACCCAGCTCGAAACCCAGCCGATGCCTTTGAGCTCGAGCATGCGCGCGATTTGCTCATAGGCCGCGTCGGTGGCTTGCTCGACGCGGCGCTTTTGTTCTTGCTCGATGGCGCGGATTTGCTCATCAGCCAAGCAATAGCGCTGATATTCGCGGCGGATCTCTTCTTTGAGGTCGGCGCCGAGGGGCTCGCCGGTGGCGGTGCATAGGTGATCGAGGTTTTCGATCAGCGAGTCGTTGAGGCGCTCGATGACCAGTCCTTGGGCGACGAACAGGGATTTCATCCGTGAGCTGTGGGCGCCACGTTCGTGGATCAGCCGCTCGCGCTCGCGATCAACTCGCATCCGATCCTCGGCCTCGGCACTGGGGACGTTCACCACCGCGAGGGCTTTTTTCTCTCCGCCAAGATAACGCATGAGCTGCACCAGCAGGGCTTCGACGTCGACCCGGTCGGTCTTCACGCGCCGCTTCTTGCGGTTGACCTGGATGCTGGCCGAGTCGACCACACGGCTGTGAATCCCCCAGGATTCCAAGATGCGATGAATCCAGAAGCCATCCCGCCCGGCTTCGTAAACGCTTTCAATGACACAATCCGCGCTGAGTCCAAGCTTCCCCTGGGCGATCTCGATCTGCTCGCGCAACGCGGGAAGATCCCGCGCTTCGATGGTCTTGATCCGGATCTTCTCGCCGTTGCTGAAGCCAAGCTTCCAGGTCTTGTTGCTCAGCTCGAGGGCCAGATAGAGGGTGGTCTTCGGCGTTTGGACAGCGGCAGTGGTCATGTTCGGTCTCCTCGTGGCTCGGGGTTAATGTCGAGGCTTAGACTTGGATGGCCTACATAGTTTCTTTGATTTTCCAGCCCTCGAGGTTGCCGGCCATGGCTTCGCCGAGGCGCTAGTAGATGTGATCCGGGGTGTCTTCCTGCAACAAATCCGCGACATCCTGCCAGCACTGCGCCGCCTCGCGATAGCGCCCGGCCTGGTGGTGGTGCTCGGCTTCGCGGGTCAGGCTGGGGTGGCGGGCGCCTGCCCGGGCGGGAAGCCGAATTCTAGCCCCAGGCGGAAGTCGTGGGTGGAGGGGTGGCGGTGCCGATGGGTCGGGGAGCGGACGGCGGGCGCGTGGCTCAGCTCGCCGATCAGCGTGCGCGCCATGCGCGCCCGATCATAGCCGCCGCGCAGCGCATGACGGGTCATGGCCCGCGCGCGCGGGAGGTCGCCGGCGTCAATGGCCAGGGCGGCGCGCCAGAGCCACAGGGCGGCTTGGGGGGTGTTGGGGTCAGACGGAGTCGGTGGCATGCGCGGTGATGGGTGGTGCATCCGTCAGCAGGTCAAGCAAATAGCGGCCATAGCCGTTCTTGGCCATGGGCGCGGCGAGGGTGGGTTCCGAGGCATTCACCCTGGTCGCGTCTATTCAAAATAGGCCGGGAGTTCGGCCAGGGTCGGTTGGCGCCGATCTTTATCGGAGAGGATGGCGGCATCGGGAACAAGTGGCCAGTCGATGGCCAGGGCGGGGTCGTTCCACAGCAGGCCTTTGTCGTGTTCGGGGGAGTAGCTGCTCGAGACCTTGTAGAGCACTTCGGTGTTGGGTTCGAGGGTCATCAGGCCATGGGCGAAGCCGATGGGGACGAGGAGTTGGTTCCAGGCCTCGGCGGAGATCATGGCTGAGACGTGCTGGCCGTAGGTCGGCGAGCAGGTGCGCAGGTCGACGGCAACATCCAGGATGGCGCCACGGATGACGCGGATCAGTTTGTGTTGGGCGAAGGGCGGGGTCTGGAAGTGCAGGCCGCGCAGGGTGCCGCGTTCGACGGAGAAGGCATGGTTGTCTTGCACGAAGTGGATGTCGATGCCGGCGGTGGCGAGGTCGCCTTGGCTGTAGGTCTCGGAGAAAAAACCGCGTGCGTCGCCGTGTTTTTGCGGGTGGATCAGCTTGACGGCGGGGATGGCGAGTGATTCGACGACAGGTGGCATTGGCAACATCCTATGAGGAGAATTATTCAGAGTTGACTTGTGAATTTAATTCGTGCCTGACCCCTTTGATTCCGCAATATATGGGAATACACGGCATTACCTTGAAAACTGAACCGAGCCTGGACCCTTTGATTAATTAATTTACCCAGTTTACCAAGCGTATGCCGGGCACGTTTTCAAACTGCTTTGTGTTGTTCGTAACAACAACCAAACCCTTTGAGCGGGCGTGGCCAGCTATCATTTCATCGTATGGCCCAATAGGTCGGCCCATTTTCCTAAGCTCAGCCCGAAGCTGCCCTGTATGCACAGCCGCGCTGTTGTCATAGGGCAAGACTTCAAGGCGAGTGGCAAACCCCTCTATGTCGCGTAAGTTTCGATCAACAGCCGCAGAAGCCTCCGCACCGTATATCAGATCCATCAGGGAGACGGCCGAAATACACATTTGACCGTCATGCGCCTTAAAGGCCTCTCGAACCTGCTGTGGGCGATTTTTGATGGTATAAATAGCGATATTCGTATCGAGCATGTACTTCAGCATCAAAGAGACTCACGCTCTTGGTGGCCCGGCTGCTCACGACTTGCCATGAAATCCTCGGAAACGCCGTCGTCATCGAACCAGGTATCCCATGACTCGCCAGCCGGAATAATGATCCTGGCGCGGCCCTGGATAACAATGTCCACCTGCTTAACCGTCTCAGGGTAAGCTACGGGCTTTGGGAGTCGTAACGCCTGACCTTTATTGCTTTTGAAAATGCTTACTCGTTCCACCGCTTGCGCCTCTTAATGTATATACAATTCGGATATCCCACTCTAATTCCAGCCAAGGGATATATGAATAGTATATTCCGCTTCAATTGTAAGAATGAAAACCTACATTCCGATACTTTTTTCTTACCAAAAGCTCAAAATGCGCGATTGGCAACTGCGATAACAAAATTGTCGGGTGTATCTACCAAGGCGCGGAGCAAAATGTTCCGCGCGCCGACTTCATCACGATTGATTCATTGCCCATTGGTCAGTCGAATGCGCTTTGCGCTGTCGATCTTGTGAAGCACTCCCGTTTCGGGATGTGTCTTACTGGTATAGGCTTCGCAAACATCCAGCACGATTTTTCCGTATTCTTGCGCTTTATGTTTCAAAAACTGCTTGAAACGATAATGCGCAAATGTCAAAAGATTACGCACCGTTTTACTGCGAATTTTGCGCTTTGCTTTTGCCGCCATTTGCGAAGTCTCAAAAGTCGGCAGCAAAATACAATCAAAATTCTTAACCAAGAAATGCGCCACTTTGTGATGCAATTCATCAATCAAGTGTTTGATTTTATCGCGCATTCGTGCTGCGGCCATTCGCATTCTTCTTTGACGCTGCTTATTCTTTTCTTTCGATAGTCTCGAAATCAAATCGTCCAGGTAATGTGCGAGTCTTTGAATACGAGAAAAATCACCCTCGCCAAGATGCCCAACAACAACATCAGCATAAAAGGTTGCAAAGGTTCTAACGCCGGGATCATTGTCACGGGGTTTTGGCGCGTTGCCAAGATAGTGCCAAGACACAGCCGCCTCAGTGTGCAGCGCATCGGCCATCAATCCCCGATAAGCGTGGTCGGCAAGCGCAATCCATTCTGAGTGATGCGTCGCGGCGCCGAGGGTAGCATATTGGGCCATGAGCATGGCGGTGATGTTAGCGACGCGATAGCCGTGATCGGCGGCTTGGTCACTGTAGTGAAAATAGATCGCGTCGTCAGCTTGCTGACTGTGCTGTTCGGCATAGTCATGCAGTGCCTTGACTACGGTGTCGAGGTAGCGCTGATCGCCGGTGAGTTGGTAGGTTCGGTACAAACCATCGACGGCGATGGCAATGGTCACGCCATAAAGGGTATCGGCCGGGTTGATGACCCCATTGGCAAAGGCAACCCACGCCCAGTTGAGTCTCCAGCCGGTTTTGTGGGTTGAGGTTGAGTTGGAACACAGCCAATCCGCCGCCGCTCGCGCTGTTTGTTCATCGCCATGAAGGGCGGCGGCCATGGCGATGGTGCCATAGGCCATGGGGATGTGAATCGTTGCTTTGCCGGTTGTTTCCAGCCCGAAGCCGAGATTTTGGATGGATTGCAAAATACGAGTATACATGGCCAGATCTTGAAAAATTTAACCGACCCAGGCCGTTTTCATTTTACCCTGGCCCTTTTTGCCCAAACAACTTTCCAGTCTTTCGGCGCTTGACATCATTCGAAACGGGGCAATGTATCTTGTTTCTGCCAGTGTGCTTCCACCTGCTTCGCGGCCTCATGTGCCATCCGCGCTCGTTCATCGATACGATAGTGGGCAGATTCATTCAACTGACGCTTGACCTCCCACAGTTCAGCGAGAATAGGATCAGGTGCGACTCTAGGTTGAGTTGATGTTAGCTGTTTCATTATGTGTCCTCAAGAAGTTCTTCGGGCGTTGTCAGCAATGCGGGTGTCTGGCCAAGTGATTTGATGGTATGGATTAACCTGTGTTTTTGTTCTGGTCCGACAAGATGGGCAAAATTCCAGCTCAACAGATAACAGGCGCCATGGTAGGTGGCCAACGCCACATGCAACGCATCTTCTGGTTGTGATGCGGGAATTGCGCCGGCCTCAATGATCTGTTGAGCCAATTTTTGGCACTCGGGATTGATCCTGAGAATGTCAATTATCCTCACGGCATCAAGTCTTTGCTGCGCAGCCTCAGAGTTGCCTTTCGAGGCTTCATCGATCACCAACTCGGAAATCGCTCTTCTCCAGTATTGATCGGCTTGATCCCACCAGTCACGCGTCCAAACCTGTCGCGCCGCCGTGAGTATATTCCGGCTGGGTCGTGCCGTCAGATAAGAAATCACTGATGTTTCGATATAGACCAGCGGTTTCAAAGTGCGTTTGCCCTACTGATTCGATTGATAAAGATATCAAGTAACTTTCAGCACTCAAAGTCCCAACTCCATCTGCCCCGGCAACACCACCGGCCCATCCGGCTCCAGACGCGGTCGCCCGCGTGGGCGCGCATCGCGCCGCTGGCCGGTCATCTGCTCGATCTGCCGCAAGAAACGCTCGCTGCCGATGGGCTGGGACTGCTGAATCGCCAGGCGCAACTCCGCGAGCGCGGCATCATCCAGCCCGGTGCGAAACAGTTCTCGATAGGCCGCTTGTCTGGCCTCGGGCGCGTCGCCCAGCTCCAGACACAGAGAATGCGGCGAGAGCAGCGGATCGCTCGCGCCCAGGCCGTTGGCCCGATAGCTACTCCAAGGATACTCCCCTGGATCGCGCACCATGTCCGCGCGCACCGGGTTTAGCTCAATGTAGCGTTGGCAGCGCAGCAGATAGGTGTCGGTTTGGATCAGCGAGGACTTGTAGCGACTGTCCCACAGGGTTCCGGTGCGGCGGTAGGTTTTGTTGATGGCCTGAACGTAGTGCCGACCGATGGCCATGACCAGCCGGGGAATATCCTCAGCCGCCTTGGGCGTGACCAGCAGATGGACATGATTGGTCATCAGCACATAGGCATGCAAAGCCGCGCCGGTGTTCGCCAGCGCCTCGCCAAGCCAGTGCCGATAGGTCTGATCGTCTTCCTCGGCAAAAAAGCAGGCCGCACGGTTATGACCGCGCTGGACGATGTGATGCGGGTAGTCGGCGATGTGCAGGCGGGAACGTCGTGGCATGCCATAAGTATAGCAGAAAAAAAATTGAACCTGGCCCCTTTAATTGTACCCACCGTTGTAGCAAGGGGCGATTTCACCACCCGCTTATTCTTTCTATGTCACGACAAGATCAGGCCGCACAGCGCTCTGGCACATCAACATAAGTCAAGATCGCCTCAGCGTCGGCATCGACTGGCAACGAGAGCATATCCTCCGCGCCAATGCGCAGCGACTCCAGACGGTCTTCGCGGTTTCGCTCCTGCGCATTAACACCCGGCAAATCCACCAGCCGACCAATCCACCAGCCATCAATCTGTTTCAGTACGGCACGATGTTGCTGAAGCCAAGTTTCCAGGTTTTGTTGCTCAGTTCGAGGGCCAGGTAGAGGGTGGTCTTGGGCGTTTTTTCGGTTTGCGTCGTCATGTTGGGTCTCCTCGTTGCTCGTGGTTCGTGTCGAGACTTAGACTTGGATGTCCTACATCGTTTCTTTAATTCGCTAAGGGACGTTGGTTGATGTTGCTAGCGTGGCCTGCACCTCAGTGAAAGATGGTCTCGGGGCTGTCGGCGCTGAGGATGCGCTCGGACCAGGCTTCGAGCTGCTCGGGCTCGGCGGATTCAATGCGCGGGCGGTAGGTCTCGGCCGAATCCGTGCCGAATTTCCGCGCGAACTGGCGCATCAAGATGGTGGCCTCGCCCTGCTGCATGCCCAGCGTCTTCCCCTTCTCAATCCCCGCTCGCTCAACAGTCGTCACGTATGGCATTTGGAATTGCTCCTCGTAGGCATAAAGTTCTTGGCGAAACTCCGCTTCTAGCTCTTCGGGTAGGCGGATCATCCAATCGATCAGGCGGAAGAGTTCTTCAATCAGCGTGCGCTCATAGCCGCGCTCATACATCAGGCGCATCAAGCGGAATTTCCAGCGTTTCAGTGTCTCGGCATCGTTGGTGACCTTGGCCCGGATTTGAGCCATCACCACCAGGGCAAAAACATTGTCGCTGGCTTCCAGCTCGGCCCAACGCTCGGGGGTGGTGTAGTCGAGCAGTTTGACCATTGGAAAGTCGAATTGCACCCGACAGTCCCACAGCGCCGTGCGGTAGCTGTTGGGGCGGAAACTGCGCTTGGTATCGGCCAGCACCGCCAGACTCGCGACCGGCACTTGGTAGGCATCGCGGATTTTGTAATTGTAGGTGAACATCCGTTCAGCAAAGTCGCTTTGCGGATCACCTTGCACTTCAACATGGGCTAGCACCCACACCGGCGTGTCATTGCGGCGGGTGAGGCCGACGAGCTTATCCGCATAGCGCCGGGTGGTCTTGGCCTCGCGCACAACCCTTAGATGGGCTTGGGCTGGAATTCCTTGTCGAGAAACTGCACGCCCTTTGACCAGTCGATCTCGGCATGGATGGCCGGGAACAGCAACTCCAGAAACTCCGGAAAGAACTGCTCCAGCGCTTCTTTCCAGGGGCTGTCGTAGTCGGGTTTGTCGCTGCTGTCGGTGGCTTGGGTGTCGGCTGTCATGGGGTGATTTTAGCCGATTTGGGGCGGGGCTGGGAGCGTTGGGGGCAGCCCGAAAGGAATTAAGTATACTAATGGGATGGTCCGCCCCGCTCCTACAAACCCGCTGAATCAAGCAAAATAGGCTATCGACAACCATCTAATCGTCAACCGAAGACAGCAGAGAAGAGCCATGAAAAAAGCGAAGAAAAAATCCGTAAAGACGTTTAGCAAAGAACCGGTCGTCACTATTGGTATTGATTTAGCCAAGAACAGCGTACATGTGTTTGGTGTCGACGCCGAGGGTGAAGTGGTGTTCAGCCGCAAGTTGGCACGAAAAGCGTTGAGTCAGTTCATCGCCCAGCAGCCGACCTGTCGCATCGCCATGGAAGCCTGTAGTGGTGCCCATCACTGGGCGCGCACCTTCCAGGGGTTTGGCCATGAGGTTGTGTTGATCGCCCCGCAGCATGTGAAGCCCTTTGTGAAGACGAACAAAAACGATGCCGTCGATGCCGAGGCGATTTGCGAAGCGGCGCCCTGCTCGAAAAGGGGCCCGCGTCAATTGTTCGTGCCCATCAAGAATGTTGAACAGCAAGATACCCAGGGTACCCACCGCATGCGCTCGATGGTCATTGATCAGCGCACGGCGCTGGTCAATCAGATCCGGGGGTTGTTGGCCGAATACGGTATTGTCATTGCTCAAGGGCGTGCTGAGCTTATGCGCCGCCTGCCGGAAATCCTTGAAGACGCCGAGAATGGACTCAGTGAGCGGTTTCGCGCTGAATTGAATGTTCTCCTCGAGGAGTTGCGTCACATGGATACGCGGGTCAAGCATTATGATACTCAGATTCAGGCCGTTGCCAACACCAATGACTCGGCCCAGCTGTTGATGAGCATCCCTGGCATCGGTCCGCTGGTGGCCACCGCCTTGATCGCCACCTTGGGGGAGAATTGGGGGCTGTTCAATAATGGCCGCGCGCTGGCCGCCTGGCTGGGGCTGGTGCCGCGACAGCACTCCACCGGCGGGAAACCACGCTTGCTCGGCATCAGTAAGCGCGGTGATGTGTATATGCGCAAACTGCTGATCAACGGGGCGCGTGCCCCTGATCTGAACAATGGGCGCTGGGTTGAGAACAAAGACGACGCCCTCAGTCATTGGGCGCGCGGTCTCAAGCAGCGCCGTCATGCCAATGTCGCCGTGGTTGCGATGGCCAACAAGCTCGTGCGCATCGCCTGGGCGGTGATGACCACCGGAAAGGCCTTCGATGCAGCGCGCGGCGCGTTAGCGAAGCCCGCGGCCGTTACCGCGTAACGCCTATCGGCCACGAACCATTCTGATTAACCCGCCCTTATAGGGCATCAACCGAGTTCCACACCACGAGTTGCTAAGAGTGAAAGTCACTGTAATGGCATGAAAGGCACGACCGCCTCGCTGAAAACCTGACGGGGACAGCAGCCAGCTTAAGTTGAGACTGATATACTGATTGAGGACGGCGAGGTACGCGAATTCCATTAGGGCACGGGATCGACTTCGATGATGATCCTTCAACGATGCCGGATATATGGCCGCAACGTTTCCTTCTACCAAAAACAGCGATTTTCCTCTTGCATCGCGGGGCGGACCATATATGTCCCCGGAATTCGAAACAGCTCCCGATAGGCTGCTTGTCTGGCCTCGGGCGAGTCGCCCAGATCCAGATACAGCGCATGCGGGGAGAGCAGCGGATCGCTCGCGCTAGGTAGTTCAGTCTCCCAAGAATCAGCCCCAAACCGCTCATGCAGTTTTTATGTCGGTATCAGGGCCTGTCGCCGGCGCTTGAGCATCGAATCACCCAGATGCGTCTCGACCCAGTGTTCCACATCAATGGTGCGCACTGACTCCATCGCGTTGCGAATCACTGGCGCGGTCAAATCGCTCAGGAACGCCGGAATCGTGAGCACCAGTTTACCGATCTCTTTCAGTGGCCCGCGAGCGGTGAAGGCTTTGTAATGCCCAAAAACCGATTCGATGATGTCGGAAGATCCCAACCAGGTCGCCCCCTCGGGCAGCTTGGCCGCTTCGCCTTGGAGGTGTGTCAGCATCTGGGTTTGAAACGCCTCCACCGGCGGCGACAGCGGTCCCAGTTCGGCCAGCGCGGCCTTCACCGCATCGGCTGTGGTGCGCGCGAGGCCTTTGGTTTTCACGACCGTCTGAATGGTTTTGGACACCGCGCTGGTCTGCGTCCATTCTGGCACACTGTCGCGATAGGCCAGCACCCATTCAAAGGCTTCGAGAAAGCGCCCATAGCCCCGGTCGGCCAAACGCCAGAAGGCGTCATCGAGATGCTCCTCCAGCGCGGTGACGTCGGCACTGGCCACCTGCTCACGCAGTGCCTCGCACAAGGCCGCGCGGCTGGGATAAGGCGTGCCGATCAGTGCCCGCAAGGGCGCCACAGCGCTGTTGGTCCAACCCTTGCGCAGCGACTTCCAGGCCATGGCGCTAAAGACAGTGGGGCGCCCAATGGCGCTGAAGTCCCCTCGGTCATAGTAGGCGAGCACCCGCAGAACCCAGTCGATATGGGCCTCAATGGCCATGTAGCGCGCCTTGGTGCGCAGGCTGGGCGGCAGCAGAAACGCCAGGTCGGTCTGTTGGAAGCGGCTCAAGGTGGCGCTGGCCTGTTTCAGGAATGCCTGCCAGGTGCTGTCCTCGCGCCAGTGGGCTTTCAGTGCGGTGGCGATGGCATGGGAGATGTCATAGGTCTCCACGCAGCTGGGCGCCTGCTGGCGATACAGCGCGATGCCCTTGCGCAAGTCGCTGCCATGGTCGGAGACAATCTGCACCGGCTCGCCAGTGCGCGCGGCCACGTGTCGCAACACCGCCTCTACCCACACACCCGTGCTGTTGGCGGTGATCTCTACCGCCAGCACCGTCATGTCGCGATGGCTGGGCGAATAGCCGGTCTCGGCCAAGCGACTGGCGGGGATGCCCAAGACCACCAGGCATTTCAATTCCCCCAGGGCGATGGTGTTATCGAGGATGAAAATCCAATCATCACGGCGCGGCAACGGATGTTGCAGCACCGCCAGACCCAGGCGGTAGACCCAGTTCAGTACGGTGGTGTAGGCCGGCACGCCCACGGGCAGGTGGTTTCCAAACAGCTGCATCACCCAGCTGACCCCGCGACAACCGATACTGGTGTGCAGATACATCTGCAAGCACAGTTCCATGACTTCCAGGGAGTAGTGGTGGTTGGCCACCGGTGTGGCGAGCAGGGGCGCGCTGGGGGTGTCTTCGCCCTCGCGCGGCTTGTCTGTGCAGACGCGCGTGGCTTGTTCCTGTTCGGCGGCCAAGGCACGCGCTTTCCAGTAGGCGCGACTGTTCTCCAAGTCGCGAATGCGCACCTGCGCCGCGCGCCAGCGTTTCTGCACCTCGGCGGCCCTGGCTTTCCATTTGTCACGCGAGTCTTGAAAGAACCGCGCCAGGCGCGCGGCGGAGCTTTTGAAGTCCTTCATGCGGGAAACTCTCAGGTCGGGTACCCAGCGAGATCGCCGTGGTATTTTGCTCACAGACCAAAGGATTGTCGCTACTTGAGTCCCTTCGTTCAAGCCTGACATCGGGTTTGGATGCTAAGCATAGATTCTGCATGGACCGCTGAAGGCGTTTTTAGGGGAAATTGAACTACCTAGCCTACTGCTTCATGCCCAATCATGTGCATCTGATTCTGGTGCCCGCGACGGAGTTTGGTTTGCGGGATAGAATTAAAGGGGTAATTAAAGGGGACAGGTCTGATTTATTTCTGCGAGTGACTTGAAGAATGAAATATCGTTTCACAGATTACTTTGAGAAAAAGGTGATCGCAAAACGTCCGTACCTGACTAAAGAAATGTGTATTACTGTTGTTGAGGGTTTCCTGCGTAGAGAAATGCAGGACGATGGTGAATAAAAGGGGCTAGGCTCGATTTATTTTCCTCAGTCAAGCCTTCAATGCGCTCCCAATCGCGAAGGCGCCGGCGAAGCCCCTCCCACCTCCAGGCGCGCATCGGCTAGACTTCCCACCATGACAGGCGATCGTCCCGACACCCCCGCCAAAGCCCCGCTGCGTCAATGGCACCGCGCCTTCGGCATTGCGCTGATGGATGTGTTTGCCGGGGCGCCCTGGACGGTGGAACTCGAAGTGGAACTGGCCCTGAAAAGCCAACTGCTGGATGTGGCCATCATCGATTCGACCGGGCCGCCTGATCAGCGCCAGCCGACACCCGAACTGCCCGACGGACTGGAGCGCTTGCGTGCCCACAACCTGCTGACCTACAAATCCCATCACGAAGCCCTCACCCCCTGGGTGCTGGACGAACTCATCGGCCACTACGTTAACTATCGCAAGCACAAGATCGATGGCGAGGGGAAACTCCAGCCGCCCGATGTCTTCGGCCTCTATGCTGTTGCCACCCGCTCACCCGAGGGACTCGCGCGGCGCCATGGGCTGCAAACCACCGCCTGGGACGGCGTCTATGATCTCCCCTGGGGCGCGCATGTGGTGCGGGTGATCGTGCTCAACGCCATTGCCAAACACCCGCGTAACGCCCCCTGGGAACTGTTCGCCAGCGAACAGGATCGGATGCGTTGTGGTCTAGAGCACTACCGCGCGCGCCATCGCGACCCCAGGCGACGCGGGCACTGGGATTTATTGGAACACCTCTACCTCCTCTACCGACACGAGGCACCGATCATGGCCTACACGATGGAAGAATTCATCCGCGACACCCACGAGATGGCCATTGACGAGGCCATCCGCAGCGACCCCGAATCGATTCTCAAGCGCTTCGATCCCGAGGACCGGCTCAAGGGACTTGATGCCGACGTGGTGCTCAATCGCTACGATCCCGAGGACCGGCTCAAGGGGCTTGATCCAGCCACCATCGAAGCCTGGCTGGCCAAACTGCGGCGGGACCACTGAGGGAAAGTCATCTGTCCTGGCCTGAGAAAGGCATCCAAAGGGGCCGCGAATGATTTTCCTCAGTCAAGCCTTCAATGCGCTCCAAATCGCGAAGGCGCCGGCGAAGCCCCTCCCACCTCCAGGCGCGCATCGGCTAGACTTCCCACCATGACAGGCGATCGTCCCGACACCCCCGCCAAAGCCCCGCTGCGTCAATGGCACCGCGCCTTCGGCATTGCGCTGATGGATGTGTTTGCCGGGGCGCCCTGGACGGTGGAACTCGAAGTGGAACTGGCCCTGAAAAGCCAACTGCTGGATGTGGCCATCATCGATTCGACCGGGCCGCCTGATCCGCGCCAGCCGACACCCGAACTGCCCGACGGACTGGAGCGCTTGCGTGCCCACAACCTGCTGACCTACAAATCCCATCACGAAGCCCTCACCCCCTGGGTGCTGGACGAACTCATCGGCCACTACGTTAACTATCGCAAGCACAAGATCGATGGCGAGGGGAAACTCCAGCCGCCCGATGTCTTCGGCCTCTATGCTGTTGCCACCCGCTCACCCGAGGGACTCGCGCGGCGCCATGGGCTGCAAACCACCGCCTGGGACGGCGTCTATGATCTCCCCTGGGGCGCGCATGTGGTGCGGGTGATCGTGCTCAACGCCATTGCCAAACACCCGCGTAACGCCCCCTGGGAACTGTTCGCCAGCGAACAGGATCGGATGCGTTGTGGTCTAGAGCACTACCGCGCGCGCCATCGCGACCCCAGGCGACGCGGGCACTGGGATTTATTGGAACACCTCTACCTCCTCTACCGACACGAGGCACCGATCATGGCCTACACGATGGAAGAATTCATCCGCGACACCCACGAGATGGCCATTGACGAGGCCATCCGCAGCGACCCCGAATCGATTCTCAAGCGCTTCGATCCTGAGGATCGGCTCAAGGGGCTTGATGCCGAGGACCGGCTCAAGGGGCTTGATGCCGACGTGGTGCTCAATCGCTACGATCCCGAGGACCGGCTCAAGGGGCTTGATGCCGAGGATCGGCTCAGGAATTCCAGGGAATTCCAGGGGAATTCGGGGAATTCCAGGGACAGTTTACTTAACTCGTAGGGCGCCGCAGCTTTTAGAGCGACGGGCGAGACAGCGCAAATCCATTGAGCTAAAGGTGTCGTGATGCATCCATTCGGTCGTGCAATACTCGAATAACGGCAATGCCGTAGTCGGTCACACGAAAGTAAATGATGTGGCGCTCAACAGCCAATCGGCGATAGCCTGGTCGGATGTGCTCACAGCTTGGAGCGATCTTTGGAGTGTCCGCTAATTCTGCAAACGCCTCCGTAAGAAAGTCGATGTAACGATCCGCCTGCTCGATACCCCATTGCCCAGCCGTGTAATTCCAGATCGATTCTAGGTCACCCTCGGCCGCAGGTGTCAGGCGATACTCAGCCATGCGATGTTCGCACCCTTTGTTTGAACGTAGCAGCGTCGAAACGCCGGGGTTCGCCGCTGGTTTCTCCTTCGATCAGGGCAGATCGGATCGCTGTGGTCTCCGCGCTGCGCTCTTGCTCACGTCGGATCAGGTCGCGGATGTACTCGCTGTCATTGGTGTAGTTTCCTGCGCTGATTTGGGCTGCTATCCAGCTGTCTTGCTGCATCGTCAATGTGATGGTCTTACGGACGGTTCCCATGGCGCAATCTCCTGAGTTACCTTCAGAAAACACTGATATTCATACTATTGGTGCAGTATAGCGCAAACCAGAGATGCTGCGGGTAGTACAGTGCTGTGGTTTGGCTCCGCTCTTCGATGGCGGTATCTTCGGCAGCCCCGACACCAAAGACAGCATCTTGAAATGTTGGCAGGACCTGGCGGATCGATTGCAGGAACAGACCCCAGAGTCCGTCTATCAGCGCCTTGGCGAGGCCATGGCCTGCAACCACCAAGGCTTCGGCGGTACGCCTGAGGAAAACCGCACCTGGGGCGACTGCCACAAGCACGATGTGCTGGCCTGGCTGCATGCCCAGCTTGGCACCGAGCAGTACCTGGAGATTGGCGTCGATGCCGGCCTGAGCCTGGCGCGCGCGCCCGGCCGAGCACGCGGCATCGACCCACGTCCCGATCTCCTGCTGCAAGCCCCTCTGAGTGAGCAAGCGCGGATCCTCACCTGCAGCAGCGACGCCTTCTTCCGCGACCAGGCCAAGACGGTGCTGCAACAACCGCCGGATCTGGTGTTCATCGATGGCATGCACCTGTTCGAGTTCGCCCTACGCGACCTGATCAACGTAGAGCGCCATGCCGCGCCGCATACGCTGGTCGCCATCGATGATATCTACCCCTGCCATCCCACCCAGGCCGAGCGCCATCGGCGCAGCGGTGCCTGGACCGGTGACATCTGGAAACTTCACCGAATTTTGCGCGACTGCCGCCCCGAGCTGACGCTGCTTGCACTCAATGCCCACACCACCGGCCTGCTGCTGATCGCCGGGCTCGACCCGCGGGATCGGGTGCTGGAGGCGAGCTACGCCGCCGAGGTGCGTCGACATCTCAACAGTGGTCCACCGCCGCCGGCGGTGCTTCCCCGCGAAGGCGCGATCCCGTCTGACCATGCGTTGGTGGCGGAGCTGGTCGCGGTGCTCAAGCAGGCCAAGGCCGAGGCTTGGTCGGTGGCCCAGGTGCGCGTCGCCCTCGCGCCACTCAAGCCCGCGCTGGCCGCCGCCGAGGCCGAGTATGCCGGGCGGGCGGAGGAGGGCATCGGGCGCTGTGGGCTGAACCTGCGGGTGCTCGGCGCGCCGGTGAAGGTCCAACTGTACTTTCCGCAACCGCAGCCGCCAACCTACCGCGAAGCTGCCTCGACCTTACACTGGTTGAAGCCAGGCCAATGGGTCGAGCTGCGCTTTGCGCTGCCCGAAGGGCTGGATCTCAGCCAGCAGCCCTTGCGCCTGGACCCCGCTGACCGCCCGGTGCGGGTGCACATCGCCGCGCTGCGGCTGCGCGCGGCCGAGACCGATGCGTTGCTGTACAGCGCCGAGACGCCCGAGGCCTTGGCCGCGCTGACCCTGAAAGGCGATGCCCAGCCGCTCACGACCGAGCCCGAGCTGATCCTCGACAGCCTGGGGACTGATCCGCAACTCCTGCTGCCCAGGCTCGCCAGCGCCACATCCACCGCGCCGGCAGCGCGCCCCGGTTGGTTGGAGGTGCGGATGATGATTGAGCCGCAAGCGGAGGCCGAGCCCGAGGCCCCGCAACCTGCCGCGACGGCGCCCATCGCTCAGCGGCCTGACCGCGAGGGGGGAAACGGGGGGGAAACGGGGACAGACCACGTTTTCTGCGCCGGGCGCAGCACCTGCCAAGCCCGGCACCCCAGACCGCAAGGGCAAGGACGCACGCACCCTTTCCAACCCCGCTCCCGTTCATTCGGGGCGGGGTTTTTCGTGTTTGTACAGTTGAGGCGAATGGAAACGGATGTGTTACCATTCCTTCGATGACTTACCATGTCAAGCAACTGCACTTGCCCGATGGGCGCAGCCCTTATGCAGAGTGGTTTGCGACACTCGATCCGCTGGCCGCCGCTAAGGTCAGCGTTGCTGCGGCACGGATGGAGCAGGGCAATCTGTCGAATGTGGAGTGGAATCAAAGGGGTCAGGTTCGATTTAATTTTGAACCCCATAAGGTGTGACCTCAAATGAATGGAACACAAAATATTGTTATTGATACAAATGTTCTTCTAGCTGCTCTGAAGTCTTCTAAGGGTAGTTCTTTTCGTCTGTTGAGACTCATTGGGAGTAACTTGTTTACTCCACATGTTTCAGTTCCGTTAGTCGCGGAGTATGAGTCAGTTCTCAAACGTGAAAATCTATCCTTATCCGATACGCAAATCGACGATATTATCGATTTTATATGCGCAAGCTCTCATTACCATAAAATTTTCTACCTTTGGCGTCCTACATTGCGGGACGCTAATGATGATTTTGTGCTTGAACTCGCTGTCTCTTCTCAATCGCAAATTATTACGTGGAACGAGCGTGATTTTAAGAAAGCAGAGTCATTTGGGATCCAGGTGATGAATCCGCGTACTTTTCTCGTTCGTTTGGGGATATTGTGATGGCGTTCGTCTCTGTTTGTCTACCAGATTCCCTTCACCAAATGCTGCAAAAAGCGGCGGGAGAAGATTCAATCCCGATTGAGCAATTTATAGCGACGGCGGTGGCAGAAAAACTTGCCGCCTTAACGACAGAAGCGTATCTGCAGGAGCGATCTCAACGCGCGTCGGAAGAAAAGTTTCGAGCAGCTTTATCAGCGGTTCCCGATGTCGTGCCTGAAGGCTTCGATCAGATTTAACAACCACCGACGGAAAGCCGGGGAATCAAAGGAACCGGGTTCCAGTTAATTCCAAGGGGCTGGGTTCGATTTGATATTTTTCTCATAGGCTGCCATACCGCCCGCCCCGTTCGCATGAATTAATCTCGCCCAGGCCATCAACCTTGGCTTGCTCGCGCCGACTTCTATAGGTTATTCACTATGCCAAGCGCCCTCATTACCGGCATCACCGGCCAGGATGGCTCCTATCTCACCGAGCTGCTGCTCGCGCAAGGCTATGAAGTCCATGGCACCGTGCGCCGCACCAGCTCCCTGGAGCGCAGTCGGCTCGCGCATCTCTACCATGATGCCAGCATCCATAACCGCCGCCTGTTCCTGCACTACGCCGACCTCGACGACCCCACCACCTTACGCCGGGTGCTGCACAAGGTCGCGCCCCAGGAGGTCAACCACCTGGCCGGACAAAGTCACGTGGGCCTGAGCTTCGAGATCCCGGAAACCACCTGCGAATTCACTGCCATGGGCACCCTGCGGCTGCTCGAAATCCTGCGTGATCTGCCCGCAATGCCGCGCTTTTTCCATGCCACCTCATCGGAACTCTTTGGCCGCCCCACGGAGTCGCCGCAGACCGAAAGCACCCCTTTCGCCCCCGTCAATCCCTATGGCTGCGCCAAGGCGTTCGCCACCCAGTTAGTCAAGGTGTATCGCGAGGCGCACGGGCTGTTTGCGGTCAACGGCATCCTCTACAACCATGAATCACCCCGGCGCGGCGAGGGCTTTGTGACGCGCAAAATCTGTCGCGCCGCCGCAGAGATTAAGGCCGGACGACAACACACACTCAAGCTGGGTGACACCAGCGCTCAACGCGACTGGGGCCACGCGCGCGATACCGTGCGGGGCATGTGGCTGGCCTTGCAGCATGACACCCCGGATGACTACATCTTTGCCACCGGGCGCCTGCACCGGGTGCAGGATGTGCTGGAACTGGCCTTCCATGCCCACGGCCTGCACTGGCAGGACTATGTGGAGACCGATCCACACCTGATGCGTCCCGCCGAGCCGCTCCACTTGGTTGGCGATGCCACCAAGGCGCGCACGGTGTTGGGCTGGGAGCCGGAGACCGACTTTGCCGCTTTGATCCGGGAGATGACCCTCGCGGAACTCGACGCCTTACACCACTGAACAACCACCACACAACAGAAAACCAGGATTGTGCCCATGTCAAAAGTTGCACTCATTACCGGCGTGACCGGTCAGGATGGCTCTTATTTAGCGGAATTGTTGCTGGAGAAGGGCTATGAATGCATGGCATCAAACGCCGCAGTTCGCTGTTTAACACCGATCGTATCGATCATCTGTATCAGGATCCGCATGAGGCTCAGCGGCGCTTTATTGTCCCAACCGTTTAGTGAAAACTATGCACTTTAGTGCAAGACTTTTAGTAAACTCTCATTTATGAGGTCTTACAGAAAATCGTCACATACAGTTCACGACCTGAAAGTTCACCTGATTTGGGTAACGAAATATCGCTATGCGGTGTTGACGAAAGAGGTGGGGTATCGTACGCGTGAAATTATCCGGCAAGTATGTGCGCAAAACGACGTTCAGATTATCAGTGGTGCAGTGAGCAAGGATCATGTTCACCTGTATATATCGTATCCGCCAAAATACTCAATAAGTGATCTGGTCAAATGGTTTAAAGGCCGTAGTTCACGTAAATTACAGGAAGAATTTCCGCAGCTTGGTAAGCGTTATTGGGGAAGGCATTTCTGGGCGATTGGGTATGCGGCATTTAGTTCGGGTCATGTAACTGACGAGATGATCCGAGAATATTTGAAACATCACGAAGATCATCCGAACCATCAAGATGATGGTTTTACCGTTGAATGACTTTGAGTCATGATTTAACTGACTTCAGTCAGTCTCGGCTTTCAGTCGGTTTCTAACCGAAATTGCGACTTTCAGTCGCAATCCATACTATGGACTTCCAGTCCATAGTGGTTGATTTTGCATCATGGCGATTTGACCGATTCATCCAGTCTCATCCGCATCATGCAGCAGGTGCAGCCGGATGAACTCTACAATCTGGCCGCCCAGAGCCATGTCGCGGTATCCTTCGAAGAACCCGAATACACCGCAAACTCCGACGCCCTCGGCGCCCTGCGCCTGATCGAAGCCATCCGCATCCTCGGGCTGGAACGCAAGACCCGATTCTACCAAGCCTCGACCTCCGAACTCTACGGTCTGGTGCAGGAAATTCCCCAAACCGAGCGCACTCCCTTCTACCCGCGCTCACCCTATGCGGTGGCCAAGCTCTACGCCTACTGGATCACGGTCAACTACCGCGAAGCCTATGGCATTTAGGTGATTTCAACTAATAAAGCTACCATAATTTAGCCTCTTGAAGGCTTTTTCTGACTCAGAACATGGGTAATAATGGAAGCCTTTCTGATTGTTGGAGAGTTTTTAAGAAATGGCGCTACCATCAAACTCGTTGCCCACCTGCGAACATGTTGCGGACATCCGATTCGCGGCCTCGAAAATGCACGGTTGCGAGCGTCGTGCCTTTGTCGCTGAGATGACCCTGAAATACTGCGCAGGCAGCGCGCGAAAAGCCGAGTCGCTGTTTGGCTGGGGGCGCGAGATGGTGGAAACGGGTCTCGGCGAGGCGCGCGCTGGAGTCGTGTGTCTGAGTGCCAAGCCCTTGACGACTGGAAGGAAGCGCTGGGAAGAGAACTATCCCGAAGCGGCAGCGGATTTGCGTCGACTCGCCGAGGAGCACGCCCAGCAGGAGCCAAGCTTCACCAGCACCGTGGCCTTTAGGTGATTTCAACTAATAAAGCTACCATAATTTAGCCTCTTGAAGGCTTTTTCTGACTCAGAACATGGGTAATAATGGAAGCCTTTCTGATTGTTGGAGAGTTTTTAAGAAATGGCGCTACCATCAAACTCGTTGCCCACCTGCGAACATGTTGCGGACATCCGATTCGCGGCCTCGAAAATGCACGGTTGCGAGCGTCGTGCCTTTGTCGCTGAGATGACCCTGAAATACTGCGCAGGCAGCGCGCGAAAAGCCGAGTCGCTGTTTGGCTGGGGGCGCGAGATGGTGGAAACGGGTCTCGGCGAGGCGCGCACTGGAGTCGTGTGTCTGAGTGCCAAGCCCTTGACGACTGGAAGGAAGCGCTGGGAAGAGAACTATCCCGAAGCGGCAGCGGATTTGCGTCGACTCGCCGAGGAGCACGCCCAGCAGGAGCCAAGCTTCACCAGCACCGTGGCCTTTACCCGGCTGACGGCGGCACAAGCGCGCCAGCGGCTGCGTGAACTCGGTTATCCGCAGGAGGCTCTGCCCGCACGCGGCACGCTGGCTAGAATCCTCAATCGACTGGGGTATCGTTTGCGTCGCGTTGTCAAAGCCAAGCCAAAAAAAAAGATTCCGCAGACCAACGATATCTTCATCAACATCAAGAAGAAAGACGCCGCCAACCAAGTGCTGGGCGCCAAACGCATCAGCGTTGACTGCAAGGCGACCGTGAAACTTGGGCCGTTCTCGCGCGGTGGGTTAACGCGCGGCAACCAGCGCGCCTGTGATCACGACATGGGCGATAACGGAAAGCATCCCCCTTGCGGCATCCTTGATGAAGACACCGGGCAACTCACCATCCACTTCGGAAGTTCAGCAAAAACCAGCGACTTCATTGTCGATGCCTTGCAGGCGTGGTGGGAGCGGCTCCCTCTTGCCGAACGGCAGGCCACCACGCTGATTCAGATCAAGATCGATAACGGGCCTGAAAGCAGTGGCGTACGCTCTCAGTTTCTTCATCGCATCGTGGCATGGGCTGATCAAATCAACAAACCCATCCACTTGCTTTACTTTCCACCCTATCACAGCAAATACAATCCCATTGAGCGGTGCTGGGGCATTCTCGAACTGCACTGGAACGGCGCCCTACTCGTCGATACCGAGACCATGCTCGCCTGGGCGCGCACCATGACCTGGAAAGGCATCCAACCGATTGTGAATCTGTGCACCACCGTCTATGAAAAAGGAATCTCTCTGACAAAAAAAGCCATGCGAGCCGTCGAAGCTCGGCTGGATCGCAATCCTGATCTGCCTAAGTACGATATTCTGATTCAGCCCCTCGGGGCTGGTAGCTTTGTTTCCTGAAATCACCTTACGCCTGCAACGGCATCCTGTTCAACCACGAGGGGCCGCGCCGCGGCGAGACCTTTGTGACGCGCAAGATCACCCGCGCCCTGGCGCGCATCAAGCTCGGCCTGCAAGACAGCCTGTATCTGGGCAATCTTGATGCCCAGCGCGACTGGGGCCATGCGCGCGACTATGTCGAGATGCAATGGCTGATGCTCCAGCAAGAGCAGCCCGAGGACTATGTCATCGCCAGCGGCGAACAGCACAGCGTGCGCGATTTTGTCAATCTGGCCGCTGCCGAACTGGGGATACACCTGACCTGGCGCGGCACGGGCGTTGAAGAACAGGGATTCGACCAGGCAGGCGTCTGCCGGGTGGCGGTCGACCCGCGCTACTTCCGCCCCACCGAGGTCGAGACCCTGCTCGGCGACCCGCGCAAGGCGCGCGAACAGCTCGGCTGGACGCCGAAAATCTCCTTTGCCGAGATGGTGGCGGAGATGGTGCGCGAGGACATCAAGGAAGCCGAGCGCGATGAGTTAATCAAACAGCACGGCTACCGCACCTTTGCGCGCAATGAATAGCGGAAACCCCCTCCATGTTGGGGAATTCCGGGGACATATATGGTCCGCCCCGCGATGCAAGAGGAAAATCGCTGTTTTTGGTAGAAGGAAACGTTGCGGCCATATATCCGGCATCGTTGAAGGATCATCATCGAAGTCGATCCCGTGCCCTAATGGAATTCGCGTACCTCGCCGTCCTCAATCAGTATATCAGTCTCAGCTTAAGCTGGCTGCTGTCCCCGTCAGGTTTTCAGCGAGGCGGTCGTGCCTTTCATGCCATTACAGTGACTTTCACTCTTAGCAACTCGTGGTGTGGAACTCGGTTGATGCCCTATAAGGGCGGGTTAATCAGAATGGTTCGTGGCCGATAGGCGTTACGCGGTAACGGCCGCGGGCTTCGCTAACGCGCCGCGCGCTGCATCGAAGGCCTTTCCGGTGGTCATCACCGCCCAGGCGATGCGCACGAGCTTGTTGGCCATCGCAACCACGGCGACATTGGCATGACGGCGCTGCTTGAGACCGCGCGCCCAATGACTGAGGGCGTCGTCTTTGTTCTCAACCCAGCGCCCATTGTTCAGATCAGGGGCACGCGCCCCGTTGATCAGCAGTTTGCGCATATACACATCACCGCGCTTACTGATGCCGAGCAAGCGTGGTTTCCCGCCGGTGGAGTGCTGTCGCGGCACCAGCCCCAGCCAGGCGGCCAGCGCGCGGCCATTATTGAACAGCCCCCAATTCTCCCCCAAGGTGGCGATCAAGGCGGTGGCCACCAGCGGACCGATGCCAGGGATGCTCATCAACAGCTGGGCCGAGTCATTGGTGTTGGCAACGGCCTGAATCTGAGTATCATAATGCTTGACCCGCGTATCCATGTGACGCAACTCCTCGAGGAGAACATTCAATTCAGCGCGAAACCGCTCACTGAGTCCATTCTCGGCGTCTTCAAGGATGTCCGGCAGGCGGCGCATAAGCTCAGCACGCCCTTGAGCAATGACAATACCGTATTCGGCCAACAACCCCCGGATCTGATTGACCAGCGCCGTGCGCTGATCAATGACCATCGAGCGCATGCGGTGGGTACCCTGGGTATCTTGCTGTTCAACATTCTTGATGGGCACGAACAATTGACGCGGGCCCCTTTTCGAGCAGGGCGCCGCTTCGCAAATCGCCTCGGCATCGACGGCATCGTTTTTGTTCGTCTTCACAAAGGGCTTCACATGCTGCGGGGCGATCAACACAACCTCATGGCCAAACCCCTGGAAGGTGCGCGCCCAGTGATGGGCACCACTACAGGCTTCCATGGCGATGCGACAGGTCGGCTGCTGGGCGATGAACTGACTCAACGCTTTTCGTGCCAACTTGCGGCTGAACACCACTTCACCCTCGGCGTCGACACCAAACACATGTACGCTGTTCTTGGCTAAATCAATACCAATAGTGACGACCGGTTCTTTGCTAAACGTCTTTACGGATTTTTTCTTCGCTTTTTTCATGGCTCTTCTCTGCTGTCTTCGGTTGACGATTAGATGGTTGTCGATAGCCTATTTTGCTTGATTCAGCGGGTTTGTAGGAGCGGGGCGGACCATCCCATTAGTATACTTAATTCCTTTCGGGCTGCCCCCAACGCTCCCAGCCCCGCCCCAAATCGGCTAAAATCACCCCATGACAGCCGACACCCAAGCCACCGACAGCAGCGACAAACCCGACTACGACAGCCCCTGGAAAGAAGCGCTGGAGCAGTTCTTTCCGGAGTTTCTGGAGTTGCTGTTCCCGGCCATCCATGCCGAGATCGACTGGTCAAAGGGCGTGCAGTTTCTCGACAAGGAATTCCAGCCCAAGCCCATCTAAGGGTTGTGCGCGAGGCCAAGACCACCCGGCGCTATGCGGATAAGCTCGTCGGCCTCACCCGCCGCAATGACACGCCGGTGTGGGTGCTAGCCCATGTTGAAGTGCAAGGTGATCCGCAAAGCGACTTTGCTGAACGGATGTTCACCTACAATTACAAAATCCGCGATGCCTACCAAGTGCCGGTCGCGAGTCTGGCGGTGCTGGCCGATACCAAGCGCAGTTTCCGCCCCAACAGCTACCGCACGGCGCTGTGGGACTGTCGGGTGCAATTCGACTTTCCAATGGTCAAACTGCTCGACTACACCACCCCCGAGCGTTGGGCCGAGCTGGAAGCCAGCGACAATGTTTTTGCCCTGGTGGTGATGGCTCAAATTCAGGCCAAAGTCACCGATGACGCCGAGACCCTGAAACGCTGGAAATTCCGCTTGATGCGCCTGATGTACGAGCGCGGCTATGAGCGCACGCTGATTGAAGAACTCTTCCGCCTGATCGATTGGATGATCCGTCTGCCTGAAGAGCTGGAAGCAGAATTTCGCCAAGAACTCTACGCCTACGAGGAGCAATACCAAATGCCATACGTGACGACTGTTGAGCGAGCGGGAATTGAGAAGGGAGTGCAGCAGGGCGAGGCCAGGACATTGCTGCGTCAGCTCGATCAAAAATTCGGCCCCGAGGCCGTGCAAACGCACCGCGAGCGTATCGAACAGGCGGAGCTTGAGCAACTCGACACTTGGCTGGGTCGCATCCTCAGCGCCGAGAGCCCCGAGACCATCTTCCACTGAGGCGCAGGCCACGCTGGCAGCATTAACCGGCGTCCCTTAGCGCAGCCATCTCCATCACCGCATCCGCCAGCGCCCAGGCCTCCGGGTTGTGGCTGAATCAAGAACTTGCGCTGGTCGCTGCCGAGGGCGAGGGCGGCGCGGTTCATGTGGTAGAACTGCTGCTCGCGCTCTTGGGTGAGTCCATCGCAATTAAGCCTCGCTTTGGCATGCCATGACGCAATTTTGCCGAGAAGCCAATCATCATAAGCAATTCCGGGGACATATATGGTCCGCCCCGCGATGCAAGAGGAAAATCGCTGTTTGGTAGAAGGAAACGTTGCGGCCATATATCCGGCATCGATCTCGGGACGCATTGCGGTCCCCGTGCCCTAATGGAATTCGCGTACCTCGCCGTCCTCAATCAGTATATCAGTCTCAGCTTAAGCTGGCTGCTGTCCCCGTCAGGTTTTCAGCGAGGCGGTCGTACCTTTCATGCCATTACAGTGACTTTCACTCTTAGCAACTCGTGGTGTGGAACTCGAATTGCAGGGACAGTATACTTAATTACCAGCAACAGCAATAAGCCTCGCTTTGGCGTGACATGGTTGCAATTCTGCCGAGAAGCGAATTCATCATAAGGATTCACCCATGGAATTCTGGGGACATATATGGTCCGCCCCGCGATGCAAGAGGAAAATCGCTGTTTTTGGTAGAAGGAAACGTTGCGGCCATATATCCGGCATCGTTGAAGGATCATCATCGAAGTCGATCCCGTGCCCTAATGGAATTCGCGTACCTCGCCGTCCTCAATCAGTATATCAGTCTCAACTTAAGCTGGCTGCTGTCCCCGTCAGGTTTTCAGCGAGGCGGTCGTGCCTTTCATGCCATTACAGTGACTTTCACTCTTAGCAACTCGTGGTGTGGAACTCGGTTGATGCCCTATAAGGGCGGGTTAATCAGAATGGTTCGTGGCCGATAGGCGTTACGCGGTAACGGTCGCCGGCTTCGCTAACGCGCCGCGCGCTGCATCGAAGGCCTTTCCGGTGGTCATCACCGCCCAGGCGATGCGCACGAGCTTGTTGGCCATCGGGGGGGGAAACGGGGACAGACCACGTTTTCTGCGCCGGGCGCAGCACCTGCCAAGCCCGGCACCCCAGACCGCAAGGGCAAGGACGCACGCACCCTTTCCAACCCCGCTCCCGTTCATTCGGGGCGGGGTTTTTCGTGTTTGTACAGTTGAGGCGAATGGAAACGGATGTGTTACCATTCCTTCGATGACTTACCATGTCAAGCAACTGCACTTGCCCGATGGGCGCAGCCCTTATGCAGAGTGGTTTGCGACACTCGATCCGCTGGCCGCCGCTAAGGTCAGCGTTGCTGCGGCACGGATGGAGCAGGGCAATCTGTCGAATGTGGAGTGGTTCCGGGGCATTGGTGAGTACCGGATCGACTGGGGGCCGGGCTACCGCATTTACCTGGCCAAAGACGGCCTGACGATTATTGTTCTGCTCGGTGGCGGCACGAAGAAGCGGCAGCAAAAAGACATCAATGAAGCGGTTGCCCTGTGGGAAGACTACAAGCGCCGCAAGTCACTAACCAACAAGCGAGCGTGATCCATGGGACTGACCCGTGATTTCAAGGATACCGTTGTGGCCCGCGTGCAGAGCGATCCGGCGTTCGCCCAGGCACTGCTTGATGAGGCGATCACCCTGTTCATCGATGGTGAGCCCGACACGGCCAAACTCATTCTGCGCGATCTGGTGAATGCCACCGTTGGCTTTGAGTCCCTCGCCGAAGAAATCCATAAGCCCGCCAAAAGTCTGCACCGCATGCTCTCGGTCTCGGGTAACCCGACCATGAGCAATATTTCGGCGATCTTCGCCGCCATGAAGCGTGCGTTGAAGGTAGAGGTTCAAACTACCGTGGTGATGGTGTAAGTGCCAATCAAATCAGGGGGAAACGGGGGGGAGGGGGAAACGGGGACAGACCACGTTTTCTGCTCCTGGCGCAGCATCTGCCAAGCCCGGCAAACCTGACCGTAACGGAAAACAAGACCCGTCCCGGTTTTCTGAAAACAAGACCCGTCCCGGTTTTCTCCCAAACCAACGAGAATAACGTGACATCAGAGTACCTGCGCCCAAAGCTCCTCGGCGGTCGTTTTGACCACCACCGCCTTCCGCTAGAAGTCCTCAAGGATTTTTCGGCCTTGGAGGAGATGATTGTTGCCGTCGCCAAATGGCAATACCTACAAACACACCAAGACCGCGAACGCGTACCCCGCGGTTTCAGTGGCAGTATCCAATTAGCGCTCACGGCTATCGAAGAGGGCAGCACCATTCCAGTGATTGCGCTTTCGATGTCGCCGGGGAGCCACGCGAGCAACCTCCAGTACTTCGAGCGTGCGCGCGATCTAATTATCAATACGATGTTTGCCATGCAGCAGCAGTCGCCTTGCGCGATACCAACAAAGTTACTCAGCTATTTCGACCGGTTCGGGCGCAGCCTAAAAGAGGAGGAATGTATCGAGTTCACGGCTTCAAATGGCCAAACGGTTGTTTACAATCAACAGATCCGCCATGACCTCATTCGTGCATCCCAGATCGAAAGTTGGTCAGAAGACGCCGTTTTGCGAGGGCGGATTGCTGAGGTTGAAGCCGGACGATCCTGCTTTGAGCTTGAACTGCGCGATGGCACCCGCATCAGCGGACCTATCCCCTTGCAACATCAAGAGGTGGCCTTTAAGGGACTGCTTGAGTACCAAGTTGGCACCGCCGTAGCGGTGCAAGGCGTTGTCAAAAAAGATCGCCATGATCGAATCCTAAAAATTGAATCGATCGAAGACCTGACCATACTCGATCCACTCGATGTTGTTTTTCGACTCGAAGAACTCTCAGCGCTGAAACCAGGTTGGTTAGACGGGCGCGGGACGGCAGTATCGTCGCAAGGATTGCACTGGCTGGCTGGCGCCTTTGAACACTATTACGACACAGATCTCCCGCTTCCCTATCTATACCCCACGGCTGAGGGAGAGATCAGGGCTGAATGGTCATTCGATCACCACGAAGTTTCTTTAGACGTCGATCTTGAAACCAAGCGTGGGCTTTTTCATGCACTCGACCTGGTTGCCGAGACTGACAAGGCGTTTCAAGCAGCACTGGATTCAGAAGACGGCTGGAGCCTTCTGAACCAGGCCTTGCGTTCGCTGGAGCCTGCGCTGAAATGAAGACAGACACCTTGCTACTCAGGCAGATCAATCCGAATTTTGCTCAAGGCGACCGCGTCACATCTCAAGCCTTCCGACCGACACCCAAAGATCAACATCTGTTGTCGGTTGACGATGGCGACCAAATCACGGCGGCAGCAGCCTTTGACCGCTTCACAACTCAAACCCAAGGGCGTTCGATCGGCGTGATGGCCGTCACCTGCGAAGAATGCAGCGCACTCAATCTCGGCGTCATCGCTGATGGCGTGCCTTACAAAGAGCATGTCTCGATCGACTTCCGGGGGCTGGCAAACAGCAAAGTCGAGAGTTGCGGAAAAAAACTCGCAGTCCAAGCAAGACAGCGCGGCTGGCTGTTTCAGCCATAACAACCTGCCCATGCACAGCGAAAACCGACTCAAACACCCAATTCTGCTCAGCATCGACAGCTTCGCCATCGGCTCCCAGGTGACCCGGCTCGCGCCGCGCATCTTGGGCAGATGACCCCTCATGCGAATTCAATGGTCCAGAATGAAGTGGTCGAATGAAAGGGTCCAGGCTCAAGTTAATTTTGGAACGCTCGGTAGACTCAATGTCATTTTATTGAGTTCGAGCAGTTGTGTGACTTAACGGGTTACTTTGGCAATCCGGATTTTAGGGAGTCAGCGCGATTCCGAGAATGCCGCTGGCAACGTTTCTTGAGCAATTAAAGCAATTAAAGGGTCCAGGTTCGATTTATTGTCCCAACCGTTTAGTGAAAACTATGCACTTTAGTGCAAGACTTTTAGTAAACTCTCATTTATGAGGTCTTACAGAAAATCGTCACATACAGTTCACGATCTGAAAGTTCACCTAATTTGGGTTACGAAATATCGCTATGCGGTATTGACGAAAGAGGTGGGGTATCGTACGCGTGATATTATTCGACAAGTATGTGCGCAAAACGACGTTCAGATTATCAGTGGTGCAGTGAGCAAAGATCATGTTCACCTGTATATATCGTATCCGCCAAAATATTCAATAAGTGATTTGGTTAGATGGTTCAAAGGCCGTAGCTCACGCAAATTACAGGAAGAATTTCCGCAGCTTGGTAAGCGTTATTGGGGAAGGCATTTTTGGGCAATTGGGTATGCAGCATTTAGTTCGGGTCATGTAACTGACGAGATGATCCGAGAATATTTGAAACATCACGAAGATCATCCGAATCACCAAGATGATGGTTTTACCGTTGAATGACTTTGAGTCATGATTTAACTGACTTAAGTCAGTGTCGACTTTCAGTCGGTTTCTAACCGAAAGTGCGACTTTCAGTCGCAACTCATACTATGGACTTCCAGTCCATAGTGGTTGATTTTATTGAAAAGACGCTGACTGAAAACTCCTTCAAACCTACCGTTTTCTGTTGCATCAGCGCATGCATGTCTGACCACCGCCTTACTTACGGCGCTTTCCTAATCACGCTCGATGACAAACCCCCATATGCGCTATCCCGTCATGTCACAATCCCTCCGGCTCGCGCGGACCATTGCCCCGCAAGCCATGCAGGAGATTATCGATATCGGCGTCCAGGTGAAGACTGACTTTCTGATGGCCGTCTTTCCGGACCGCCACCACCATCTGTTCGAGCCATCGCCTGCCTATCACGCCAAGCTCGAGGAGAATTATCGCGCGGCGGGCGTCGACTACACCCTGCACAAGATCGCGCTCTCCGATGCCGACGGCATCCTCCATCTGCACGAGACCTCGGTCGATGGCTCGGGCCGCGTCACCCATACCCAGATTCGCCCCGAACGCGACGAGGCCATGCCCTTCCTGGTCGGCATCAAGGAGATACCCACCCGCCGCCTCGATACCGTCTTCGCGCAACAGCCGCCGGCGGACCTCTCCTATCTGGTGAAGCTCGACGTCGATGGCGTCGAGGAGCAGATCATCGCCGGCGGCCAACAGGTGCTGCGCAATGCCTCCTTCATCATCATCGAGACCTCGATCAGCCGGCAAGACCTCTGCCGGCGCGCGGCGCTGCTCGAACAACTCGGCTTTCGCGTCTTCGATCTCTGCGACAATGCCTACTACTACGGCCAGCTCGCCCTGGTCGACCTGGTGATGATCAACAACCGCCTACGCGCCGCCGAGCTGAAGTTCCGCCCCTGGGAGTACAGCGAGGGCAAGGTCCACTGGCCCAAGTGGCAACATGGCTTCAAGCATCTGGACGACACGCCGGTGGATGATCCCTTCGCTTGAAGGCTGAGGCACCCACCATCGCCCATGCCCTTGACCGTCAAAGCTGGCTCGTCTGACTGATCTGGCGGTCGCTTGACCTTTGAACAGGGCCGTCGACGCCGTCGAGGGGGCAGATCATCGCCGGCGGTCCGCGGCTGCAGTCGCTGGTGCGGACTAACGGTTGGCGGCTAAACTAATGGCATCGGGCCTGAGAGAGAAGAAGAGGTTGATACACAGTGGATGTCAGCGTGCCCATCGGCGCTCTAGGAGGCTTGTTGAAGGCGCTGTGGTCGTCGGCGGTGCAGGCGAGTTCCCGCGCGCTAACGGCGCATCTTCGCGATTGTTTTTGTGACTTTCAGCGTGATTACGCCAATTATGCGTTTTATTGCGCCCAAGCCCATCGTGACTTCAAGGAGGCCTTGCACGCTGGCGATCAGATGGCTGCAAGGGCGTGCTATGGTCGTTTGGTGACTGCCGTTGAGGATGGGCTAGCACCCATGTGCGTCGATCACGCGCAGATGGTGTAGGCGTATTTTCTCCGCACGCGGCGCTCTTCGGTGCCACCTGTTAGCGGCTGACCAAACCTGCGCATAAACGGTGAAGTCGAGGAAGCCGAGAAAGCGACGGTCCCGGGAGTCCCGATGCGTCAGCTACCGACCCGCTGGCAGCGGACGGCGCTGTGGAGGGATCACTCAGAACGGATCATCGTTGAAGGAAGGCCAAAGCGGTAGCTGCAGCTGACGCGCATCGGCGAGTTGTTTCTGGTAGCGCTGCTCACGGGCCTCGGCGATGGCGAGGCCGTGGACCTCATAGATTCCCTCGCAGAGCATCTCCATCCATTCAACGACCGCCATCGCCTGCTGGGGCGACCAGTCAGAGGGAATCATCGGGGGTGGATACATCCTCACCTCCTGACTGTCGCGGGGAAGACGGAGCGGGCGTAGCGCGAGCCGAACGGCGCTTGCGCCGCTTAGCCGAGCACTCCTTCGCCTCCTTGAGCCGATAAGACTCCCCATCGATCTGAATAATCTCCGCGTGATGGACCAACCGATCGATCAGCGACACCACACAAGCGGCATTGGGAAACACCTCCCCCCACTCAGCAAAGGGCCGGTTGGTCGTCACCAGCGTCGGGAGCTTCTCATAGCGGCGCGAGACCACCTCAAAGAGCAAATCCGCATGGCGGTTGGAATAGGACAGATAGCCAATCTCATCGATCAGCAACACCTGCACCCGGGAATAGGCATTCAAGCGGGCGCGCAGCGCCCGTTCCCCATCGGCCTCCAGCAGCGCATTGAGCATCGCTGCTGCTGTGATGCACAGCACCGTGCGCCCGGCCAACACCGCCTGCTGCGCCAGATTGCGCGCAATCGTCGTCTTGCCCACCCCATTGGGCCCAATCAGCACCACATTCATCGCCTCGGCGACAAACCCAAGGCCCATCAACTCCTTGATCGCCGCGTGATCGCACTGCTTCGGCCAACTCCAATCGAAATCCGCCAACGGCGTAAACCGCCCCAACTGCGCCTGCTTCAACCGCCGCTCCAGCGAGCGTTGCGCCCGTGCCTCCTCCTCCCACTGCAGCAACGCCGCCAGCCAAGGGGCCTCCACCACCTCCGACCAATGCGCCAGCACCCCATGGAGCTTCAGCGCCTGGGCGCGCGCTTTCAACCTCTGCTCATCATCCTCGTTCATCCTCATACCTCCTTCGGCGGATCATCGTGCAAGTGGTCGTAATCCCCCAACGCCGGCGTGCGCACCACCACCTCCCGCACGCGCCGATCCGCCGGCAGCACGACAGGGGTCGGCGGCGGCAGCCCGCGCGCCTCGCGCCGGCGCTCCAGTGCCAGGCGCACCGCGTTCTGGTGCGGCACCTCACGCGCCAGTGCCTCCTCAATCCCCGCCGTCAGCTCCGCCGCCCCATAGGAATCGAGCAGCCGCAGCAAGGCCGCCGTCAGGCTCCCCAAGGGCTCCCCGCGCTCAGCGGCCTTGATCAGCAAGGTGGCACTGATCGGCACCGCCTGGGCCAGATAATCCTGCCCCCGGTGCTGGCGCGCGGCGCGCTTGCGCGCCACCAACTCCGCCACATGCGCCGGGTCCTCCACCTGCGCCCCGGCATCGAAGGTGCGCGCATGGGTGGCGATCACCGTGGCGCCATCGAGCACCCGCACCTGCTCCAGGGAAGCCACCACTGTGAGCGTGCGGCGCACCTGGGTATGGGGTACGGAATAGTCGTTGCGGTCAAAGCGCACATAGGGCGTCTTGCCCACCGACACCGCCACCTGCTCGTCGGTGGGAAAAGGCACCGGCGGCAAGTCCAACAAGTGCGCGCGTTCCTGCTCAAAAACCGCGCGCACCGAGCGGGCGCGATCCTCCGGGCACGGTCGATCCGCCGCCTGGCCCTGACACCAGGTATCAGCCTGGGCATTCAAATCCGCCAGATCGCTGAAGGTGCGCGCGGCAAAGAAACTGTCGCGGATATAACGAATCGCCCGCTCCACGCGGCCTTTTTCATTCCCTCGCGCCACCGCCACCGGGCGCGGCTCGAAGCGATAGTGGCTGGCCAATTCCAGCAAGGTCGGATGAAAGCGAATCGCCTCACCCTGGCGCTCGAGCACCGCGCTTTTGAGGTTGTCATACAACAGCACTCGCGGCAGACCCCCCCAGTGCTCAAAGGCCGCGACATGTCCGCGCAGGAAATTGGCCATCTGCGCATCGAGAAAGAAACGTAGAAACACCGCCCGGGAGAAACTCAGCACCATCACAAAGGCCATCAGGGTGCGGGTGGCCCGACCGATGGTCAGCTTTCCAAAGTGGCCCCAGTCGACCTGGGCTTGTTCACCCGGCAGGGTCTTTAAGCGCAGAAAGGCCTCCGGCCGCGGGCGTGGGCGCACATGCGCGATGAGATGGCGGAAATGATCCGGCCCGCCGCGATAACCGCGCTCACGCACCATGGCATAGAGCCGGCTGGCGCTCAGGCGCGGATAGGTCTTGAGCGTCTCCACGACAAAGGGCAGATAGGGATCGATCAGCGAGGGACGCGCGGCGCGCTCGACCTTGGGCAGTCCGGCCTGGGACAGCACCCGATCAACGGTGGCGTGATGCACGCCGAGCTGCGCGGCGATGGTGCCGACGCGCCAGTGCTCGACATGGAAGTAGCGCAGGATCTTGGCTTCGAGTTCGGTGGGGATGGTCATGGGGGCTCCTGTTGGCTTCAGGGGTCGCGGCCAGCAACGCCTGAGCGGCGACGGAGAAAACCTTGGCGCAGAAAAGGCGAACACTCGCGCCCGCAGCGCTGACAGCGCACTAAGGGGCTCGGCGCGCCGCTCGCTACCGGCGCTGGAACCGGGACCGCAACGGGCATGGATTGCGACGCTGAAACTGCAACCGGCGCGCAGGTGTTCTCACAGGAGCATGGATCGGATGGGCTCGGGGGTGAACCCTGATGCGTCACTTTTTCGCGCTGACGCTGGCGATAGCGCGCTTGACGGGCGGCATGGGTGAGGTGGACCCCATGTCAAGGACAGTTTTCCCCCGAATTTAAGTTAGCGCGCCCAGTTCAGTCGCAGCGGATTGGCGCTGCCCCAGTTCTTCGCCAGCGGAGTCGTCGGCGGAGCGTAGCGGAGCCGACGACTCCGCTGGCGGGCGATCGCCAAAGTGATCAGCAACCACGACACCACCTCCTTTGCCGCTCACATGCACATCGTCCGGCGTTCGGTAGCCAAGCCCCTGGTGAGGGCGTTCACCGTTGTAGAAGGGGAAATACGCCGAGAGGCCCATGAACAGCTCTGTGAGCGTCTCATAGCCCTTGGGGTAAATGTCCTCCCATTTGACGCTGCGCCACAGACGCTCGACGAAGACGTTGTCCAGGGCTCTGCCGCGCCCATCCATGCTGATGGCCACCTCGGCGTCACGCAACACCTGGGTGAAGGCGAGGCTGGTAAACTGCGCGCCCTGGTCGGTGTTGAAGATCTCCGGGCGCCCATAGTGGCGCAGCGCATCCTCCAAGCAATCGATGCAAAAGCCCGTGTCCATTGTGTTCGACAATCTCCAAGAAAGGACTCGTCGTGAGTACCAGTCGATGATGGCCACCAGGTAGGCAAATCCATGCGCGAGTCGCACATAGGTGATGTCACTGCTCCAGACGTGGTTGGGCCGTACAATGGCCAGCCCACGCAACAAGTAGGGGTAGATTTTGTGCTCAGGATGCGGCTTGCTTGTATGAGGCCCAGGCAACATGCCGGCTAAACCTAAAACGCCCATGAGACGCTGAACGCGTTTGCGACTGACCGCATAGCCTTGTGCGCGCAGCATCACAACCATGCGTCGACTCCCATAAAATGGTCTCTTGGTGTATTCCGCATCAATCAGCCGCAACAACTTTTGATCCAGTTCGCTCGGCTCGGCAATACGATCATGGCGGTGTGCATACACTCCAGAGCGATGTACGCCAAGCAGCGCACATTGGCGACTGACCGCTAACCCGCCATCATCAAGGCCGCCCATGTCGATCCACCCGCGACGCACGCTCACAGGCTCACCCCGGACTTTTTTTTCAGCCAGTCCAGCTCCATTTTCAACCGCCCGATCTCGCTGTAGAGTCGCTCTTCGTCGCCACTGTCGTCCACTTTCTTGCGCCCGCGCCGGCCTTCGAACAGCTTGCCGGCGTCCGCCACGATGGCTTTCTTCCACTGGCCTACTTGGACCGGATGAACCCCGTGATCCTGCGCAATCTCGTTAGTCGTCTTCACTCCGCGTACCGCTTCCAAGCCTACTTTGGCCTTGAAAGCGGCACTGAAGGTCTTGCGTTGTCTCTCACTCATCTGCTCTCTCCAAGTCTTTACAAGTCTCTTCAGATGAGGCAAAACTAACTTAATTTAGTGTCCTAAAATTGGGGTCCACTATAACGAGCACTGGCGCACATCGGCGGTTCCCGCCGATGAGGGTGGATTTTTTATCCCGTCAGGCCGATACTGCCGGCGGGCCGTGCCACGCACGGTTGGGGGCGCGGTCGCGGATGGACTGTGGCGGTCGAAGCTGCGGCTGCGCCTGTCTCAACGGCCCTAAGCCTCTACCTGCTTTTTCCGCGCTTGTCACCCCCCGACGAGGGCGATGACGCGAACCTCCCGCAACACCAAGCCGCGGCGCGCGCCGAGGAGCGCACACCGTCCAGTCGCCCTCCGGGCTCCTTCCCGGTGTGCGCTCCTCGGCCCCTGGACCTACCTTTCCACACCAACCTGAGACTGGGGTTTGTCACGAGCCTCGTTGGCGATTGACTGCGCTATTCACCGGCTATAAGCGCTTTTTGAGCGCCATCTACACCACCGAAGGTCGGCATCCATGCGATGGACGACAGCGGTGCGATCAGTCCGCTGGGACTGGCCGCGCGGCCGTTTCTGAAGGCCGATCATCCGCGTGATCCCGACGATACCGTTTTTGTCAGAATGATGGAGACCGGTTTGCCCTACATGGATCAGTGCCGCCCGAAGACAGTGCGGACGGATTCGGGTTATCGTCATCGCAGTCTTGACCTGGCGCGGGTGCATGCGCAGTATCGCCAACCTTGGTGGGATCGCCCGATGTTAGCGCGCTGGCGGCTTCATTTGCTACGTCGCTCGCCGAAGGATTCGGCGTGGCAAGACTGCTGGGATGGGTTGCAGGGCGGGGAGTTGGCCTACAAATCCGTCTTGGCGATTCCGATCACCTTTCGCCAGCATGCCTCCCGGCAACGGCTGGGCCGCAAGCTGCTTGAGGTACTGGATCTGCCCGAGGAGGGCCGGGCCATCTTGGGCTTTCTGATCGTTGATCATCCAGCAAGTTATTATTTTGATGATCCGCCAGCGGATTCGTTCGAGAATCTTGACGTCAATGTGCTCTACCTCTTTGCCGATACCTTGTCCTTGGCGCTGCTGACGGCCAGGACTTACACCAGCGCATCAACCACCGTGCGCGCTTACCTAGAGACCCGTCAAAGCGAGGGGTTATGAAGAAATTTCAGTCAAAAGTCACGCCAGAAGCCATGTCTTGTCTACAGCCGACCGCGAACAATGTGGTGGTACGCTTTCCCAGCGCGATGCTTGAGCGGATGCGTGCGTCATCGACTGAAGAGGCGAGGGCGCGCTATGCGCGGCTCTTCGAGACACCTGAACCGGCGGATCAACCATCCTCGCCTTGATGGATCTGGTGATGATCAACAACCGCCTGTGAATCAAAAATCAACCACTATGGACTGGAAGTCCATAGTATGGATTGCGACTGAAAGTCGCAATTTCGGTTAGAAACCGACTGAAAGCCGAGACTGACTGAAGTCAGTTAAATCATGACTCAAAGTCATTCAACGGTAAAACCATCATCTTGATGGTTCGGATGATCTTCGTGATGTTTCAAATATTCTCGGATCATCTCGTCAGTTACATGACCCGAACTAAATGCCGCATACCCAATCGCCCAGAAATGCCTTCCCCAATAACGCTTACCAAGCTGCGGAAATTCTTCCTGTAATTTACGTGAACTACGGCCTTTAAACCATTTGACCAGATCACTTATTGAGTATTTTGGCGGATACGATATATACAGGTGAACATGATCCTTGCTCACTGCACCACTGATAATCTGAACGTCGTTTTGCGCACATACTTGCCGGATAATTTCACGCGTACGATACCCCACCTCTTTCGTCAACACCGCATAGCGATATTTCGTTACCCAAATCAGGTGAACTTTCAGGTCGTGAACTGTATGTGACGATTTTCTGTAAGACCTCATAAATGAGAGTTTACTAAAAGTCTTGCACTAAAGTGCATAGTTTTCACTAAACGGTTGGGACAATCAACCCGGTGCGCGCCGATATGGTGCGCGATCCAGGGGAGTATCCTTGGAGTAGCTATCGGGCCAACGGCCTGGGCGCGAGCGTAGGTAGTTCAATTTCCCTAAAAACGCCTTCAGCGGTCCATGCAGAATCTATGCTTAGCATCCAAACCCGATGTCAGGCTTGAACGAAGGGACTCAAGTAGCGACAATCCTTTGGTCTGTGAGCAAAATACCACGGCGATCTCGCTGGGTACCCGACCTGAGAGTTTCCCGCATGAAGGACTTCAAAAGCTCCGCCGCGCGCCTGGCGCGGTTCTTTCAAGACTCGCGTGACAAATGGAAAGCCAGGGCCGCCGAGGTGCAGAAACGCTGGCGCGCGGCGCAGGTGCGCATTCGCGACTTGGAGAACAGTCGCGCCTACTGGAAAGCGCGTGCCTTGGCCGCCGAACAGGAACAAGCCACGCGCGTCTGCACAGACAAGCCGCGCGAGGGCGAAGACACCCCCAGCGCGCCCCTGCTCGCCACACCGGTGGCCAACCACCACTACTCCCTGGAAGTCATGGAACTGTGCTTGCAGATGTATCTGCACACCAGTATCGGTTGTCGCGGGGTCAGCTGGGTGATGCAGCTGTTTGGAAACCACCTGCCCGTGGGCGTGCCGGCCTACACCACCGTACTGAACTGGGTCTACCGCCTGGGTCTGGCGGTGCTGCAACATCCGTTGCCGCGCCGTGATGATTGGATTTTCATCCTCGATAACACCATCGCCCTGGGGGAATTGAAATGCCTGGTGGTCTTGGGCATCCCCGCCAGTCGCTTGGCCGAGACCGGCTATTCGCCCAGCCATCGCGACATGACGGTGCTGGCGGTAGAGATCACCGCCAACAGCACGGGTGTGTGGGTAGAGGCGGTGTTGCGACACGTGGCCGCGCGCACTGGCGAGCCGGTGCAGATTGTCTCCGACCATGGCAGCGACTTGCGCAAGGGCATCGCGCTGTATCGCCAGCAGGCGCCCAGCTGCGTGGAGACCTATGACATCTCCCATGCCATCGCCACCGCACTGAAAGCCCACTGGCGCGAGGACAGCACCTGGCAGGCATTCCTGAAACAGGCCAGCGCCACCTTGAGCCGCTTCCAACAGACCGACCTGGCGTTTCTGCTGCCGCCCAGCCTGCGCACCAAGGCGCGCTACATGGCCATTGAGGCCCATATCGACTGGGTTCTGCGGGTGCTCGCCTACTATGACCGAGGGGACTTCAGCGCCATTGGGCGCCCCACTGTCTTTAGCGCCATGGCCTGGAAGTCGCTGCGCAAGGGTTGGACCAACAGCGCTGTGGCGCCCTTGCGGGCACTGATCGGCACGCCTTATCCCAGCCGCGCGGCCTTGTGCGAGGCACTGCGTGAGCAGGTGGCCAGTGCCGACGTCACCGCGCTGGAGGAGCATCTCGATGACGCCTTCTGGCGTTTGGCCGACCGGGGCTATGGGCGCTTTCTCGAAGCCTTTGAATGGGTGCTGGCCTATCGCGACAGCGTGCCAGAATGGACGCAGACCAGCGCGGTGTCCAAAACCATTCAGACGGTCGTGAAAACCAAAGGCCTCGCGCGCACCACAGCCGATGCGGTGAAGGCCGCGCTGGCCGAACTGGGACCGCTGTCGCCGCCGGTGGAGGCGTTTCAAACCCAGATGCTGACACACCTCCAAGGCGAAGCGGCCAAGCTGCCCGAGGGGGCGACCTGGTTGGGATCTTCCGACATCATCGAATCGGTTTTTGGGCATTACAAAGCCTTCACCGCGCGCGGGCCACTGAAAGAGATCGGTAAACTGGTGCTCACGATTCCGGCGTTCCTGAGCGATTTGACCGCGCCAGTGATTCGCAACGCGATGGAGTCAGTGCGCACCATTGATGTGGAACACTGGGTCGAGACGCATCTGGGTGATTCGATGCTCAAGCGCCGCCGACGCGCCTTGGTGCCGACATAAAAACTGTATGAGCGGTTTGGGGCTGGTTTGCGGGAGATTGAACTACCTAGCAGTAGGCCAACACCCGCGTTTCGCAGGCACGACAGGAGAGTGAGAGCAAGCGACGATACTCCGCATAGTCGTCATCGCTAAAAAACGTCTGTTGCCGTCGATTGCCGCGCTGCGTCACATGATGCGGCAACCCAGGAACCACCACTCTCGGGAGTCTTGCCATTGTTCCGTCAATTTCTCACCCGTCACAAACGCCTTGCTAAAACTGTAACCCCATTTGGCGTTCTTCGTCTAGGAATTAAGTATACTAATGGGATGGTCCGCCCCGCTCCTACAAACCCGCTGAATCAAGCAAAATAGGCTATCGACAACCATCTAATCGTCAACCGAAGACAGCAGAGAAGAGCCATGAAAAAAGCGAAGAAAAAATCCGTAAAGACGTTTAGCAAAGAACCGGTCGTCACTATTGGTATTGATTTAGCCAAGAACAGCGTACATGTGTTTGGTGTCGACGCCGAGGGTGAAGTGGTGTTCAGCCGCAAGTTGGCACGAAAAGCGTTGAGTCAGTTCATCGCCCAGCAGCCGACCTGTCGCATCGCCATGGAAGCCTGTAGTGGTGCCCATCACTGGGCGCGCACCTTCCAGGGGTTTGGCCATGAGGTTGTGTTGATCGCCCCGCAGCATGTGAAGCCCTTTGTGAAGACGAACAAAAACGATGCCGTCGATGCCGAGGCGATTTGCGAAGCGGCGCCCTGCTCGAAAAGGGGCCCGCGTCAATTGTTCGTGCCCATCAAGAATGTTGAACAGCAAGATACCCAGGGTACCCACCGCATGCGCTCGATGGTCATTGATCAGCGCACGGCGCTGGTCAATCAGATCCGGGGGTTGTTGGCCGAATACGGTATTGTCATTGCTCAAGGGCGTGCTGAGCTTATGCGCCGCCTGCCGGAAATCCTTGAAGACGCCGAGAATGGACTCAGTGAGCGGTTTCGCGCTGAATTGAATGTTCTCCTCGAGGAGTTGCGTCACATGGATACGCGGGTCAAGCATTATGATACTCAGATTCAGGCCGTTGCCAACACCAATGACTCGGCCCAGCTGTTGATGAGCATCCCTGGCATCGGTCCGCTGGTGGCCACCGCCTTGATCGCCACCTTGGGGGAGAATTGGGGGCTGTTCAATAATGGCCGCGCGCTGGCCGCCTGGCTGGGGCTGGTGCCGCGACAGCACTCCACCGGCGGGAAACCACGCTTGCTCGGCATCAGTAAGCGCGGTGATGTGTATATGCGCAAACTGCTGATCAACGGGGCGCGTGCCCCTGATCTGAACAATGGGCGCTGGGTTGAGAACAAAGACGACGCCCTCAGTCATTGGGCGCGCGGTCTCAAGCAGCGCCGTCATGCCAATGTCGCCGTGGTTGCGATGGCCAACAAGCTCGTGCGCATCGCCTGGGCGGTGATGACCACCGGAAAGGCCTTCGATGCAGCGCGCGGCGCGTTAGCGAAGCCCGCGGCCGTTACCGCGTAACGCCTATCGGCCACGAACCATTCTGATTAACCCGCCCTTATAGGGCATCAACCGAGTTCCACACCACGAGTTGCTAAGAGTGAAAGTCACTGTAATGGCATGAAAGGCACGACCGCCTCGCTGAAAACCTGACGGGGACAGCAGCCAGCTTAAGTTGAGACTGATATACTGATTGAGGACGGCGAGGTACGCGAATTCCATTAGGGCACGGGGACCGCAATGCGTCCCGAGATCGATGCCGGATATATGGCCGCAACGTTTCCTTCTACCAAACAGCGATTTTCCTCTTGCATCGCGGGGCGGACCATATATGTCCCCAGAATTCGTGCTATTCAGTAAACTGTCACCGGAATTCCCCAGGCGGGCCTCTAACCCGCTAGAACACGCGGCCTTGCCAGGCCGCACTGGCCCCTTCTAATTTTCGTCAGTGGAAAATCGTCTCGGGCGTCTCGGCGGTGAGGATGCGTTTCGACCACTGCAGGAGCTCTTCAGGGTCGGCGGCGGAGATGCGCTCGCGGTGCGCTTCGAGCGACGCTGAGCCGAATTTTTCTTCCAGCAGCATCATCAAGATCGTGGCTTCCCCCTTCTGAATCCCGGCTTGCTCAAACGTGGTGACATAAGGCATCTGTCGTTGCTCCTCGTAAGCATAAAGTTCTTGGCGAAATTCCGCCTCCAGCGCCGCGGGCAGGCGGATCATCCAGTCGATAAGGCGTAACACCTCTTCAATCAGCGCGCGCTCGTGGCCGCGATCATACATCAAGCGCATCAGGCGGAATTTCCAGCGTTTCAGGGTCTCGGCATCGTCGGTCACCTTGGCCCGGACCAATTGATGATTTTGGGGGCCATGACAACCAAGGCAAAAACATTGTCACTCGCTTCCAGCTCGGCCCAGCGCTCGGGAGTGGTGTAGTCGAGCAGTTTGACCACGGGGAAGCGAAAGACGATCCCGCAGCCCCAGCGAGCGTGGCGAAATGACTTGGGGCGAAAGCTGGGGCTGGTGTCGGTCAGGACCGCCAGGCTGACGACATCGATTTTGTGGCAATCCCGCAGGCGGGTCTGGTAGAGAAACATCCGTGCGCTAAAGTCGCTTTCAGCATCGCCTTGGATTTCGACATGGATCAGCACATACAGATCGCTGCCGTCTTTGGCGCGCACCCGCACCAGTTTATCCGCATAGCGGCGACCGCGCGGGCTGTTGCCGCCGATCTGTTGGAGTTCCTTGTCGAGAAACACCGGCGCCACACTCCAGTCGATCTGCGCATGGATGGCCGGGAACAGCAGTGCGAGGAACTCCGGGAAGAACGGCTCCAGGGCTTCTTTCCAGGGGCTGTCGTAGTCGGGTTTGTCGCTGCTGTCGGTGGCTTCGGTGTCGGCTGTCATGGGCTGAGTTTAGCCGATTTGGGGACGGGGGTGGGACGCTTAGCCGGCCCCTTCGCGATTCAGAGCGCATTTAAGGCTTGACTTGGGAAAATAAATCGAGCCCGGCCCCTTTAATTCCGATGCCGGATAGTTGGCCGCAACGTTTCCTTCTAGCAAAACCAGCGATTTTCCTCTTGCATCGCGGGGCGGACCATATATGTACCCTGAATTCCATATATGTCCCCGGAATTCCAAAACGATTGCAAGGCTTATTGCTGTTGCAGGTAATTAAGTATACTGTCCCCAGAATTCGAATTCGACGCTGGCGGATGCGGTGATGGAGATGGCGGCGCTAAGGGACGCCGGTTAATGCTGCCAGCGTGGCCTGCGCCTCAGTGGAAGATGGTCTCGGGGCTCTCGGCGCTGAGGATGCGACCCAGCCAAGTGTCGAGTTGCTCAAGCTCCGCCTGTTCGATGCGCTCGCGGTGCGTTTGCACGGCCTCGGGGCCGAATTTTTGATCAAGCAAGCGCAGGATTGTTCTGGCCTCGCCCTGCTGCACTCCCTTCTCAATCCCGGCTCGCTCAACAGTCGTCACGTATGGCATTTGGTATTGCTCCTCGTAGGCGTAGAGTTCTTGGCGAAACTCTGCTTCCAGCTCTTCAGGCAGACGGATCATCCAATCGATCAGGCGGAAGAGTTCTTCAATCAGCGTGCGCTCATAGCCGCGCTCGTACATCAGGCGCATCAAGCGGAATTTCCAGCGTTTCAGGGTCTCGGCATCGTCGGTCACCTTGGCCCGGATTTGGGCCATCACCACCAAGGCAAAAACATTGTCGCTCGCTTCCAGCTCGGCCCAGCGCTCGGGGGTGGCGTAGTCGAGCAGTTTGACCATCGGAAAGTCGAATTGCACCCGACAGTCCCACAGCGCCGTGCTGTAGCTGTTGGGGCGGAAACTGCGCTTGGTATCGGCCAGCACCGCCAGACTCGCGACCGGCACTTGGTAGGCATCGCGGATTTTGTAATTGTAGGTGAACATCCGCTCGGCAAAGTCGCTTTGCGGATCGCCTTGCACTTCAACATGGGCCAGCACCCACACCGGCGTCTCATCGCGGCGGGTGACGCCGACGAGCTTATCCGCATAGCGCCGGGTGGTCTTGGCCTCGCACACGATCTTCTGGAATTCCTTGTCGAGAAACTGCACGCCCTTTGACCAGTCGATCTCGGCATGGATGGCCGGAAACAGCAGCGCGAGAAACTCCGGAAAGAACCGCTCCAGCGCCTCTTTCCAGGGGCTGTCGTAGTCGGGTTTGTCGCTGGTGTCTGTGGCTTGGGTGTCGGCTGTCATGGGGTGATTTTAGCCGATTTGGGGCGGGGTGGGAGCGTTGGGGGCAGCCCGAAAGGAATTAAGTATACTGTCCCCAGAATTCCTTAATTATATATGTCCCCGGAATTCCTGAAAGGGGCGGAAACAGATAAGCCGCGACTAAAGTGATGGCAACCTGCTCTCTACTCTATCCTTTAATTATAATTACAGGTCAGCGCCTACCTGCCGGTCTTCGGCATCCAGTCGATCCAGAATTCCAAGTGCCTGCTTGATGTCGCCCGTCGCAGCCATCGCCCGAAAATGGTTTTCAGTATCCCACGCTGCCACGGCGCGAGCACTCAGATCCTCGACCAATTTGTCGGTGGTGAGTCCGCGACTACGTGCCAAAGAGTCCAAGCGCGCCGCCGTGTCGTCCGGCAAGCGGATCGTTAATGTTGTCATAACCATTTCTCCAGACATTGAGCAGGCGTCAGCAACCGCAGCTGATCAAACACCAGTTCTCCTCGGCGAAGATCCCGCACATTATGCGTCACGATTCCGGCAGCCCCTCCCGCCAGGGCAAGCTCCACCAAGTGGTTGTCTGCTTCATCGGGGAGATTGGGACGCCAACCATAATAAATCGTCACCCATCGACCACGTTGAGCCAATGCCGCCAGCACCTGTTGCCTTTCTTCAGCAGTGGTCTTCATGCTCCATACATCGCGCCCCAACAGATCGCAATACTCCTGCCACAAGGCATTTCCGAAAAGCGGTTGATAGCTGCCGGATAGAGCGCGTCGCAAAACTTCGCGCGATGCGCCACCGACCGAGCGCAGTCCCGCGACAAAGACATTTGTATCAATAACTAGCTGAACCATCACAACAGCAAAGCCTGGCGCCTCTTTTTAGGAGCCTATCGTCGTCGCTCTTCATGTTGGTATCGGTACCTTGGGTGTCGGCTGTCATGGGGTGAGTTTTGCCGATTCGGGGGATTGGATGGGAGCGCCTTTCGCCGCGAACAGCGCGCCCTGCCAGCCCAAAGGAATTAAGTATATGTCCCCAGAATTGCCTGTCCCCGGAATTCGGGGGCGTCTTGGCATGCCTGGAGTTTAGCACAGAAATTAAACCGAGCCTGGCCCCTTTGATTAAACTGAGTAGGTTGTGCGCGGCGAGGTCTTCGAGGCCATCGGGGCGTTTAGGCGCATCCGCATAGGGCTCAGGTGTGGGCGATGCGTTGGGCGTTTGCAAGGCCGCCTTGGTGCGCTGAGGGTCGCGGCCGTCGCTGCCTGCCGCCGGGGCTTGCTCGATGATCAGCACATCCAGGCGTTGGCTGCGCAGGGCGAGCTCTTCTTCGGTGCTGACGCTGTACGGCAGCCCGATCAGCGCGTCGGTGTGGGCTTTGCCGAGCAGTTCATGCCAGGGGATGCGGGGATCGCGGCTCATGCCGAGAGTCTAGCCGATGCGCGGCTGGGGGTGGGAGGGGCTTTGGTTGCCGCGATCCTTGGGCTATTCAGTAAACTGTCCCTGGAATTCCCCGAATTCCCCGCTCGGCAAAGTCGTTTTGCGGATCGCCTTGCACTTCAACATGGGCTAGCACCCACACCGGCGTCTCATCGCGGCGGGTGAGGCCGACCAGCTTATCCGCATAGCGCCGGGTGGTCTTGGCCTCGCGTACGATCTTCTGGAATTCCTTGTCGAGGAATTGCACGCCTTTGGACCAGTCGATCTCGGCATGGATGGCCGGGAACAACAACGCGAGAAACTCCGGAAAGAACCGCTCCAGCGCTTCTTTCCAGGGGCTGTCGTAGTCGGGTTTGTCGCTGCTGTCGGTGGCTTGGGTGTCGGCTGTCATGGGGTGAGTTTAGCCGATTTGGTGACGGGGGTGGGAGCGGCTTTAGCCGCGAACAGCGCGCCCTGCCAGCCCAGAAGAATTAAGTATACTGTCCCCAGAATTCACGTCATGTAGGGAGTTTAGCCGATTCGGTGGATTGAGTGGGAGCGGCTTTCGCCGCAAACAGCGCGCCCTACCAGCCCAAAGGAATTAAGTATACTGTCCCCGGAATTCTGGCGCCCTGATCGGGCATCAACCGAGTTCCACGCCACGAGTTGCTAAGAGTGAAAGTCACTGCAATGGCATGAAAGGCACGACCGCCTCGCTGAAAACCTGACGGGGACAGCAGCCAGCTTAAGTTGAGACTGATATACTGATTGAGGACGGCGAGGTACGCGAATTCCATTAGGGCACGGGGACCGCAATGCGTCCCGAGATCGATGCCGGATATATGGCTGCAACGTTTCCTTCTGCTGATCGGCGATTTTCCTCTTGCATCGCGGGGCGAACCATATATGGCCCCTTTGATTTTCCCGCGATCTCTATGAGCGACATGGACTTTACAAACTCCCCAAGGTCCCCGGCTGGAAGACGGCGCATGCCTCGGTGTGAAGAGCATCGGAAAGCCGTGTGCGGGAAAATCGCATGCACGGTTTGATGAGGGAGGGCTGGGAGTCATCGCTACGCCTCGGCTATAAGGCACCGCCAAAGTTGCGGAAAACAGATGAGCTAAAGCGAGTGATGACAACCTGCCCTCTACATCTACCCTTTAATTCCCTTAATTTAATTTGTTGCGCGTGCCCCGTTTGGCGAGCCAGGATTCAATGAATTCGGGATCGTAGCGATTGAGCACCACATCGGGATCCAACCCCTTGAGCCGCTCCTCGGGATCGAGCTCCGGCAAAAGCTCGGGCAGAAAGCCCTTGAGCCATTCCCGTGCCTCGCGATGCATGTCATCTTGCGTGTAGGCCATGTATCCATCTCCCCCGCGAAAATGCGTGATCAGGTTGCGTAAATGGATGCCGATGTCTGAGTGGGCGTGATAGTCGGCGAAGGCGGCGCGCCAGTGCGCCTCGTCAGTGGCGAACAAGCCCCAGGGGGCATTGCGCGGGTGGGTCTCAAGCTGGTTGATCACCACCAGGCGCAGATCCCGGGTACCAAAGCGCAGGTGATAGAGTCCGGGTTTCTCGGTTGTTTGACAACTGCCAGGGAGCAGTTGTTTAACGAGCTGGCGCGGGAAGCTCGTGGAGACCGCATAACAACGGAAGTCGTCGGCCGGGAGCAGCCGGTAGCCGCCCTTGGGCTCCTCAAGCGCGGCGTCCTTGTCGGGGGTGCGCGCACGCAGGGAAGCGACTTTGCGGTAGGTGACCGCATGACTGAGCAGCTCTTCGGCCGCCCAAGCGGTGAAGGGCTCGCCAGCGGCTTTGAAGCTCAGCAAGTTGTGCTTGGCAAGATCCTCCAGACCGTCTGGACGCTCCGCGACCGGTTGATACTTGGTCACCAGCGCGGCTGGGGCTGGGGCACCTGCTTGCTCGATGATCAGCACATCCAGGCGCTGACTGCGCAGCGCCAGCTCTTCCTCGGTGCTGACGCTGTAGGGCAGCCCGATCAGCGCATCGGCCAGGGCGCTGCCAAGCAGTTTGTGCCAAGGGATCCGTTGGGGCTCGCTCATGAGCGGAGTTTAGCCGATGCGCCGAGGTTTGAGGAGCATCGCCATCGGGTTCGCCGGTCGAGGAGCCCGCGCCGATCAACACCGGTGCTTTACCCTCGTGCGGGGTTGTTCGCAGTGAGTGCCAGAAATTAAACCGAGCCTGGCCCCATTAGCCTCTTGTAGTCTTCATCGGCAAAGAAGCAAGCCGCGCGATTATGGCCGCGCTGGACAATGTGGTGAGGGTAGTCGGCAATGTGCAAACGGGGGCGTCTTGGCATGCCTTGAGTTTAGCACAGAAATTAAATCGAGCCTGGCCCCTTTAATTCATCCGCATAGCGCCGGGTGGTCTTGGCCTCGCACACGATCTTCTGGAATTCCTTGTCGAGAAACTGCACGCCCTTTGACCAAATGATCTCGGCATGGATGGCCGGGAACAGCAACTCCAGAAACTCCGGAAAGAACCGCTCCAGCGCCTCTTTCCAGGGGCTGTCGTAGTCGGGTTTGTCGCTGGTGTCTGTGGCTTGGGTGTCGGCTGTCATGGGGTGATTTTAGCCGATTTGGGGCGGGGTGGGAGCGTTGGGGGCAGCCCGAAAGGAATTAAGTATACTGTCCCCAGAATTCCATTTACTTTCGTGTGACCGACTACGGCATTGCCGTTATTCGAGTATTGCACGACCGAATGGATGCATCACGACACCTTTAGCTCAATGGATTTGCGCTGTCTCGCCCGTCGCTCTAAAAGCTGCGGCGCCCTACGAGTTAAGTAAACTGTCCCTGGAATTCCTGGTGTCTGTGGCTTGGGTGTCGGCTGTCATGGGGTGATTTTAGCCGATTTGGGGCGGGGTGGGAGCGTTGGGGGCAGCCCGAAAGGAATTAAGTATACTGTCCCCAGAATTCAATTCGACCATTCCCGTGTAGGTTACGGTGCCTCCGGTATACGTGATGTCCCCCGCATTGTCCGAAAAATCGGTATCGACCGGAAAACTGCTTCGCGGCAGGTGATTGAGGTAAATCGTGTTCTCCTGAGGGGGAATGCAGTAACCGAGATACGAGGGAAAGACCTTCACAGGACACTCGAAATCTGCAATTTCCCTGGCCCGGTCCTCAGCCACAAGGTGATCCTCAACCACGTAGATAGTCGGAACAAAGGTTTCGTGGAGAAATATACCGTTGAAGCCAATCGTAATTTCGTCAGCAAGGAGATCCAGGTCAGTTCTCTTAAGACTAGGCCCATTTCCCACAATAAAGACCCGTTTCCTGCCTCGTTTACGTAATATCTCCTTGAGTGCATTCCAGCGCGCTTTTGTCACAGCCTTGTTTTCGGGCTGAACCAGGGAGGCCACATCGCGCAGCCCGGCCACTTGCTCCTTAAGCGGGATCTTATTTGTGGGTAGGTAGATCTCGCCTTTGAATGGGAGTGCGCTGGCCAACTCTGCCCTTACCTGCTGCAAGCGCTTTGGGGAAATCTCGGCCGACTTTGACTCGCCAAGGTTATAGCGGAACCCAGCGAAGCGCTCTCGAATCTCACGCGTCATCGACATCGTGTCCAGCGGATTTGCAATAACAGCAGGATCGCTGCTCTTCGCCGGCCTCGTCGAGCACTGGGCCAATCGGATCTTAGTATTTACTTTGCCTCTATTGAGTCGGTCCAGCCAGAAACGATAGAACGACTGATCGGGATAATTCTTGACCCTTCTCTTGCAAAACTCGATGGCGTCGTCCACTCTTCCACTGTCGAGTATTCGCTTAAAGTGATTTACGTCATGCATTTCGTTTTGTAGTGTCTCGGGCTGAACACAGCCGCGATTAGGAAAACAAGGTTGGAAGCTTGAATATTATTCGTTGGCTATCCATCTCATCGTAAAGGGGACTCTTCTAATCCCAATATTTACATGACGTTTTATTGAACGGTATCCCCAGCGCTTGATCCTTGATTCTCTTCATCTTAATTAATATTCGCATTTTCATTGCGCTTTCGCGTTTTTCACTGGCGCTCCTTGAGATTCATTGCGAATCCGTATCCCGAAGAAATTGCTCCACATCACGCCCAAGCCAAATACCATGGGCGCGGAGCCTGTTCATCGTTTGTTCGACATCCAGCGCAAAACCGGCACGTTTCGCCTTGGCCAGAACCCCGATCGACCCAGTGACAGTGAGTCCATTCAGGCGTGCGACCCGTCGGCCCAGTTTTTCGTCGATACAGACACGCGGTATCTGCAATTGCATCGCGGCTTGTATGACAGCCGCCTCGCCGATATCCAGTGTATTCCGCAGAAAAAGCGCGACAGATTGCGGATGCCTGAGTGTCTCCATCCAGTCAGAGGACAACACGTCGCCCGTACCCGGCGCATCCTGACCGCCGGCCTGGATTTCCCGCATGACTTCGTGCGGGATGATCACACGGTCGTACAGAACACGCAGTACATCAAGGCTCCCTGTCGCCACCGACAAGGTGATCAATGGTGTCGTATTGACGACCACGGATCTCGATGCTTCAGGCATTTTCAACATCCGCTTGCAGCGCTTCCCGATCAAGATCGATCATCGGTACGCCAAAGTCACTCAACCGCATCAAAAACCGCACGCGCTCGATACCAACCAGTTGCGCGGCCATACCGGACGAGAGCTTACCCATTTCATAGAGCTTCGTCGCCATCGCCATCTTGGCTTGATAGTCAAATTCTTCCGGCGTGCAGTGAATGGCGTCGGGCCATTGCGATGGATAGTCGATGGTGAGTTGCATGTTAGTGCGTCACAGGCTCCAGCAGATCCTCGGCCTGAGCCTCGCGAAAGGCCTCAAGGGCGCCGCGCAGGATCTCGGCCTTTGAGAAGGGGTTGGTGGTGTAGGTCATCAGATCTATTCAGCCACTCGCTTCCGGCCAATAGCCTTCATCCAACAACTGCTCGGCAGAAAACGGACAGGCCGCCGGGAACCGGGTTTCCGGCAGACCGGTCTCGCCGGCGGCGAGCAAGGTGGCGCTGAGGTAACTGTCCTCTAGGTCTGCCGCGAAACGCGGTTTCAAGCTGGGGCTGTCGAGCATGAGTTCTTGGAGCTGCTTGCGTTGCTCGCGGATGGTCCCGATCCAGCTCGGGCTACGATGGTCTGGCTGGTGGGCATATTTCAGCAAATGGGCGAGCAGGATGACGGTGCGACTGCGCAAGGCGCGCTTTTCCCGCTTGCCCATGTCTTCCAGTTCCTCAGACAGATGTTCGACATCGATCTGCTGCCATTGGCCCGCGCGCAGTAGGCGCGCCTGGTCGGCAAACCAGAGGTAGTAGTCCTGGTCGTAGGCTGATGCTGTGTTCATCTGTTAGCCCTTTCCGCAAGCCGTTTCAACCCAAAAACCCCCGCCAGCCCTGCTGGTCGAACAGGGGTTGGAAGCTGTCGATCATGCCTAGCATGGGGGGGCAGGTGACCAGGACCTTGGCGGCAGTGCTCATGCGTGCTCCAGCAAGTGGCGGGCGGCGACGACGGCGAAATCCCAGTCGGCCGGGGTGTCGATGTCGATCGATGCGAACTTGGGACTCTCGTACAGCATCGATTGTTGGCCGGTGCGGGGTTTGAAGGCAGACATGGGTGGAGGTTGTACCGGATCGGTTTGCTCAGGATGGATAGCGCAGTTTCGAAAAGTTTCGTCCCTGGGCAATCACCGCCCTTTCAACCTCTGCTGCGGAGTTGATCCAGCCTTTACCTTCCAGAAACTGGAGAAAGGCACGCGTGCTGATCTTGCGGCAGTTATCGGGGACAAGAAAACTCGCTTTGCCGCCTGATAGTGATGGTAGGTTCGAGTGGTCATGATCGACACGCGGTTCGCTTCTACCCAGTCATGGATCGCTTCACTGCTCGGAGTCGAGTAACGGGTGACCTCGTGCAGCACCATATCGACGATTCGTACCGGCCAGTTCGGCTTGAGCAATAGATCAAGTGCTTGCCCGTAAGCCAGCGTGATGAGCGGCCCAGCATCTGGCAACAGGACGACAGGTGTCGAATTGGACACGGCATCTGTCATTTGCTCAGCGCGTTGAGTTCCGCCACCATTGCCTTCGTCGCGGCGTCTGACAGGCGCGGCATCGGTAAGCGAGCCTGCGCCATCAACAAAAACAAGTCCTCTTCCGTATCGATGCCCAAGACACGCATCGCCTTAAGATCGTCGATGCGCCCCAAGGAGAAATCGAGCAGAGTGCGGTAGTTCTGATTGCCCAGCGCTTCAGAGGCTTCGAAGGTCTCAACAAGATAACGCAATTCAACATTGAACATGGCGTTGACTGAGGTCTCCGCCTTGGCTGCAATCACCTCGGCACGCTGAAGCAGGTCGCGATCAACCACACCGGTAAAATTGACTGTCGCCATCAGTGGTCTCCTTACTTTTTTAGGGAATTGAAAGGCTGGCTTCAGCCAAAAAACCCGCCAGCTTGCTGATCGCGATCTCACTGGTGCGCGCCACCGCATCCGCCGTATTGGACGCATTATGCGACCCAAACACACACCTCGGATGCTGCCGCAACGACGACGCCGCCGGCAAAGGCTCGACCTCGAACACATCCAAGGCCGCTGAATAGACTTGGCCCGTCTCCAGCGCCGCCTCCAACGCCGGTTCATCGATCACCGGCCCGCGCCCGACATTCACCACCCGCAGCCCCGGCTTGGCCAACGCCAAGGCCTCGGCATTGACCAGATGCCGACTGAAGGCAGTGAGCGCACAAGTCTTCATTGGCTTGGGAGCTCTAGACGATCGAATTCAGCCTCGACCTTTTCAATGACTTCAAAAAATAGATCGCACGCTTGCTGTGCGGCCAGCAGACTGTGCAAAAAAGTTTGGGCATCGTCCATGTATTCATGCACCAAGGCGTTGCGCAGTTTGCGAGCGGCAATAAAGGCGTCTGCATTGGTCAGTAGGCCCAATTTTTCGGCCGTGGCCAGGTTGTCGAGCAGCGTTTTACTGGTTTCTCCGACCAAGGCCGCCATGCGTGGCAGCAGTTTTTCGCCAAGATGATCCTGAAGTCTGCCAAAGCGGCTGACAAAGGCTTCGACTTTTTCGGTCAACTCGGGTTGCTCATCCAAGCGTTGCACCCAGGCAAGATCAATGGGCAACGCAAACAGGGTGGTTTGGCTGTAGCGCAGGTGCTTGGCCTTTTTGCGCGCCAAATCGAGCGCTAGCCGCGCCGGTTGTGCCTGTTCGGGAAGATATTTGAGGCTCATAGCGGGATGCCGGCTTGGCGTGCATGCTCCAGCACGGGGGCTGGAGGGGTTGCGCTGTCTTTGAGCAGAACATCGATTTTCCGGTCGCCCAACTGACGGATCAATGCCACGTAGATGTCACCAGCCGTGGTGGCTCGGTTGGTCAGCCTTTGGTCGGTTTCAAACAACAGATCAATGTCTCCGCCTTTTTTTGCATCATCCACACGCGAGCCAAACAGGATGACCCGGGTCCCTTCACCCAGCACCGCCTGTGCGGTTTGCTTGATGGCGGCAATTTGTTCTTCGGTCAGGCGCATGGCAGAAAGCAAGCGTTCAAAGGTCTCAAGATCCGCCCGGCCTTGCCGGCCTGGAACACCGCGCGGGGGGCGGGGTCATCGCCGATGATCCAGCCGTCAGGCTGGGGCACCAGGTCGATCAGTTCCTCGACTGAGAGGGTCTGCACCACCTTGGGGGCGGTGACCTGCCAGCCCTGCTGGTCGAACAGGGGTTGGAAGCTGTCGATCATGCCGAGCATGGGGGGGCAGGTGACCAGGACCTTGGGTAACGCGCTCATGCGGTCTGCTCCAGCAGGTGGCGGGCGGCGACGACGCGGGGCTTGGCGGTGGGCTCTGTGATGGGGCTGTTCATCAGGCCGCTTGGCTCCATTCGTTCGTTGTGCTGTTGTCGGCCTCGGCGTCCAGCTCATCGGCGGGTAGCCGACCATGGTTGACCAGCAGGGTGGTGACGGCCTGTTCCGAGACCTGAAACTGGTGGGCGGCCTCTTCGCGCGCTTCTTCTGAGTGATCGCCGGCGAGCATCGCCTCGAGGGCGGCAAAGGGGCACAGCAGCTCTGCGGCAAAGGCGCGTTGAAACTTCTGCCGATAGGTGTGGCTGGCGGTGGCGAGCAGGAGCGGTTCGCGCGCGCCGATGCTGAGCCAGTCGCCAAGGAGGCGCGCAAGCTCGAAACGGCGGCCGGTTGGCCAACGCGAGCGCAGCACCAGATGCCCTTCGGGCTGGTCGGCTGGCTGTAAGCCAAAGGCGAGATCGGGGGCGCTGTGCGGGTCGGTCAGCAGGCGGGGTGTGACCGCACACCAGTGCGCCAGTTGGGCGTTGGAGACCGTCTCGGCGGTGATCCGCTCGCGCGTGCGAAAGGCGCGCGCGGCTTGATCGCCTTGGTGCCAGGCGGGGGTGCGGGCGGCGGTGTTGAAGGTGTCCGGCGCGAGGGGCGAGACGCGATCGGTGGCCTTGGAGGCATAGCCGTTGTCTTTGGCCCATTGGCGCAAGCGCTCGTGGCCGGGGAGCGCGCGCTGGGGCCGGTGGGCGGCGGCGAGTTCGAGCAGTGCGTCTTCTCCCAGGCGTTGGGTTTCGTTCAGGAGCGCTGCGATGAGTGCCTCGGGGGCGTCGTCGGGATCATAGCCGAGGAGCGCTTCCAGTCGCCGGCGCAGGGACTGCCGGGGATCTTGGCGCTCTTGCTGGAGGCGCTGCCAGAGGGCATCGAGATTGGTGTCTTCGCGGATGCCGCTGGCGCGCAGGCGCTCGCGCATCTGCTCGATGAAGTGGGCGATGGCCTGGCTGACCTGAGGGGTCGGCAGGATGAGCGTCTCGTCGGCGGTACTGCGATAGCTCGCCTGCCCTTGGGGATGGCTTGGCTTGGCGATGAGGGCGGTGCGGGCGCGATCCGAGAAGATGCTGAGATTGGGCCAGATGTAGCCGGCGCCGACGCTGTCGAGCTGGTGGGCGAAGCGCCAGTCGGGGGTGATCTGCGTCGGCTTGGACTCTTCGGTGAGGCGCCACCAGTTCCAGGCCAGCCATTCGGCGAGCGGGTAGCCGGAGACGCGCGGGCCGGCCTGCAGCCGGTGGCTGAAGCCGTCGATGCCTTCGCTCAGCAGGCGTTCGCCGTGACGGATGGCAAGCTGACCATAGCAGGCACGTTCCTCCGGGTCGCCTTCGGTGAGGGGCGGCAGTTGGGTGGCGTCGATGGTCAGGCTGAGTGGGGTCATTGCCGACGGGTCCATTCGTCGAGGACGTATTGGCGCATGGTCTTTTCATGGTCTCGATCAAGTCGGTAGCCATGATAGCCGTTGCGGTCGATTTTTGCCTCGTAGGCTTCGCCGTCTTGGTCGACGCTCCAGATGAACTTGGGCAGTTGTCCCGCCGGGCAGGCGCTGATCATGCCGAGGCGGATGCCGTTGGCCATGAGCTGCGCGGCCTCCTGGCGGCGGATGATGCGGAGGTCATCGCAGAGGGATTTGTGCGGGCGGGGATTGCCGGGCGGATGAAAGCCATAGTCGACCGCCTTGTGCTTGTGCAGGGCGCTGCCGACATAGCGCGCCCGTGCCAGCAGATCGGCTTGCTCAGCGGCGCTGAGCTGCCCTGGAGGGGCGATGCGGCGCTTGGGATTGTTGGGTTGCTGGGTGCGGGGCATTGGCGGAAGCGGCGTTTGAATTGTTTCAGTCTGTTGGTGGTGTGGGTCATCAGATCCATTTAGCCACTCGCTTCCGGCCAATAGCCTTCATCCAGCAACTGATCGGCAGAAAACGGACAGGTCGCCGGGAACCGGTTTTCCGGCAGACCGGTCTCGCCGGCGGCGAGCAAGGTGGCGCTGAGGTCACTGTCCTCTAGGTCTGCCGCGAAACGCGGTTCCAAGCTGGGGCTGTCGAGCATGAGTTCTTGGAGTTGCTTGCTGATCGCGATCTCACTGGTGCGCACCACCGCATCCGCCGTACTGGATGCATGATGCGACCCAAACACGCAGCTTGGGTGCCTACGCATCGACGCAGACAACTGTTATCTCGCGAAACTCTAATGCAAAATCCCCAGTGACCGGGACAATGGCCAGTTTTTTTTCGCAATGGTCAACGAACAACCCAGCGGTTCGATAAAGATTCGGACACATCGTATGCAGGGTATTAAAATGCTCGGCAATCGCCACATAGTCGATCTCGTAGCGATGTGCAGCGAGATTGCGTACAGTGCGCAAGGCTTGCCATGTCTCAATGGAGTCCAATACCGCCACTTTCTCATAATAGGCCAGCACCTTCAAAAAGCTCTCCGTACTCTCACCCAGTAGCACAGCGGCATGGCGCATCGCTGCCCCCAGGGTGTCTTGCAGTTTCGCGAAACGCTCGTTGAACGCCGCCAGCGCATCAAACAGCATGGTCTCTTTTTTTCGCGCCTGAAGCGATGATCCTTCGAGTGGCCAATCAATCCGCAAGCCGGCGGCATGCAGAAAATAAACGCAACGCTGGATGGCTTCGAGCAATTGCGCTAAATGTGTCTTTTCTGCATCGAGTAGAGATTTGGCGTTCATAACGGTTGTCCGCATTCGATGGCGATTCGCTGAAAGGGCGTCGGTGGCAAAGCGGTATGGTACGCAATGATATCGACCGGTAGCGCCAGGGTCTGCTCCAACGCGCTCTTGATCCTTGCGCGCTCAAGGAGCCCGATGGGCTGGCTCGATTGAAGGAGCAGATCGATATCACCCCCCTTTCGGTCATCGAGCAATCTCGAACCGTAAAGAATCGTGCGGGTATCCTGCCCGCCGATCTGTTCGACGGTTTGCTTGATGATGTCGATTTGCTTTGGTGTTAGCCGCATTTTATCCGCTGACTGCTGCCAAAAACCCCGCCAATTTCCCAATCGCAATCTCACTGGTGCGCGCCACCGCATCCGCCGTATTGGACGCATTATGCGACCCAAACACGCACCTCGGATGCTGCCGCAACGACGACGCCGCCGGCAAGGGCTCGACCTCGAATACATCCAAGGCCGCTGAATAGACCTGCCCCGTCTCCAGCGCCGCCTCCAACGCCCGTTCATCGATCACCGGCCCGCGCCCGACATTCACCACCCGCAGCCCCGGCTTGGCCAACGCCAAGGCCTCTGCATTCACCAGATGCCGACTCGATTCGGTGAGCACACAGGTCACGACCAGAAAATCCGCCTCCTCCAACCGCTGCGGCCAGGGCGCACGCTCCACTGCCGCCAACTCAGGCGCCTCCGCGGCAAAGGGATCATAGGCTAGGACCCGCATCCCCGCCGCCAACATCCGCTGCGCCGCATGCCGACCGATATCGCCCAACCCCACCAGCGCGACCGTCTTACCCGCCAGCGAGATGCCGCGCGGCTTCGGCCAGTGCCCTGCCCGCACCGCTCGATCGATCTCGAAGGTCTCACGCGCCAGGGCGATGACATAGCCCATGGCCACATCCGCCACCTCGGCGCCAAACATGTTGGGCGTATTGGTGATGGGAATCCCCAGCGCCTTGCAGGCGGCGAAATCGACGTTATCGACCCCGATGCCCTACTTCACCGCCGCCTTGAGCCGCCCGGCCTGGCCGGCCTCGAAGACCGCGCGGGTGGCGGGGTCGTCGCCGATGATCCAGCCGTCGTGCTGGGGCAGGAGTTCGATCAGCTCCTCGACCGAGAGGGTCTGCACCACCTTGGGGGCGGTGACCTGCCAGCCCTGCTGGTCGAACAGGGGTTGGAAGCTGTCGATCATGCCGAGCATCGGCGGACAAGTGACCAGCACCTTGGGTAACGCGCTCATGCGGTCTGCTCCAGCAAATGACGGGCGGCGACGATGGCGAAATCCCAATCGGCTGGGGTATCGATGTCGATGGACTCGAACTGGGCGCTCTCATACATCATCGGCTGCTTGCCGATGCGGGCCTGGGTCTTGGCGAAGCTGTCGCGGGTGAAGAGGTAGAGGTTGGAGTTTTCTTCGAACCAGGGTTCCAGATCCTGGGTGCGGATGAGGTTGTCCGGGTCGTGGTTCACCGGCGAGCAGTCGGCGCGGTAGAAACGGGTCTGGATCTTGTCGACGCTGAACAGGGAATCGGCGCGACTCTCGGTCTGAGCGGCGCGGAAGGCCTCAAGGGCGCCGCGCACCGTCTCGGCCTTCATCAGCGGGTTGGTGGTGTGGGTCATCAGGTCGATGTCGGCGGGGACCTGGGCGACATCATCGGCGAGGACCAGATTCATCGACACGAAATCGCCGCGGATCTCGGGTTTGCGGTCGCGGATGCGGATGCGGTCGCTGTCGACCAGGCCATGGCTGGCGAGGATGTCGCGGGCATCGGTGTTGATGACGATCTGATCGATGTCCTCGACGCTGAGCAGGGTGTCGAGCATCCAGCGAAACAGCGGCTTGCCGCAGAAGTCGCGAAAGTTCTTGCCGCTGACGCGGGCGCTGTGCGCCTTCATGGGCAGCGGGGCGACGATGCGGGGTTTAGATGCGCTGGGGTCGGGGGACTTGGTCATGGGCGTTATTCCGGGAAAAAGTATTTTTCTTTTTCCGCGTGCGAGAGTTTGCGGTGTTCGTGGTTGCCTTTGTAAACGTCCAGGTACTGCTGCCAGCGGTAGCGCAGAATGTCGAGTGCATGACTGGCTAGCGTACCAGCGCGATGGGCGCTGGCCAAGTCGCGCGCGACGCTGGAGGCGATGTAGCGCAGGGCATCGAGGGCGCTGACATGGATGTGCGGCATGATGCGTTGCAGGGCGATGGCTTCGCGCTCGAAACGGCGTTGGATTTGCGGCCAGCTTTCCTGGTGGTAATGGTAGACAGCGGCCTCGGGGACATAGATCACCGCGCCGCCTTCCCTCACCAGGCGCTGGGCCAGTTCCATGTCTTCGAGACCGGTGAGATCTTCGTTGAAGCGCAGGCGCTGCCAGTCGCGGTAGCACAGGGCGGCGTTGGCGTTGTTGCAGAAGAAGTCTTTCTGACCATTGCCAGCTTGTTCGGGAAAGTATTTGGCGAAGATGCGCTGTTCGCTGCAGTGACAGTGCGCGCCGCCGAGTTGGCGCCCGAAGCTGTAAGGAAAACTCATCGCGGCTGATGGGCAGGATGCGGCAGCCGTGGCGCTCGGCAATGGCGAGGGTGGCGTCGGTGGAGCCGGAGTCGACAATGATGACCTCGTGGCCCAGACCCTGGGTGTCTTGGGTGGCGATGGCGCTGAGCAGGGCGTCGAGGTGTTGGGCCTCGTTAAGGGTGCGGATGATGAGGCTTAAGCGCACCTCGGCGAGGTTGAGCGCGCTGGGTTGCAGCAGCAGGCTGAACGGGGGGCGCTGGCGCTGATAGACGGCGCGGATCTCCGCCGGGGTGGTCTCGTTGGCGGCGAACATGTCCCAGTGGGTGGCGACCACCTGCTGGACGCCGATTTCCTCGGCCAGGCCGAAGGCTTCGCGCTCGATCTCCGGGTGCGCAGCCGGGATGGCGCGCACGCGCAGGGTTGGGCTGAGTGTGCTCCAGCACTCTTCGGCGCGGCGCAGACGGTCGTCGGCAAGGCCCCAGCGGGCGAGGATGGCGAGCACCGGTTGCGGCGCGAGGAACTGGGCCTGCGGCGAGGCGGCGGCGAGCTGGGGGATGGTGTGCGGGTCGCAGTGGTCGATGTGCGCGTGGGTGAGCAGCACCCAGTCGGCATCGGTGACGCGCTGCGGCGGGAAGGGGATTGGGACCAGGCGCTTGAGGTCGGGCGCGTCGAGTTCTTCGACCGAATTGGAGAGGTAGGGGTCGAGATAGAGCGTGGTGCCGGGGAATTGGAGCTTGCAGCCGGATTGACCGAGCATCCGCAGCGGGATGCGCAGGCTGGGGCTTTTTGCTCCCAAGGCGAGATCGGTACTGGATGCCGGATGGGTCATGGCAGAAAATCTTCCAGGCTGCGGCCTTGTCGTAAACCAGCGACTTGACCGAAATGCGCATCAAGGCTCAGTAAGGCGGCGCCGTGTTCGAGCGCGCTGGCGGCAATCCAGAGATCGTTGGCAGGAATCGGCTGACCTTTCCGCCGCAAATCGACATAAACCAATGCGTAACTGTCAGCGGTTTTCGCGGTGATCGGTAGCACACTGACCCGGGGCGACCGCAGAAATTGCGCCAGTTCGGCGCGATTCTTCGCTTCTCGCGACCCAGCGGCGAATCCGCCAAGCAGTTCGCCCAAAACGACACTATTGAGATAAAGCGTCTCGGCATGAGCCAAAACCTCGATGATCGCGCGTTCGCCGCGCATAAAGGCGGCATAGGCGTTGGTATCGATGAGGATCGGGCGCATTGGGCTATGGCCACTGATCGGGATCAACGCGACCAAAACCTTCCGTCGCCGCCAGAAATTCCGCCGCTTCTTCTGGCGTCCAGGCGCCGGCCAACTGATCGAGGTCGTCGTGGCGGTGCGTCATTGGTTGGTCGGAAACTTGCTCAAGCCCTTGCTGAATCCATCGCAAAACCAGGGCATTGACGCTTGCGCCTTCTTGTGTGGCTTTCGATTGGAGCACGGCAAGCGCCTCTGGCGCGAGTCCGCTGATACTCAGATTGGCCATCTGTTCACCTTGCGGGAGTGTGTTCAATTGGTTAGTCGGGATCATACAACTGCCCCGCGATGCCGCCGTCAAGGCCGATGCAACTGCCGCTTAAAAAGGCCATGTCGCCAGCGGCGAGCGCCAGCGCGAGGCGGGCGACTTCTTCGGGCTGGCCGATGCGCTGTTGCGGGTGGCAGTCGGCGAGTCGTTGGTAGAGCGCGGGCTGGCCCTCGAAGCCGGCGCGCAGCATGGGGGTGTCGATGGCGGCGGGTTCGATGGCGTTGACGCGGATGCGCGGGCCAAGGTCAACCGCCAGGGCGCGGGTGAGTCCGGCGAGCGCGGCCTTGCTGGTGGCATAGGCGACGAAGCGGCGCTTGGTGAGTCGGGCGTGGATGCTGCCGATGTTGATGACGCTGCCTTGGGCGGCTTCCAGCTCCGGGAGCAGGGCTTGGGTGAGCAGGAAGGGCGCGGTGAGGTTGACGTTGAGGGTTTGTTGCCAGTCGGCGCGGCTGAGGGTGTCTGTTGGCGCGAGGATTTGGGTGGCGGCGTTGTTGATGAGGACGGATAAGCCCTGGCCTTGCAGCCGCGCGCGGATGTCGGTGATGAAGGCATCGGCGGCGTCCGAGTCTTGGACGATGCGGTTGAGATCGGCGCGCCGGTAGTGGGCGCAGCGCAGATCCGCCGGTTGCTCGCCGAGGTCGGTGGCGATGACCTGGTAGCCGGCTTGGTGGAAGGCGGTGACCAGGGCGCGGCCAATGCCGCCGGTGGCGCCGGTTATTAGACAGTTGCCTGCATCGGAGTTAGACGCTGTAGCCATAATCAATGAGCCATTGACGCGCATGCTGGGTAATTTTTGCTGCGTCACCGCCAAGCGTTTGTTGAAAACTACATCTCCGCTCTGGATCGGTGATATGGGTCGGGCTTAGCAGTGTGATGTCATATTTGTCAGTTGGCAGGGAGTGAACTTCTTGAGTGATGCGATCTACATCGCAATTTGTCAGACCAACGCTTGCCAAGATGCCTGCAATGACAGCGCTCGGATGTTTCATGAACGATTCGTATCGAAACTCACAGCCAGATGCTTCTCGCCAAATTTCATGGAGTTGCCGGTTATATTTTGCATATTCAACCGTTCCAAGCTTTTTGAATAAATCAAAATTGCGTCATTTTGCTGATGCAATGGTATCTCTAAGGTCGCGCACGGTCGTGAAGACGTAATCTGCCCTTAATTTGATGTCGTCACGCAGCTCATGGGTTTTTATTAGCAAGACCGGCGTTTTACTCATATTATCAAGATCAATATTCTCTGAATAGCCGCTATTAAAATTGATACCGCTCTCTTTAAGAGCTAATCGCAATACATTGAACAGAGCAGTAGAGCCTGAGTGCCGCATACCGGCAACAACGATAATGGTCGCTTTACCTTGTGCTAGACGTGCATGCAAATCAACTGTGTAACGAACATTGCATAATTCGGTGTAAGGCTGCGTTAAGAAAGCCGAAACATCCTTGTGCTGAAGTGAACTGCAAAAGGCGGGCGGTTTTTTGGCGACACGCGACTGCACGCACAGCGACCGCCGGATATCGCTCACCAGGGATTGATCGGCAGGATCAGTCAGGAAAGCCGTTGCGCGTCGAGGTTGTCGAGTCGGCCTCGGATCAGGCGCTGGGCCAGTTCATTGCGGTCGAGCGCGGGGGCTTGGCGCAGTTGGTCGAGCGCCGCCTTGGTGTGACCTTGCCGTGCGTGCTGCTCGGCAAGGTCGAGGGTGTTAGAAGTCAGGGACAAATTCATGCGACGGCTCCCGACGCGGCGATGCGAAAGAGTTGGCGATAATCGGCTTTCTCGAACACGGCACAGGCGCCATCAAGGGTCGCATCAAGAATCCGCCGCCCGACCCGTTCATATTCCGCGCGGGCAAGCCGATAGGATTCCTCCGAGTGCGCGAGGTCGGGATTGTCCCAGGTCTGCCCGCCGCCGAAATACGCGGGGCTGAAATGATTGGGGTCGGGGCCATCGAGCACCCGCGCCTCATTGGGAGCGCCGCTGTATTGGTAGCGGTGGTCGAGGCCGATCAGCACCACCTCGGAGAAGCCCAGGTAGTAGGCGATTTGCAGCGCGGCATGGGTGACCGTCCAGCCCTCATGCACGCCCTCGGCGGCGATGTCGCGACAGAAGCCGGGGCCTTTAATGCCCTGGTGGTCGATCTGATAGGCGTGGGTGCGGATGAGGTGCGTCAGGGCGTTTTCCGCCAGCAGTCCGTGCGCGCCGGCCTGGCTGATGAACTTAACACAGTTGAGCGCCTTGATCTGCGCGGTGGCCTGTTCGATCACCTTGCGATTGACGGCGACATAATAACGCGGATAAAACCGAAAGCGCTTGAAACCGAGAAAAATTTTGTTCATGCCAATGCAAGTTTCGCGCTTGAGGAAGCCAAGGTCCATGTTGTTCAGCGAGGGGCCATTGGCGATGAGCACGCAGCGCTCGCCGGCGTGGCGGTCTTTGAGATCGGACAGCCGGGTTGTTCGATGTGGGGAGTTCAAGGGGTCAGTCACCGGTGGCTTTGAGCGGGTCGGCTGCGATGCAGACCATCCTCAGCGCCCATCCTCCCGCGCCATCGGCACAGCATGCCCATGCGCCTTCAACAACGCATAGCGCCGCGCGCTCTGAAGATCCTCCGCCACCATCTCCGCGACCATCTCCTGCACCGTAATCTCCGGTACCCAACCCAGCCGCTCGCGGGCGCGGGTCGGATCTCCCAGCAGGGTCTCAACCTCGGCGGGGCGGAAGTAGCGCGGATCCACCCGGACGATGATGTCGCCGACCTTGAGCGCCGGAGCGATCTCAGGATCCGCAATGGCGGTGACGCGGGCGTGCTCCTCGACGCCCTGGCCCTGGAACGCCAGACGGATCCCCAGCTCGGCGGCGCTCCATTCAACAAACTGGCGCACCGAGTATTGCTTGCCGGTGGCGATGACGAAGTCTTCGGGCTGCTCCTGCTGGAGCATCAGCCATTGCATGCGCACATAATCCTTGGCATGGCCCCAGTCGCGCAACGCGTCCATGTTGCCCAGATACAGGCACTGCTCCAGCCCCTGGGCAATGTTGGCTAGGGCGCGGGTGATCTTGCGGGTGACGAAGGTCTCACCGCGGTTATTATTATTGGAGGTGTCGGTCAGGTCGCCATCGTGCAGGACGAAGTGCTGGTCGCGCTGGTGCGGGTCTTCGTAGAGATGATCGACGCGCTGGGTGTTGAACAGCGAGGCGCGGCGCTTGATGCCGTGGACCTGGTAGCCCTTCTCCAGCAGGAATTCGGCCAGGTAGCTGCCGTCTTGGCCGGTGATGCCGGTGATGAGGGCGGTTTTTGGCGCTGCTTTTGGCTTTGTGTTGGGGACTGGCTGTTTCATGCGCGGGTCTCGGGTCGTTCGCGGTCGTCGTCGCGGGCGATCGGGATCGCATGGCCATGCGCCTTGAGCTGGGCGAGCCAGGCGTCGCCGTCGGGGCTGAGCAGGAGCTGATCCCCCAGCTCCTCGAGTTGGTCGAGATCGCTGATCTGGGCCAGTAGGGGCTGACTCTGCTCGGCGATCTCGGGGCTGAAGCGGCGACGGGCTTGTCGCGTCAAGAGGTGCCGAGTCGCTTCGCGGCCTTGCTCGAGGCCTTGCTGCTTCCATTGCTCGGTCCAGGGTTCGACGTTGTCGGCTAGCATGTGATAGACCTCGCTGAGATCAGTCATGGGGGTGACAGATACCCCGGGTAGACGTTTGGGCAGGAACACCCGAGCGAACCAGACGGCAAAGGCACGGCGCAGGCTGCTTTGCTCGGGTTCTTTGAGCCAGTCAACCAGGGCGTGCAGGATGGCTAGCGCGTCCTCGGCGCTGCGGCTGGCTTCGAGACGAAAGAGCGCGGCACTGAGGTTGCGAGTCGGCGCCTGTTCGGCCTGTGCCAGGCGTTGCTCGTCGAGCAGCAGATAGGCTTGCCGCGGGCGATACTCGTTCAGGCCGGGTGGCGCGCGTTCGATCAGGGGCTCAAGGGTCTGGGCGGCGTTCCACACTTGGCTGCCATTGTAGAGCACGATGGGCAGCACCGGGGGCAAGCGTCCGTTGGCACTGAGCTGCTCGGCGCGAATGAGGTCTTGATAGAGCAGCCCGAGGTAGGTCTGGATGCGCACCGCCATCCAGGGGTCGATGGTGGATTGGAATTCGAGCAGCAGGTACAGGTACAGCCAGTCTTGGCCCCAGCGCAGGCGCCAGATGAGGTCGTCGGCGCGGTCGCGCAGGTCGTCGGTGACGTAGCTGCCGCTGCAGCGCTCGAGCGTGCTGAGATCGAGGCGGTGCACCCAATCGCCAGGGACGAAGCCGGTGAGCAGGTCGCGCACCATGGCGGCGTGGCCATAGAGGAGCTTATAGCCGCTGTCGTGGCTCGGCTCGCGCCGACGCTGGGGATTGGGGTGGGGCGGTGATGTCATGCGATGCGGGCGGTTTTTGGCCCTGGGCCGGAAGCGGGCTGTTTCATGCGCGGATCTCCTGAAGATGCTCACCAAACCAGGCGTAGGTCTGCCGCAGGCCGGCCTCGAGCGCGTAGTGCGCGCGCCAGCCCAGCGCGTGGAGCCGCGCGACATCAAGCAGCTTGCGCGGCGGGCCGTCGGGTTTGCTCGGGTCGAAGCGCAGTTGCCCCTGGTAGCCGGTGACGCGGGCGATGGTCTCGGCCAGCTCGCGAATGGTGACATCGACCCCGGTGCCGACATTGATGTGTGAGCACATGGGTTGGGTGTTGGCCTGATAGGTGGCGCGCTCGAGCCTGAGCACATGCAGGCAGGCAGCGGCCATGTCATCGACATGGAGGAATTCGCGCTTGGGCGTGCCGCTGCCCCAGATGACCACCTCGGGAGCCTTTGCTTGCGTGGCCTCGTGGAAGCGTCTGAGCAATGCCGGAATCACATGGCTGTGCTCGGGGTGAAAGTTGTCGCCGGGGCCGTAGAGGTTGGTCGGCATGACGCTGCGGTAGTCGCGCCCGTATTGGCGGTTGTAACTCTCGCACAGCTTGATGCCGGCGGGCTGTTCACATTGGGGGCGATGGCGTAAGGCTCGTTGGTCGGCTCCAGCGGGCCGGTGAGCAGGGCGTCCTCGGCCATGGGCTGCGGGGCGTCGCGCGGGTAGATGCAAGATGAGCCGAGGAACAGCAGTTGTTGAATATCAGCCTGATGGGCGGCGTGGATGAGATTGGCCTCGATCATCAGGTTTTGGTAGATGAACTCCGCCGGCAGGCTGTTGTTGGCCTGAATACCGCCGACCTTGGCGGCGGCGATGATGACCTGGTCGATCTTGTGCTGCTGGAAAAAGGCGTTGACCGCCTGTTGGTTGAGCAAATCCAGCTCGGCGCGACTGGCGGTGAGCAGCTCGGGCTGGTGATGCGCTGGGCGCTCGGCCTGGAGCTGGCGGGCGATGGCGCGGCCGACCATGCCGCGGTGGCCGGCGAGGAAGAGGGTGGGTTTGATCATTTAGTAACCACGAAAATCATCGACGCCATCGCGCCATTTTTGTTGGGTGGCAAGACGCCAGTCCGATGCTTGATGGATAGTCGGGAAGGGTTGCATCGGGTCAGTCGCCAAGCACTTGCGTGAGGAGTTGCGCCAGGTTGTCGTCTGTGAGTGGATAGCGGCCATGGCGCCCGTGCTCTGGGTAGATAAACCAGTGCCATTTTTGTGTGAGGGGCGCCGGGTCGGTTGCTTCGTCTCCCAGCTCAGCGATCAATTTCGCGCGACCGCGCGGCCCCGTGACATCCACCCGACCGAGGGCGCCGATGATGCGCGTGCCTTTGGGTTGCAGCACCAGTTCGCTTGCGCCGATGCGGATGAGCAAGCCAGGGGCTTGGTATTGGCCAAGGTACTCTTCGTTAAGGGGAAATCCGATTTCTTGGAGGTTCTCTCTGGCGACGCCGGCCGCCATCAACTGGTCGCGTATCTGGCTCAGGAGCTGGTTGAGTTCGTCTAGCCATTTGGTTTTGCGGGCGTTCCAGTCCAACGGCGGCATCCTGCGCTGTTGATGGGACTGGATGAGCGCTTCAAGAGTTGTCATGGGTGAATCGACCGATGTGATGCCTGTCGTCATGATGTTGTTGGGCGGGTTCGGCTTGCATGCGGCGGATGAAGTCGAACAATGCGCCCGGCTCGCCGCGCAGGTGGTCTTCATAATAACACCGCGCGCCCTGCGCCAGCCGTTCGGCCAGGGCGCGATCGTGCCACAGGGTGCGCACGGCCTCGGCGAGTTGGGCGGCGCTGGTGGACTCCACCAGCCAGGCGTGCTCGCCATGGCGGGGGCAGAGGTCCGGGTGCCCCTGGGCGAGGATGACCGGGCGGCCCATGGCGAAGTATTCCGGCAGCTTGCTCGGCAGGCGCTGGTCGTTGAAGGGGCCGGGGTCGCCGGATTGGATGAGCAAATCGGCGGCGGCGAGGATCTCCGGCACCTGGGCGCGTTCGACCCAGCCGAGTTCGCGCACCGCCGAGGCCGGGACGGCGGGCATGGGGGTGACGGGGCGAGTGTGGCCGGTGCGCAGCAGCACGGTCGGCAGGCCCTGTTGGTTGAGCCGGGCGAGAGCGCGGTAGAGTTCGGCGACCTCGTGCTGATTGGCGTGGTGAACATTGCCGGTGTAGGCCAGCACGCAGGCCTGATCCGGGATGCCCTGAGCCTGGCGCAGGCGCTGGTTGCGCGGGCGCGGGGCGAACAGGGACTCGTCCACCGGCGCGGGGAGGCGCTGGGCCGGCAGGCGGCGGCGGTTGAAGCGCGCCAGCGGGCTGGCAATCAGCGTGAGGCCATCGGCGCGGTCGAGCAGCCATTGGCCGCGCTGGGGGTGGTAGCGATGGCCGGGGATCAGGCGGTCGAGTTCCGCCAGCGGCAGGCGGGCGAGTTCGGCATAGGGGCGACCGAGGGCGACTTCGGTGAGGTGTTCTTCGTTGTCTTCCAGATGCACCAGCAGACGGGCGCCGGTGGCGCGGCGCAGGGGCTCGACAAGGCGGCGCACGCACTCGCGTGGGGTCCAGGCGTGGATGAGATCGGGGCCGCGCCCGTTGGCGAATCCGCTGGCGGCGGGGTCGCTCAGCACCTGACTGTGGCTGCGGCTGGGCAGCGGGCTTTGATCGCTGGTCGGTTGACCATCGGGGACGGCGACGCGACAGTCGATGCCCTGGGCGCGCAATTGGGCGGCGTGGTGCTGGACGTGATAGCCGCTGTTGCTGTCGAGCGGCATCGGCAGGACGAAGAGGAGGTTGCGCGGGGCGGCGGGCGCTGGCTGGGGGCGCGGGGGGTGCGCCAGATGCTGGGTGCGTGCCTGCCAGTGCTGCTTGAAGTGCTGGTGATTACGGGCGATGCGCGCGCGGGTGCGCTCGGGATCGCGCCGCCGGGTGGTGCTTTCGGCATGTTGCAGGCCGATGGCGCTGAGGCAGCGGCTGCTTTTGCCGAGCGCCTGGTGCATGCGCAGGCAGAGATCAATGTCCTCCAGCCCGTAGTCGTAGGCGGGGCTGAAGCCGCCGAGTTGGTCGAAGTCGGCCTTGCGACACAGCAAAAACGCCCCGGTCACCGCCGGCTGCTCACTGACCGCCGGCGGCGATCCGGCCAAATAGTTCTTCACACTCGGCAGACGAATCTGCCGCGGATGGTGGTAGCCGCGCTCGGCGCTCCAAGGGAAATGGATGCCGAGGTGTTGAATGCCGGGCTCCTGCCCCGGCGGCAGGCCGGCCGGATCATCATCGAGGCGAATGCCGACCAGACCGCAGCGCGGGTCGCGCAGTTGGGCGAGCGCGGGCGGCAGGGCATCGGCGCTGTAGTGGATGTCGTTGTTGAGAAACAGCAGCGTGGGATAGCGCGCCAGGCCGGCGGCGAGGTTACAGGAATCGCTGAAGCTGTAATTGCGCCCGCGCGGCAGGTGCCAGAGATCGAGCTGCGCCTGGTAGCGGGCGAGCACGGCGGCGGTGGGATCCGCGGCGTCGTGCGGGTCGCCGTGATCGACGATGATCAACTCCACCGGCTGTTGGCTGTTGGTGGCGAGAAAGCTGCTCAGCAGGCGCTCCAGCAGCGCGGCGCCGCGCAGGCTGAGGATGATAATGCTCACCCCGTCGCGGGCGCTTGGCTCGGCGCTCAACAGCGCGCGCGGCAGCGGCCCGAGCGCGGGCAGCGCGGCGAGGCGGGCGAAGGCCGGATCGCGCGGCGCGGGGTGATCGCCGTGACGGGTGATGGCTGCGAGCAGGGCTTGCAGCCGCTGGCTGTTGGCCGCCAGGCTGAGTTCGCGGGTGAAGACGGGAGGCGGCGCGGGGTCAGTCTCACCGCTGGGCTGATAGCGCTGCGGATCGCGGGCATGGCGGAGAATCACGCCGCCGTAGCGCTGTTGCAGGGCGCGGTTGGCCACGGTTTGACGCTGCGCAGGATACCATTCACATCGCGCGAGCCGACGTCGAGCAATTGAGCGGGGCCAGCGCGGCACACTCCTGGGTCACTGACCAAGACAGCCACCCACTCACCAAGATCGGAGATCGGGTTGGCGATGATCGGCGTGCCCATGGCCAGGGCGTCGGTGGCTTTGTAGGGCATCTGGTAATGACTCGCGGGCACGGCCGGATCCAGCCACAGGATCACCACATCCGCGGCCAGGTTCATCCGCGCCATGCCGGTGCGATCTTGCGCCGGCAGCACCCGCACCCGCGCCCCCGGCTCGCGGGCCAGGCTTGCGAGGCGTTCCTGCTCCGGGCTGGGGCGCGAGGCGATAAAGAGCAACCGATAGCGCCGGTCGTCCAGGTGCTCCAGCAGTCGCAGCAGCTCATAGACCCCCTTGTGCTCGCGCAGCAGACCGCCGAACAGAATCACCCGATCCTCCGGTCCATAGCCCAGCTCGGCGCGCAGGGCGTCGCGCTGGTAGCAAGCCGGGTCATACACGAGCTCGTCTTTGATGTTGCGCATCGTCAGGCAGCGGTGTTCAAAATGCGCGTCCAACGCCCGATTGTGCGTGAACACAACCGGCAGTTCGCGCGCCAGCGGATCAAGCAACTGCGCCCAGCGCTCGCTGTAAGGATTGCGCAACGCCGGGTCGGACCAATCCATGGTCTCCAGCGCCAGCGGCTCGTGGCGCACGGGGCCGGCCCGGCTTGGGCGCCCAGGCGATTCACCACGGTTTCCAGATCATTCACCTCCAACACCAGCGGCACCCCGGTGCGGCGGTTGGCCAGTAACGCCAGCCCCAGGCTCGGCAAACGCGGCTTGACCACATAGAGCACCTCGGCATCGCGCAGGGCCTCGAGCGCGGCGTCCAGGCGCGCGAAAAAGTCCGGAAACGGACTGCCGGGCCGCACCCACAGCGGGCCGGGCAAGGGGGCGGAGCGCAGCGGCTCAAACACCCCTTCGTTGAAGAAATCGAAGCTCAGCAATTGCACCTGGTGCTCATCACGCAGAGCCTCGGCCAGGGCGAAGGGTTTGGAGAAGTGATTGCGACCGCTGTCCCACGACAGAATATGCAGACGCCGGGGCGGATGTGGCCTCTGGCGTGGCGGCCCCTGGTCGAGCATCTGTTGGAGCTGCGCGCGCACCCGCTGTTCCGCCGACCGATCCGCCGCCTGCACCTGGGTAATCTGCCCGACATGCGGGTCGCGCAGATACAAATTCAGCGGATGCGGCCAGTAGAGCGGATCGCGCAGCCAGCTGTATGTCAGGATCAGGGCATAATCCTGCAGCCGCACCAGGGATTCATCAAAACCGCCCAGGCAGGCGAACAGCTCGCGGCGATGCACAAAGGCGTTCAGGTCGATAAAGTTGCGCTGCAGCAGGGCTTCGGGATCAAACACCCGCCCGCTGAAGCGCTCCAGTCTCACCTGCCCCGCCGGCAACAAGCGACAGTCCAGATAGTCCATATACAGCGCCGAGCGCCCGGGCTGCGCTTGCAGCAGGGCCACAGCGGTGGCGAGATAGTCCGGATGCCACAGGTTGTCGGTGTCCAGATAGGCGATCAGCGCCCCGCGCGCCCGACGCAGACCCTGATTGCGCGCTGCCGCCGCGCCCTGCTTGGGCAGGGCAAGGTAATGCACCCGCGCATCAGCCACCCGCGCCACCACGGCGGCGGTGTGATCGGTGCTGCCGTCATCACACACCCACAGCTCCCAATGCCCATAGCGCTGCTCCAGCACCGAGGCGATGGCCTCAGTGATGAGCGTGGCGCGGTTGTGGCTGAGCATGATCACGCTGACCAGCGGCGGCTGTGCCTCCCCGGTGGCGCACCAGCATCCCGGCGCCGCCGCCAACAGCGCCGCTACTGCCTGTTCCGCGGCGGCGATGGCGGCGGGCAAGGCGGGCGGTTCCTGCTCCAGCCGCAGGGTGCGCAGTCGCTGGGCGAAGTGACTGGTGGCGGGCAGGGCGCGATACAGCCGATCGAGTCCGGTGGATGGCGCGACCTCGTCGCCCTGGCGCGCCAGCCGCCGCCAGGCCAGACGCAGGTTGGCGCGAATCAGCGGTGCCAGCGCCGGCCGCTCGGCGAGTGCCTGCTGGTAATAGGCCACCGCCGCGCGCGCATCCCCCGCGCGCAGCGCTTGATTGCCTAGTTTGAGTGCGCTGGACAGCTTGACCTCCGGGTGTCCCGTTGCACCCCCGTTGTCGCAAGGGGCGATTTCACCACCCGCTCATTCTACTGTCACGCTCTTGGCCAAATTGCGTGGCATATCCACATCATTCCCCAGCCGGATGGCGATCTCCATCGCCAGCAGTTGCACCACCACCAGCATCTCGAAGAACTCCAGCATCGGATGATCGTAGGGGCGGATCTGGATGATGTCGTCGGCCAGCTCGAAGTCTTCGGTGGTGATGGCGATGAGGGTGGCATCGCGCGCGGAGAGCTCTTCGACGTTGCTCTTGACCTTCTCATAAAAGGTGCTGCGCGCCATCAGGGCGATGGTGAACAGTTCGGCGTCGGCCAGGGCGATGGGGTCGTGCTTCATCTCCCCGGCGGGGTCGCCTTCGGCGTGCAGGTAGCTGATCTCCTTGAGCTTGAGCGCGCCTTCCAGGGCCAGCGGATAGAACAGGTCGCGGCCGATGAAGAAGAAGCCGTGGCCGTGGAGATAGCGCTTGGAGAGCCGGTGCAGACGCTCGTGCACCCGAGGCTGCACCTGCATCACGTTCAAGACCGCGCGCAGGGCGGTCAGCTCGCGGGCGTGGCGCTCGCCGCTCAGCACCGCGCGCGCCTGGCCCCAGTACAGGGCCAATAGCCAGAGGGTGAGCACCTGCGCCGAGAAGGCCTTGGTCGAGGCGACGCCCTTTTCGATGCCGGCGCGCAGCAGCAGGGTGCGCTCGGCCTCGCGCACGATGGAGCTATTATCGACATTGCACAGCGCCAGGGTGGCGAGTCCCTGCGCCTTGGCCAGCTTGATCGCCTCCAGGGTGTCGGCGGTCTCGCCGGACTGGGAGATCACCACAAACAGGCCGTTCGGGTCCAACACCGGCTCGCGATAGCGGAACTCGCTGGCAATCTCCACCCGCGCCGGTACCCGCGCCAGGCGCTCGAGCAGATAACTGCCAGTGAGCGCGGCATGGTAGCTGGTGCCACAGGCGCAGAGGGTGACCGAGGAGATGGGCCGCAGCCAGTCGGCCTCCAGCTCATCGAGCCGGACGGCCTGTTCGCCCAGGCGCCCGGTGAGGATGTCCGCCAGCACCCGGGGCTGTTCGTAGATCTCCTTCTCCATGAAGTAGCGATAGCCTTCCTTGCGCGCCGCCAGGCTGCTGGCGGGCAGCGGCTTGGGCGCAAGCTCCGCGGGCGAGCCGTCGGCGGCGAACAGGGTCAAGCCCTCGGCCGTGGCCACGCCCCAGTGGCCGTCGTCCAGATACAGGGTCTGGCTGCAGCCCCCAACCAAGGGCGCATCGGAGGAGGCGAAGTGACAGCCGTCCTCGGCAAAGCCCAGTTGCAGCGGCGAGCCCTTGCGGGCAAAGAAGATCCGGCCCGGCGCGGTCTCGCTGACCAACAAAATGGCGTAGGCGCCGTGCAGGGCGTCGAGGGTGGCGCGGAAGGCGGCCAGTGTTAGATCGACGGTTGGATCACCGGTTGCACCAGCGGCTGGATCAGCAGCGCTGGACGGGGTCTCGGCGCGCTGATCCAAGGCGGGCTCAGCCTGCGCCGCCCAAGTGGCCAAGTGGCGCTCGAACAGATGAACAATCACCTCGCTATCGGTCTGGCTCAGGAACGGCGTCTCGACCGCCTCGCGCAGAGCGACATAGTTCTCGATGATGCCGTTGTGCACCACCTGGCTGTGGGTCAGGCCATGGGGATGGGCATTGGCTTCGGTCGGCTTGACGTGGGTGGCCCAGCGGGTGTGGCCGATGGCGGTGACCGGACCGCTGGACTCGAAGTCGCCGAGCTTGGCGGCGAGGTTGTCGAGCTTGCCAACGGCCTTGAAGCAGCGCAGCCCCTCGGGTTGCAGCACGGCGACGCCGGCCGAGTCGTAGCCGCGATATTCCAGCTCGCGCAGACCGTGCAGCAGGCGCGCGACGGCGGGTTGGGTGCCGATGTAGCCGACGATGCAGCACATCGTTGTGATCCTCGTCGTGATCGCAGTTTGATCGCAGGTTCAACGAAAAGGCGCTACCCGAGGAGTTAAGAAATGATACTAGCGGCATTCTCGAAACCCTGCTGACTCCCTAAAATCCGGATTGCCAAAGTAACCCGTTAAGTCACACAACTGCTCGAACTCAATAAAATGACATTGAGTCTACCGAGCGTTCCAAAATTAACTTGAGCCTGGACCCTTTCATTCGACCACTTCATTCTGGACCATTGAATTCGCATGAGGGGTCATCTGCCCAAGATGCGCGGCGCGAGCCGGGTCACCTGGGAGCCGATGGCGAAGCTGTCGATGCTGAGCAGAATTGGGTGTTTGAGTCGGTTTTCGCTGTGCATGGGCAGGTTGTTATGGCTGAAACAGCCAGCCGCGCTGTCTTGCTTGGACTGCGAGTTTTTTTCCGCAACTCTCGACTTTGCTGTTTGCCAGCCCCCGGAAGTCGATCGAGACATGCTCTTTGTAAGGCACGCCATCAGCGATGACGCCGAGATTGAGTGCGCTGCATTCTTCGCAGGTGACGGCCATCACGCCGATCGAACGCCCTTGGGTTTGAGTTGTGAAGCGGTCAAAGGCTGCTGCCGCCGTGATTTGGTCGCCATCGTCAACCGACAACAGATGTTGATCTTTGGGTGTCGGTCGGAAGGCTTGAGATGTGACGCGGTCGCCTTGAGCAAAATTCGGATTGATCTGCCTGAGTAGCAAGGTGTCTGTCTTCATTTCAGCGCAGGCTCCAGCGAACGCAAGGCCTGGTTCAGAAGGCTCCAGCCGTCTTCTGAATCCAGTGCTGCTTGAAACGCCTTGTCAGTCTCGGCAACCAGGTCGAGTGCATGAAAAAGCCCACGCTTGGTTTCAAGATCGACGTCTAAAGAAACTTCGTGGTGATCGAATGACCATTCAGCCCTGATCTCTCCCTCAGCCGTGGGGTATAGATAGGGAAGCGGGAGATCTGTGTCGTAATAGTGTTCAAAGGCGCCAGCCAGCCAGTGCAATCCTTGCGACGATACTGCCGTCCAGCGCCCGTCTAACCAACCTGGTTTCAGCGCTGAGAGTTCTTCGAGTCGAAAAACAACATCGAGTGGATCGAGTATGGTCAGGTCTTCGATCGATTCAATTTTTAGGATTCGATCATGGCGATCTTTTTTGACAACGCCTTGCACCGCTACGGCGGTGCCAACTTGGTACTCAAGCAGTCCCTTAAAGGCCACCTCTTGATGTTGCAAGGGGATAGGTCCGCTGATGCGGGTGCCATCGCGCAGTTCAAGCTCAAAGCAGGATCGTCCGGCTTCAACCTCAGCAATCCGCCCTCGCAAAACGGCGTCTTCTGACCAACTTTCGATCTGGGATGCACGAATGAGGTCATGGCGGATCTGTTGATTGTAAACAACCGTTTGGCCATTTGAAGCCGTGAACTCGATACATTCCTCCTCTTTTAGGCTGCGCCCGAACCGGTCGAAATAGCTGAGTAACTTTGTTGGTATCGCGCAAGGCGACTGCTGCTGCATGGCAAACATCGTATTGATAATTAGATCGCGCGCACGCTCGAAGTACTGGAGGTTGCTCGCGTGGCTCCCCGGCGACATCGAAAGCGCAATCACTGGAATGGTGCTGCCCTCTTCGATAGCCGTGAGCGCTAATTGGATACTGCCACTGAAACCGCGGGGTACGCGTTCGCGGTCTTGGTGTGTTTGTAGGTATTGCCATTTGGCGACGGCAACAATCATCTCCTCCAAGGCCGAAAAATCCTTGAGGACTTCTAGCGGAAGGCGGTGGTGGTCAAAACGACCGCCGAGGAGCTTTGGGCGCAGGTACTCTGATGTCACGTTGGACGGAGCCGCTTCGCGGAGAACCCAGCCGCAGAGCCTGATGGCCTAAAATGTCACCTCACGCCCTTGGGTTCGAGGGTTTGTGGATCATCAACCATGAGGTGACACTTTCATGTCAACATCTTGTCAAGACAAGTTCAAGCTTCAGTACCAAACGCATCTCAAGCACCTGCGGCTCAAAGGGCTGCAACCTAAGACCATTGACGCCTACTCCCGTGGCGTGCGGCGCATCGGCAAGGCCTTTGATGGCTGCATCGGCGATCTGTCTGAAACGCAGTTGCTCGATTATTTCACCAAGCTGCTGGAAACGCACTCTTGGAGTGCGGTGAAATTGGACCTCTATGGTCTGAAATTCTTCTACGCCCATGTCCTGCGAAAGCCCTGGGTCCATGTTGACCTCATCAAGCCCCCGCGCGCTCAGCGCCTGCCCGATATCCTCACAGTAGAGGAGGTTCAGCGTGCCATTCAGGCAACCCGCGTACTGAGCTACCAGGTGTTGTTCTTCACCCTCTACAGCCTGGGCCTGCGCCTCGGCGAAGGCTTGCGTCTGACGGTGGCCGATATGGATGCCAAGCGCCGGCGGGTGCATGTTCGCGACGCCAAGGGCAATAAAGATCGCTTGGTCCCGCTACCGGAGACAACCTTGGATGTCTTGCGTCGGTTCTGGCGCGTACATCGCCATCCCTCGCTGCTGTTTCCCAACCGCCAGGGCGGTCTGAAAAAAGCGGCGATGGCCAAGACGCCGCTGGATCGCGGTGGCGTGCAAATCGCCCTGGGCCAGGTCGTCGCCAGCTGTGGGATAAAAAAAAGATTACACCCCATAGCCTACGCCACAGTTACGCCACCCATCTGATTGAAACCGGTGTCGATCTGCGCGAAGTCCAGACCATCCTCGGCCATTCCTCCATCCTCACCACCGCGCGCTACACCCACCTCACGCACCAGACCAGCGCGCGTGCCGAGCAGACCATTAATGCCCTGATCGGCGGCTTCTCCATCGACTGGAGGGGCGTGAAATGATCTTGCTCTCCTCGATCTTCCGCCTGTTTGAGGCCGACTATCTGGCGCATTACGCCGGGCGTATTTTACCCAGCCAGTTCAACGCCCTGGAGGCGCTGAAGAACTGCCGTACCTCGGCCAGTCCGGTCATGCAAGCCCAATGCAACGCCTGTGGTAATACGGAGTTCATCCCGCATTCCTGCGGCCATCGCGCTTGCCCGCATTGCCAGCACCATGAGAGCCAGCAGTGGCTGGAGCGCCAACTGGCCAAGCAGGTACCAGCGACCTATTTTTTGCTGACCTTCACGGTTCCTCAAGAGCTCCGTCACCTGGTGTGGGCGAATCAGTCTGTCCTCTATGATCTCCTCATCCGCGTCAGTTGGGAGACGGTGCAAACCTTTGCCCGCAATGATCGGCAGTTACAGGGAGATCCCGGGGTGACCGCAGTGCTCCATACCCATTCGCGGGCGCTGGATTTTCATCCGCATGTGCATCTGGTGGTACCGGCGGCGGCCATCGATGTGGCGAAAAAACGGTGGCGGACGAAATCGGGCAAGCGTGGGTATCTGTTCCCACAAAAGGCGCTGGCGAAAGTCTTTCGCGCCAAGCTGTTGGCGGCCATGGCCGCAGAAGGACTCACGCTGCCGGTCGGGGTCACCAGCACCTGGGTGGTTCATTGCAAGCGCGTGGGCCATGGCGAGAAGGCGCTTAAGTACCTGGGGCGCTATCTCTATCGCGGTGTCATTCGTGAGCAGGACATTCTCTCCTGCGAGAACGGCCAGGTGGCCTTTCGCTACCGCCATGCCAAGGGCCAGCGCGATGAGGTCCGTACTCTGCCGGGTGCGCAGTTCTTGGCGCTGATTCTTCAGCATGTTTTACCCAAGGGCTTTCGCCGGGCACGCAACTATGGCTTTCTCCATCCCAATAGCAAACGCGCCATTGTGCTGCTGCAGTGGCTGTTCGGATTGGATCCGCAGCGGTTCATTGCCAAGCTCAAACCTCGCCCTCGGCTGACATGCCCCTGTTGCGGCGCCGAGATGGTGATTGTCCAGACGCGCTTACCTCCACGAGGATCCCCTGTCCAACCCGCACCGCCGCTTGAAGGAGCGGCGCGACCAGTCATGTAAGCGAAAGCAACAATCCGTTCTCTGTGAAATCGGCAATTCGGAGCCGAGGGTGGCGTTCGCCTGCAATTCGGGCAATTTCGTCACGCTTCTCGACAATGTTCTTTCCGCCGTCGCCAGGCCGAGTTCGTCAGCGGTTGATGCCCGGCGAACCGGTCTGCATGATCCCCCAGCGCGGAAAAGCTATTTTCTTAGCCCCCCTCTCTCCCTGAACCCCGGGCTCGTCCAACGCCTCTTTCCACGGGCTGTCGTGGTCGTTCTTGACGGCGATGTCCGGGGGTGGGGTGTCAGCTTCAATGATCCCGGCGGTGTTTCTTCAGCCAGGCCTCGATCGTGGCGGGATCAAGCCCCTTGAGCCGCTCCTCAGCATCAAGCCCCTTGAGCCGCTCCTCTGGCGCATAGCACTGCAGCACTTCATCAGGATCGAGCTTGCGGATGGACTCCTTCAACCACTCATGGGCTTCGCGTTGCATGTCTTCAAAGGTGTGGGCCATGGTGCCGTCTCCGAGCAGGTGGTGAGCAAGCAGGTTTTGCAGGTGCAGGCCGATCTCGCTGTGGGGATGATACTGCTGCAACGCCGCGCGTTGCTGCGCTTTGTTGCTGCAGAACAGCCGCCAAGGGGCGTTGTGCGGCAGGTCGCGCAGATCGTTGATGACGATGAGGCGGACCTCGCGGGTGCCGGCGCGTAGGGTATAGATGCCAGGCTTGCTGGTTCTTTGACAACTGCCCGATGGGAGTTGTTTGATCAGCTTGCGTGGAAAATGGGTGGCCACGGCGTAGCCGCGGAAGTCGGTTGCGGGGAGCAGCCGATAGGCCGTGGCGGGTTCGCTCACGGGTTGCTGATCGCGGGCGTCTCCCGCTGGCGGTTGTGATGAGGCCGTGTCGGGTTCGCTGACGGGTTGCTCATCGCGAATCGGCCGTTGTGGCTGGCGGGCGGGCCGCTGTTGCAACGCACGGATGGAGGCGAGCATGCGGTAGGTGACGTAGTGACTGTTGAGCTCTTCCAGCGCCCAGGCGTCATAGGGCGAACCAGCGGCTTTGAAGCTGAGCAGATTGTGCGCGGCGAGGTCTTCGAGGCCATCGGGGCGTTCAAGGTCGTTGGGATGGCGCTCGCGTGCGGGCGGGACGTTCAGCGCCTGGTGTGGCGCGTTGGTGCGCTCGAGGTGCCTGCCGGCGACCCCGCGGCGAGGGTCGCTGCCTGCCGCTGAGGCTTGCTCGATGATCAGCACATCCAGGCGTTGGCTGCGCAGGGCGAGCTCTTCTTCGGTGCTGACGCTGTACGGTAGCCCGATCAGCGCGTCGGTGAGGGCTTTGCCGAGCAGTTCATGCCAGGGGATGCGGGGATCGCGGCTCATGCCGAGAGTCTAGCCGATGCGCGTGCGCACCGTCTTCGCCGCCCCCACCAGTGCTGCAGCAATGGACGGCAATTTGCCGTACCCTTAGGGAATCGGGTACATCCATCGTGACGGGAGTCCATCATGCCATCCGCTTCGTCAACCGCTCGCCTTGAAGCACGGATCAGCACCGATCTCCATGCCTTACTCAAACGCGCCGCCGAAATCCAAGGTCGAACGATGACCGACTTTGTCGTCACCGCCGTCACCGAGGCCGCCCAACAGGCCATTGAGCAGGCCGAGGTCATCCGCCTGTCTCAGGCCGATTCCCAACGCTTTGCCGAAGCCCTGTTGTCGCCCCCACAGCAAACGCCGGCGATGGAGCGCGCCTTCGCGCGTCACCGAGCGCTGGTGGCGCCTGAGTGAGCGAGGCGACCTTCCGCATCGTTGCGCTCGCTGCCGACCATGACCGCCGCCCGTTCGACAGTGGCTGCGTAGCACTCGACCGCTATTTTCAACGCCAAGTCACGCAGGATATCCGCCGTCGAGTGACGGCTTGCTTTGTCGCGCTCACCCAGGAACAGCGGATTGCCGGATACTATACGCTCGCATCGGCAAGCCTCTGCTTATCCGAGCTTCCCGCGGAAACGGCCAAGAAACTGCCCCGCTACCCCTCAATACCAGCCGTACGTCTGGGGCGCTTGGCGGTGCATCGCGCGTTCCACGGGCAAGGCCTTGGCGGCGCCCTGCTCGCTGACGCGCTGAAACGAGCGGCCCGCGCCGAGATTGCCGCTTTTGCGCTGGTCGTCGAGGCAAAGGACGAACAGGCTGCGGCCTTCTACCACCACCATGGCTTCATCGCATTGTCCGACTCACCGCACACCCTGTTTCTTCCCTTGTCCAAAGGCCTGATCAACCGTGGCAACCTCAGCACCCGGAAGCCTCTACCCCCAACGCCGCCGTGGATAACCTGTTGAGCTCTTCCAGCGCCCAGGCGCCATAGGGCGCGTCGGTGAGGGCTTTGCCGAGCAGTTCATGCCAAGGGATGCGGGTGTCGCGGCTCATCTCCACACTCTAGCCGATGCGCTGCTGGGGTGGGCTTTGGCTGCGTGCCTCAGGCTGTTCGGTATACTGTCACCGGATTTCCGGGTCTTGTTGATGGTCTGCACATAGCGCCGACCGATGGCCATCACCAGCCGGGGAATATCCTCAGCCGCTTTGGGCGTGACCAGCAGATGGACACGCTAAGGGACGTTGGTTGATGTTGCCAGCGCGCCCTGAGGGCCTCAGTGGAAGATGGTCTCGGGGCTGTCGGCGCTGAGAATGCGTTTGGACCATTGCAGGAGTTCTTCAGGCTCAGCGGCGGAGATGCGCTCGCGGTGGGCGTCGAGTGAATCTGCACCGAATTTCTCTTGCAGCTGAGCCATCAAGATGGTGGCCTCGCCCTTCTGAATCCCGGCTCGCTCAACAGTCGTCACGTATGGCATTTGGTATTGCTCCTCGTAGGCGTAGAGTTCTTGGCGAAACTCTGCTTCCAGCTCTTCAGGCAGACGGATCATCCAATCGATCAGGCGGAAGAGTTCTTCAATCAGCGTGCGCTCATAGCCGCGCTCGTACATCAGGCGCATCAAGCGGAATTTCCAGCGTTTCAGGGTCTCGGCATCGTCGGTCACCTTGGCCCGGATTTGGGCCATCACCACCAAGGCAAAAACATTGTCGCTCGCTTCCAGCTCGGCCCAGCGCTCGGGGGTGGCGTAGTCGAGCAGTTTGACCATCGGAAAGTCGAATTGCACCCGACAGTCCCACAGCGCCGTGCTGTAGCTGTTGGGGCGGAAACTGCGCTTGGTATCGGCCAGCACCGCCAGACTCGCGACCGGCACTTGGTAGGCATCGCGGATTTTGTAATTGTAGGTGAACATCCGCTCGGCAAAGTCGCTTTGCGGATCGCCTTGCACTTCAACATGGGCCAGCACCCACACCGGCGTCTCATCGCGGCGGGTGACGCCGACGAGCTTATCCGCATAGCGCCGGGTGGTCTTGGCCTCGCACACGATCTTCTGGAATTCCTTGTCGAGAAACTGCACGCCCTTTGACCAGTCGATCTCGGCATGGATGGCCGGAAACAGCAGCGCGAGAAACTCCGGAAAGAACCGCTCCAGCGCCTCTTTCCAGGGGCTGTCGTAGTCGGGTTTGTCGCTGGTGTCTGTGGCTTGGGTGTCGGCTGTCATGGGGTGATTTTAGCCGATTTGGGGCGGGGTGGGAGCGTTGGGGGCAGCCCGAAAGGAATTAAGTATACTGTCCCCAGAATTCCTTAATTATATATGTCCCCGGAATTCCTGAAAGGGGCGGAAACAGATAAGCCGCGACTAAAGTGATGGCAACCTGCTCTCTACTCTATCCTTTAATTATAATTACAGGTCAGCGCCTACCTGCCGGTCTTCGGCATCCAGTCGATCCAGAATTCCAAGTGCCTGCTTGATGTCGCCCGTCGCAGCCATCGCCCGAAAATGGTTTTCAGTATCCCACGCTGCCACGGCGCGAGCACTCAGATCCTCGACCAATTTGTGCCTCTCTTACGTCTGGTATGGGTTTCTGCTTGAAAGCCGGGCCGCGAAGCGGCATCTTTCCGGGAAAATTAATGTTCAACCAGTTGTAGGGCCTGTGGCTATGTGGGCGCGAGGCCCGAGAGTGTGGGCAACCCCGGGAGCGCGCCGCCCCCCGATCTTGCAGGCTTCCCGCGATGCTTGCTCGGCGCGATACCGGGGTTGTCCACACGTCCCGTAGGGCTCGGGCCGGTCCGCAGGACGCGTCCACATATCCACAGGCCTCGGAGGCCTGATCATGGAAACCACGTCGCTGTTCTCTGTTGCCCTGGGCTTGTCTGCTCCCTGGTTTGTCGATGATGTGCGCTTCGATCCAGTGGCTGGACGCATCGACTTCGCGCTCGGCTATCAACGTGGGGCGCACTTTCCCTGCCCGCATTGCGGCACCGAGCATCAGCCGGTTCATGACACCCAAGCGCGCGAATGGCGGCATCTGAACTTCTTCCAATACGAGGCGTATCTGCAGGCGAAGGTGCCGCGGGTGCGTTGCGCGCAGTGCGGCAAGACAACGCAAATTCCCGTGCCCTGGGCGCGGCCCAACACCAGCTTCACCCAACTGATGGAAGCCTTGATTGTGACCTTGTGCCGGGCCATGCCGGTGGCTGGGGTCGCGCGCTTGCTGCGCGTGAGCGACATGCGTGTGTGGCGCGTGCTGGAGTCCTATGTCGATGCCGCCCGTGCGCAGGAGGATTTCTCCAGCGTCAAGGACATCGGCCTCGATGAGACCGCCGCGCGGCGCGGACATCACTACATTAGCTTGTTCCATGATATGGAGGCTGAGCGACTGGTGTTCGCCACCGAGGGGCGCAAGGCGGAGGTGGTCGATCAATTCGCCGAGGATCTTGAGGCCCATGGCGGCTGCGCCGAGAACATCCGCTCGGTCTGCATCGATATGTCGACAGCTTATCAGGCCGGCGTCGCGGAACACTTGCCCTGGGCCGACATCACCTTCGATGAGTTCCATGTCATTCAAATGGTCAACAAAGCCGTTGATGAGGTGCGTCGCGCGGAGGTGAAAACCGAACCCGGTCTGAAGCGTTCGCGCTACCTATGGCTGAAGGACAAAAGCGACTGGACGCGCCGCCAGATCGGACAGTTTGCCGACCTGCGTCGGCTCAATCTCAAAACCCACCGTGCCTGGCGAATCAAGGAGGCGCTGCGCGAGATTTTCCGCACCGCGACCTCCCGTGAAGAAGCCGAACCCTTACTAAAAGCCTGGGTCAGTTGGGCGCGTCGCTGCCGCCTTGAGCCGATGAAGAAGGTCGCTCAGACGATCAAGGACCATTGGGAAGGCGTGCTTAACGCGTTCGATTCGCGCCTGACCAACGGTCGTGTTGAAGCCATCAATGGCCAGATCCAGGCCGCCAAAGCCAAAGCCCGTGGCTACGGCACGGTGAAGCATTTGATCACCATCGCCTACCTGATCGCCGGCAAGCTCACCCGCCTGCCCGCTTGTCCCTTTGATGCAGCAGCGTGTGCCACCCTTTCGGCTTAACCTGCTGTGTAAAAAATCGGTTACCCATACCAAACGTAAGAGAGCCCAATTTGTCGGTGGTGAGTCCGCGACTACGTGCCAAAGAGTCCAAGCGCGCCGCCGTGTCGTCCGGCAAGCGGATCGTTAATGTTGTCATAACCATTTCTCCAGACATTGAGCAGGCGTCAGCAACCGCAGCTGATCAAACACCAGTTCTCCTCGGCGAAGATCCCGCACATTATGCGTCACGATTCCGGCAGCCCCTCCCGCCAGGGCAAGCTCCACCAAGTGGTTGTCTGCTTCATCGGGGAGATTGGGACGCCAACCATAATAAATCGTCACCCATCGACCACGTTGAGCCAATGCCGCCAGCACCTGTTGCCTTTCTTCAGCAGTGGTCTTCATGCTCCATACATCGCGCCCCAACAGATCGCAATACTCCTGCCACAAGGCATTTCCGAAAAGCGGTTGATAGCTGCCGATTGGATGGGAGCGCCTTTCGCCGCGAACAGCGCGCCCTGCCAGCCCAAAGGAATTAAGTATATGTCCCCAGAATTGCCTGTCCCCGGAATTCGGGGGCGTCTTGGCATGCCTGGAGTTTAGCACAGAAATTAAACCGAGCCTGGCCCCTTCTATGAGGCGTTTTTGTCAAGCCCTTTTTTCGAGAGATTATTTTGTTCAGCGCCAACATCGCAAATCAGAATGTTACATTCATTATCGCATTGCATGATTGCGCAGACCAGCCGCCATGCCGCGCTTCTCTCTCCCCGAAGGGGCGGGCGTGGTTTATCGAAACGCTCGTGCATGGCAAGGCCGTCGGGCGCTGTTCAAACGCTTTCAAATAGCCTGATCACTCACTTTGAATCGTCACTAGCTTATTCGTTCTCCTTGGCGATGGCGGCCGTTTGGTCAGCGCGTTTTGCTCGGTGTCATGAGCATTGCGAGCGTTATGACAGCCATGGGTTGTCTCGGTTTGAAAGCCGACAGATTCTGTGCGAATCCGCTCCACCTTCTATCCGTGCCGGGAAGCCCGGTCACCTGAAATTGCATGCGATGTTCGCCGCTGAAACCGATTGAAAAGGAAAGCGCCCCTTCTTTTAAAACGGCATGACCAGGGGTCAGCCCAGGGGCCTGTCGGGCGCTTTCGACAACCTTGACCGTGATCCGTCGCGTTGCTCTCTCCTCGGGCGTTGGCGCCGTACTCGGCCGTTTGGGGGTGACTGGATGTCTTCCGCGGGCGGCGGGCCTTAGCCGGCTTTGAGCACCGCGCCGTCCGGGATCTCGCCCTGTTCGAGATAGCGCCACAGGGCGATGAGCAGCTTGCGCGCCAGGGCGACGATGCCGATGCGCCGCATGCGTTTGCCGCCCTTGGCAAAGCGCTCGCGGTACCAGCGACTCAGGGCGCTGTCGGGCTGGTAGCGCAGCCATAGCCAGGACAGCTCGACCATGAGGGCACGGATGCGTCGGTTGCCAGCCTTGCTGATGCCTTGGTCGCGCTGGTCATCACCACTGGCATAGGGCGTGGGGGTCAGCCCGGCACAGGCGGCCAGCTGCTGGCGGTTGCGAAAGCCGCGCCAGCTGAAGAATTCCATGACCAAGACCCAGCTCGAAACCCAGCCGATGCCTTTGAGCTCGAGCATGCGCGCGATTTGCTCATAGGCCGCGTCGGTGGCTTGCTCGACGCGGCGCTTTTGTTCTTGCTCGATGGCGCGGATTTGCTCATCAGCCAAGCAATAGCGCTGATATTCGCGGCGGATCTCTTCTTTGAGGTCGGCGCCGAGGGGCTCGCCGGTGGCGGTGCATAGGTGATCGAGGTTTTCGATCAGCGAGTCGTTGAGGCGCTCGATGACCAGTCCTTGGGCGACGAACAGGGATTTCATCCGTGAGCTGTGGGCGCCACGTTCGTGGATCAGCCGCTCGCGCTCGCGATCAACTCGCATCCGATCCTCGGCCTCGGCACTGGGGACGTTCACCACCGCGAGGGCTTTTTTCTCTCCGCCAAGATAACGCATGAGCTGCACCAGCAGGGCTTCGACGTCGACCCGGTCGGTCTTCACGCGCCGCTTCTTGCGGTTGACCTGGATGCTGGCCGAGTCGACCACACGGCTGTGAATCCCCCAGGATTCCAAGATGCGATGAATCCAGAAGCCATCCCGCCCGGTTTCGTAAACGCTTTCAATGACACAATCCGCGCTGAGTCCAAGCTTCCCCTGGGCGATCTCGATCTGCTCGCGCAACGCGGGAAGATCCCGCGCTTCGATGGTCTTGATCCGGATCTTCTCGCCGTTGCTGAAGCAAAGCTTCCAGGTCTTGTTGCTCAGCTCGAGGGCCAGATAGAGGGTGGTCTTCGGCGTTTGGACAGCGGCAGTGGTCATGTTCGGTCTCCTCGTGGCTCGGGGTTAATGTCGAGGCTTAGACTTGGATGGCCTACATAGTTTCTTTGATTAAACTGAGTAGGTTGTGCGCGGCGAGGTCTTCGAGGCCATCGGGGCGTTCAGGCGCATCCGCATAGGGCTCAGGTGTGGGCGATGCGTTGGGCGTTTGCAAGGCCGCCTTGGTGCGCTGAGGGTCGCGGCCGTCGCTGCCTGCCGCCGGGGCTTGCTCGATGATCAGCACATCCAGGCGTTGGCTGCGCAGGGCGAGCTCTTCTTCGGTGCTGACGCTGTACGGCAGCCCGATCAGCGCGTCGGTGTGGGCTTTGCCGAGCAGTTCATGCCAGGGGATGCGGGGATCGCGGCTCATGCCGAGAGTCTAGCCGATGCGCGGCTGGGGGTGGGAGGGGCTTTGGTTGCCGCGATCCTTGGGCTATTCAGTAAACTGTCCCTGGAATTCACGCGTTTTCCCCCCGAAGTGGATGTCGATGCCAGCGGCGGCAAGGTCGCCTTGACTGTAGGTCTCGGAGAAAAAACCGCGTCCGTCGGCGTGTTTTTTGGGGTGGACCAGATTGACGGCGGGGATGGCGAGTGATTCGACGGCAGACGGCATGGGTGAATCATTATGATGAATTCGCTTCTCGGCAGAATTGCAACCATGTCACGCCAAAGCGAGGCTTATTGCTGTTGCTGGTAATTAAGTATACTGTCCCCGGAATTCGAATTCCGAACCGAGACGCTGTTCCCTTAACATCCGGGCTTGTTCAGTGAGAGATCGAACCGTCTCGCCTTGCCATTGGTTTTTTCGCCACTGCGTATAATCGAACCGATCCCTTTGATTCTTGAGCCTGGCCCCTTTGATTCTTTTTGATTCTTTTTGATTCTTTGATTCCTTGATTCTTGATTCCTTTGATTAAAGGCGTTGATGCCAGCGAGTGGCTGCGCCCTGTCCAGCGATTCAAGCACGGGTGAAGGGGCTGAGGGTTGAATTTGCAAAGTGACTGACTTTAACCTCCCCTTCAGGAAACCGCACAATCACCTCAAGCTGACCACCCATCGCCTCAATCTGGCTGCGCAAGGCTGACAGATACAAATCCGTGCGCTTCTCGATGGTTGCAATCTCCGAGGGCTGAATATGTAACTGCTCTGCGAGCCTTTGATGGGAACAACCCTGTGCTCGGCGAAGTGCATCCAAGGGCATATCGGCCAACATCGCCCGCGTCTGTGATTCCACGCGCGCCTGGGATTCGGGTGACAACCGCGCTCGCAGTTCAGAAAATGGCTTAGCCATCGATCAACCCCTCCTGTCGCAGTTGCTGAAGATGTTCGTCATAGAGTCGATCCGCCATCGGTACAAACACCTCATACCAGCGTTTATCGCCAGTTTTGTCGCCACCGATCAGTAGAATCGCGGTGCGGCGCGGATCAAAAGCATAGAGCGTACGCAAAGGTTTGCCGCCCACTTGCGAGCGCAACTCCCGCATGTGACCGTGTTTTGAACCTTCGATGCCGCTGCTATGCGGAAAGCCCAACGCCGGCCCACGCGCCTCGAGCAAGCCAACCGACGCAGCCACCGCAATTTGCTCGCGTTCTGTCAGGTCTTCCCACCACTGTTCGAATTCATTGGTGTATTCCACTTCCCAGCTCATGACAGCGCGATCAGATACCTCAAGGCAAAAAGAGAGAGGAGACTGCGTATTTGGGCGGTTGAAAGCAACAAATATCCCGATCAATCAGCGCCATCTTACAGCCCCAACTCCATCTGCCCCGGCAACACCGCCGATCCCTCTGGCTCCAAGCGCGGTCGCCCGCGTGGGCGCGCCTCGCGGCGTTGGCCAGTCATCTGTTCGATCTGCTGCAAGAACCGCTCACTGCCGATGGGCTGGGACTGCTGGATGGCCAAGCGCAACTCCGCGAGTGCCGCCTCATCCAGTCCGGTGCGAAACAGCTCCCGATAGGCCGCCTGTCTGGCCTCGGGCGCGTCGCCCAGATCCAGATACAGCGAATGCGGGGAGAGCAGCGGATCGCTCGCGCCCAGCCCGTTCGCCCGATAGCTACTCCAAGGATACTCTCCTGGATCGCGCACCATGTCCGCGCGCACAGGGTTTAGCTCAATATAGCGCTGGCAGCGCAGCAGATAGATGTCGGCTTGGATCAGCGAGGACTTGTAGCGACTATCCCACAGGGTGCCCGTGCGATCATAGGTCTTGTTGATGGTCTGCACATAGCGCCGACCGATGGCCATCACCAGCCGGGGAATATCCTCAGCCGCTTTGGGCGTGACCAGCAGATGGACACGCTAAGGGACGTTGGTTGATGTTGCCAGCGCGCCCTGAGGGCCTCAGTGGAAGATGGTCTCGGGGCTGTCGGCGCTGAGAATGCGTTTGGACCATTGCAGGAGTTCTTCAGGCTCAGCGGCGGAGATGCGCTCGCGGTGGGCGTCGAGTGAATCTGCACCGAATTTCTCTTGCAGCTGAGCCATCAAGATGGTGGCCTCGCCCTGCTGCACTCCCTTCTCAATCCCGGCTCGCTCAACAGTCGTCACGTATGGCATTTGGTATTGCTCCTCGTAGGCATAAAGTTCTTGGCGAAATTCTGCTTCCAGCTCTTCAGGCAGACGGATCATCCAATCGATCAGGCGGAAGAGTTCTTCAATCAGCGTGCGCTCATAGCCGCGCTCGTACATCAGGCGCATCAAGCGGAATTTCCAGCGTTTCAGGGTCTCGGCATCGTCGGTCACCTTGGCCCGGATTTGGGCCATCACCACCAAGGCAAAAACAGTGTCGCTCGCTTCCAGCTCGGCCCAGCGCTCGGGGGTGGCGTAGTCGAGCAGTTTGACCATCGGGAAGTCGAATTGCACCCGACAGTCCCACAGCGCCGTGCTGTAGCTGTTGGGGCGGAAACTGCGCTTGGTATCGGCTAGCACCGCCAGACTCGCGACCGGCACTTGGTAGGCATCGCGGATTTTGTAATTGTAGGTGAACATCCGCTCGGCAAAGTCGCTTTGCGGATCGCCTTGCACTTCAACATGGGCCAGCACCCACACCGGCGTCTCATCGCGGCGGGTGACGCCGACCAGCTTATCCGCATAGCGCCGGGTGGTCTTGGCCTCGCACACGATCTTCTGGAATTCCTTGTCGAGAAACTGCACGCCCTTTGACCAGTCGATCTCGGCATGGATGGCCGGAAACAGCAGCGCGAGAAACTCCGGAAAGAACCGCTCCAGCGCCTCTTTCCAGGGGCTGTCGTAGTCGGGTTTGTCGCTGGTGTCTGTGGCTTGGGTGTCGGCTGTCATGGGGTGATTTTAGCCGATTTGGGGCGGGGTGGGAGCGTTGGGGGCAGCCCGAAAGGAATTAAGTATACTGTCCCCAGAATTCACAATCCCGAGCATCTCAGCATGGCGCCGCGCCAAGGCGTCGTCCAAGATCACGACGGGATCGGTCCGTTCGAGCGCCAAGAGCAGAACCCCGGTTTCACCGGGACCAAGATCGGCGACCAAGCGAATGACCTGCTCATTCGCTGGAACAGACAGATCGACCCACGGCAACATTTCTGGCACTGGCAGGTCGAGACCTCGCCGCCTGCCTTCGGCAAGCTCCTCGGCAACGGCGGTCGGAACGACAACCCGCGAGGCCAGTGCTGGCAGCAGCCCCAGCTGTCCGATCTGGTGAAGATATTGGAGCGGCGAGGTGTTACAGATAACCTCAGGCAAGGGACGTCTGGCGCTCCAAGTCGTTTTCGGTCAGGCGGAAAGTATCGACACCGTAGTCGCCCAGTTTGCTCAGAAACAGCGTCTTCGGGACACCGGCGAGACGCGCGGCGGCTCCGGATGACAGACGCCCAAGCTCGTAGAGCTTCATTGAGGCCGCAAGACGGATCTCGGCTGCGGCAGCTGCATCAGACCACTTAAGCGAAAGCAGGGAATCGTCTGGAACATCAAGGATCAATTGGCTCATTCACAGCCCCTCTCTGTATGACATCAGGTTTTCGCCGGCCTCCGGCCCTCACTCGCCGGGGCGCCGGTTGGCTCTACGGTCCTCCCCAGCTGTCATCGTCGCGCCTCGGCGACGCGGTCTCGGCGCTGTGGCTTTCGGCAGGCATGGGATGAGTGTAGCGGATTCAGCGGATGGCAGTCGCAGCAGCCGGAAACCGTGGTACGTCCCTAATTAACCTCGAATCCTCCGGCCGTTCGCACAGCCGAGCCGCCGCGATCAAATGTCGCTCATCCATCACGAACGAGTGGAACCGTTCCTGCCACAGGTGCCCCCGCCAGCCTTGGCGAAAATTGATCATCCGGGTGTAGCGCCGATGAGCCTCACCCAACGCATCCCGCAAACCAAACTCCGTCGCGGGCACCAGAATCAGATGCACATGATTGGGCATGAAGCAGTAGGCCAACACCCGCGTTTCGCAGGCACGACAGGAGAGCGAGAGCAAGCGACGATACTCCGCATAGTCGTCATCGCTAAAAAACGTCTGCTGCCGTCGATTGCCGCGCTGCGTCACATGATGCGGCAACCCCGGAACCACCACTCTCGGGAGTCTTGCCATTGTTCCGTCAATTTCTCACCCGTCACAAACGCCTTGGTAAAACTGTAACCCCATTTGGCGTTTATCGTCTAGGAATTAGGTATACTGTCCCCGGAATTCACAATTCACAAGAACAACATTCAATCGAATCCAGTCCCTTTGAGATGAGTTCGAGCCCTTGACCCCTTGATTGGATTGGATTGTAGCAATTAATTCGTTCCCGGCCCCTGTCTCGCTCTACCCCTTTGCCTGTTTTCGTCCAAATGCTCTCGCACCCATTTTTGAACCAGTGCTTCTGATGATAGATGCTCACGATCTGCCCTTTTTCGCAATGCCCGCAGGTATTCATGACTTAACGGGACGAAAACATGCTCGATAGGCTCGAAAACGGGTTCTGATACCTCTTCAAGCTGATCCTCGAAGTCAACGACTTCATGATGTTGCCAGAAGGCGGCGAGTTCAGCGACTGAATCGGTTATTGGTAAATCAGTCATTTTCTTTTCCATTGTTGGTAGCGTTGTCGCTCACGATTTGTCATCGACCGTGCTGTCACAGGATAGCCTTTGCCATCTAGAAACTGGATTAAGATGCAGAGCAGATAACGGCCGGCGTGGGATTCACCAAGGACATGGTAGACAGGATTTGCACCTGTTGCTTTTGCACGAAGAACCAAGGAACGCCCAAAAACAAACCTCTTCAAATTCATCAGGGGTCACCTCATGGCGAGCAATGTGCTCAACGCGATCTTCTGGCCAAAGCAGTTCGTTAATCATCGAATTGTCGCATCACAAAGTTCCTTGAGATTAATTCGATCCTGACCCCTTTGATTCAAGTATACTGTCCCCAGAATTCAATTCCAGATTTGCCAAGGATAGGCCTGACTGAAGGCGCGTACATTTATTATTAATTCTCAGCAGGAAATGAACGATCAAAAAGGGTCTCTGGTGCAATATCTAAGTTATCTGGCCAGCAGACCGTATCAAAGGCGACATAGGCGCGTTTGAACTGTGACAAATCCTTCAGTTTAGTAAATACACCTCGATCCAAATAGGGCTTCATATCGAAAAGCCGGTGGTCTCCGGTGCTGAACCAAAGCTCAAGGGTAAAGTCTTCTCTGGGCATAACACGGACAACACTTTCCATACCATCACCTCAACGCAACGAGTCAATCGGGAAAGGTGTTTGACCATTGACCGCCAACTCCCAGTCCGCCAGCAAATTTTCACGATGGATTTCACAGCTCGGCTCAGCGCTCGGGTTCGGCGTAGTCGAGCAGTTTGACCATCGGGAAGTCGAATTGCACCCGACAGTCCCACAGCGCCGTGCGGTAGCTGTTGGGGCGGAAACTGCGCTTGGTATCGGCCAGCACCGCCAGACTCGCGACCGGCACTTGGTAGGCATCGCGGATTTTGTAATTGTAGGTGAACATCCGCTCGGCAAAGTCGTTTTGCGGATCACCTTGCACTTCAACATGGGCTAGCACCCACACCGGCGTCTCATCGCGGCGGGTGACGCCGACCAGCTTATCCGCATAGCGCCGGGTGGTCTTGGCCTCGCGCACAACCCTTAGATGGGCTTGGGTTGGAATTCTTTGTCGAGAAACTGCACGCCCTTTGACCACTCGATCTCGGCATGGATGGCCGGGAACAGCAGCGCGAGGAACTCCGGGAAGAACTTCTCCAGGGCTTCTTTCCAGGGGCTGTCGTAGTCGGGTTTGTCGCTGGTGTCTGTGGCTTGGGTGTCGGCTGTCATGGGGGTGAGTTTAGCCGATTTGGTGACGGGGGTGGGAGCGGCTTTAGCCGCGAACAGCGCGCCCTGCCAGCCCAGAAGAATTAAGTATACTGTCCCCAGAATTCGGAATTCGGGGCGGACCATATATGTCCCCGGAATTCCGGTTTGATGAGGGAGGGCTGGGTGCCGGGACCATGCCTCGGCTATTTATGCACCGCCAAACGAAAGGGGCGGAAACAGATAAGCCGCGACTAAAGTAATGGCAACCTGCTCTCTACTCTACCCTTTGATTTGCAATTTTCATTCGTCGCCGGCCAGCGGCGCGCGTTGTGGCACCCGATCCAGAATACTCAGAAATGCCGCCGTATCGGCGCGACCGGCGCGGGCGCGCAGATAGGTTTCAGCGGTCAGCGCGGAAATTTTTTCGGTCACCGCGCTCATGACAAACTGATCAACGGGTACGCCATCCAGGTCAGCCATTTCCTGTAGGTGGCGTTGAATAGACGTGGGCAGGGTTAGATTCAAAGTCGTCACGGTAGCGTCTCCAATAGGTTCTTCGGGGTGATCACCGCGATGCCAAACCCGGAGGCCGGTCTAAAATCCTTGGCGTTGAAGCTCACGATATGCGGCACTTTGGCGGCGACGGCCAGTTCCAGGACCATATCATCCTTGGCGTCCGGCAAACAGGGACGCCACAAGAAATAGATTGCCTGAAGATCGGCCACCACACAGAGGTTATCCAGGATGACATTGATCTCGACATCGCTCAGACCCAGCACGGCCTGATTGCGTTTTAGGACATCCTCGTACTCGAACAACAACGGTGTCGAGAGTGTGATCCGCACCCGACCATCCAGGATCGCCCTGAGCAGTCGGTGGGACTGTCCGCTGGACGAATACAGTCCGGCGAACAGCACGTTGGTATCGAGAACAATACGGGGGACTGGATCAGGCTTGGTCATTGCGCTGGTGTCCGGCCATTATCCGCGCGGCTTTGGAGTAAGCGGCCCTTTCGCTTTGCTGGTGTCAGTGGCTTGGGTGTCGGCTCTCATGTAGGGAGTTTAGCCGATTCGGTGGATTGAGTGGGAGCGGCTTTCGCCGCAAACAGCGCGCCCTACCAGCCCAAAGGAATTAAGTATACTGTCCCCGGAATTCTGCTGGAGTTTAGCACAGAAATTAAACCGAGCCTGGCCCCTTTGATTAAACTGAGTAGGTTGTGCGCGGCGAGGTCTTCGAGGCCATCGGGGCGTTCAGGCGCATCCGCATAGGGCTCAGGTGTGGGCGATGCGTTGGGCGTTTGCAAGGCCGCCTTGGTGCGCTGAGGGTCGCGGCCGTCGCTGCCTGCCGCCGGGGCTTGCTCGATGATCAGCACATCCAGGCGTTGGCTGCGCAGGGCGAGCTCTTCTTCGGTGCTGACGCTGTACGGCAGCCCGATCAGCGCGTCGGTGTGGGCTTTGCCGAGCAGTTCATGCCAGGGGATGCGGGGATCGCGGCTCATGCCGAGAGTCTAGCCGATGCGCGGCTGGGGGTGGGAGGGGCTTTGGTTGCCGCGATCCTTGGGCTATTCAGTAAACTGTCCCTGGAATTCCCCCACCTTTAGCTTAATGGATTTGAGCCGTCTCGCCCGTTGCTTTAAAAGCTGCGGCGCCCTACGAGTTAAGTAAACTGTCCCCAGAATTCCGGGATGGCAGGGGTAGATATCATCGATGGCGACCAGCGTATGCGGCGCGGCATGGCGCTCTACGTTGATCAGGTCGCGTAGGGCGAACTCGAACAGGTGCATGCCATCGATGAACACCAGATCCGGCGGTTGTTGCAGCACCGTCTTGGCCTGGTCGCGGAAGAAGGCGTCGCTGCTGCAGGTGAGGATCCGCGCTTGCTCACTCAGAGGGGCTTGCAGCAGGAGATCGGGACGTGGGTCGATGCCGCGTGCTCGGCCGGGCGCGCGCGCCAGGCTCAGGCCGGCATCGACGCCAATCTCCAGGTACTGCTCGGTGCCAAGCTGGGCATGCAGCCAGGCCAGCACATCGTGCTTGTGGCAGTCGCCCCAGGTGTGATTGTCCTCGCGCGTGCCACCCCAGCCCTGCCGGTTGAGCGTCATGGCCTCGCCTAGGCACTGGTAGATACGCTCTGGAGTGGTTTCCTGCAACAGGTCCGCGACATCCTGCCAGCACTGGGCGGCCTCGCGATAGCGTCCGGCTTGGTGGTGTTGCTCGGCTTCGTTGGTTAGGCTGGGCGTGGCGGGAACGCGTGCGGGCGGGAAGCCGAGTTCCAATCCCAGGGACCAGGGGAACCTGGTCGGGGCGCGATGGGGGGGGTTTCGGGTTTTTGCGATACTGGATTGGCACAGCTCCCCGATCAGGGCGCGAGCCATGCGAGCACGATCAAAGCCAGTGCGCAGGGCGTGGCGCGCCATCGCCCGAGCGCGCGGCAGGTCGCTAGATTGAATCGTCCGCGCGGTGCGCCAGAGAAAGAGGCTGTCTGGGGTTGGCGAGGTATCAGGCGGGATCATCAGCCGGCGGCTCATCGGGGGGATGCGCTTGCATTTGAAAGGGGCACCCAATCTGATTCTATGGCGAACCGGCGATTATTTGCCTGTGGACCGGTTTGCTTCGCCAAGTTATTCGAGTCTGGGCCTTGATCTTAAAGTGGGCCAAAACTTATTTGTCTAGTCGGACAATCTGCTCGAAACGACCAATATTATAGTAACTTAGCCATTGCGATCACAGCCCAGCGGATCAGGGTGGTCCGACTTATGATCTAGGCCCGAGTCTGCACATTTGCTCTTTATCATTTGTAGCGTGAAAATTAAATCGATCCCGGCACCTTTAATTCTGCCCCTTTAATTCTCAGTCCGCCGTACAGCACGTTGGTATCGAGAACAATACGGGGGACTTGATCAGGCTTGGTCATTGCGCTGGTGTCCGGCCATTATCCGCGCGGCTTTGGAGTAAGCGGCCCTTTCGCTTTGCTGGTATCAGTGGCTTGTCATGTAGGGAGTTTAGCCGATTCGGTGGATTGGGTGGGAGCGGCTTTCGCCGCAAACAGCGCGCCCTACCAGCCCAAGTGAATTAAGTATACTGTCCCCAGAATTCCGTTCCGCTTGATCGTTGAGCCCATCGCGGCCGAGGGGCCGATCACCGCTGCCCCGGAGCCGGATGGCTTCGGGCTGTCTGTGACAACGCGCCCCTTTGCCTTGCCATCGGCGGCGCGATTGTCGGGATTCGCATAAAGACCTGGCCTGGGCATCGGCGCTCACTAGAGGCTTCAGGCTCAGACACAGCGATTCCTAGACGCCCACGACAGGCCGCTAGCGTCACCATCAGGTCCAAGCCAGAAAACGAAGGCATGTAGCCCCGACTCTGAGCCTTAGTGGAAAATCGTCTAAGGGGTCTCGGCGCTAAGGACGCGATCGAGCCAGGCTCCCAACTGCTCCAACTCGGCGGCTTCGATGCGCTCGCGGTGGGCTTGTGCGGCTTCGGGACAGACTTTCTGATCGAGCAGGCGCAGCAGTGTCCTGGCTTCGCTCTTTTGAATCTCCACTCGTTCAACGTTGGTCACATACGGCATACGCTCCTGCTCCTCATAGGCATAGAGTTGTTGGCGAAAGTCCGCTTCTAGCGCCTCCGGTAGATGAACCCTCCAGTCGATCAAACGGAATAACTCGAGAGTCACAGCCTGCTCATCGAGCGACAGTTCCTCTAATCGTTGTTGGGTACGCCAAGGATTTGAACGGACGAGAGGTGCAGAAGTGTCTTTTCCGGTGAAAAAATCGTCACATACCGCGCCCGCGCGCCGCGCAAATCGGTCACGCTGATCTGGTCTACCTTGGTCAGGAATGCTTCATCTATGACCACCGGAAAACCTTGGTGCAAATTCTGCTTTGGCTCTTTATGGAGGCAGTAAAACAGACAGCGTGCGCGCTCCTGACAGAACTTGGTGCGATTGGCGATGTGCAACTCAAACAGCGTGGCCTCCGCCCCTAGATCGATGGTAATCGATTGGTTGAAGCCCTCACCAGTGTGGAAGAAGAACGGGCGTTGCTCCGCCACCTGTCCTTTCTTCGGGCAAGCCGTATGTTGTGAGCTAAGCGTAAAGGGCTTGCCAGCCGCGAGATCAACGAGTGTTTCGGCGGTCGGTCTGGGGGTAAGTGTGGGCAACGCTGATGCCGCATGTTGCGAAAGCCGGTACAGATTAGTAATAATGTCTTGCGCCGGGCTTTGCGCCTGCTTCAGTGCGCGCTCCAGAAACCTCACCTGATCGGTAAGTAGCTTGATAGTAGATTCAGGCGCCCGCTTGCCGGATGCCAGCCAATGCTCGTTTAAGAAAATCGGCGGTTTATTAGGATCATTGGGTTCGATATCCAAGGGATGCGGAAGCATGGGCGCATAACAATCCACATCGGCTACGCCTTCCCAGCGATCCCTGCGCAAGAACGTAAGTTCATGCACATTAGATAGATTCATTTCGGAACCAATAACTCTAAAATCACTGCTACAATTGTTTGGATGCGCATGCACACAAAGAAAATATTGATCTAGTCGCTCGAGCAGGGGGCCGAGTTCTTGGTTGAAATCATCTGGGCGATTGCAGACCTTGATGTTATGTAACTCAATCACGATAATGCGGAAACGGCGCAAGATCTCATCCGGTGTCTGGAGCAAGTTACGGTATTCCGCACCCTCAATATCCATTTGCAATATAAGATCGTCACTCGCATCCGGCGTAAGTTCTTGTACCCAGTCTTTGAGCGAGATACTGTCTTCGCTACCATTGATATCGAGCCACTTCTTTTTAAAAGTTTGTCCCAGTTTTAGCGACGTCCGGAATTTTTCTGGATGACTAGAATAATCACACATGTGTGAGGCGATACTATAGGCATCAAGCAATTCGTCTTCGAAATCCTTACGGTTATTCACGCCAGGAGAAAAAACAGCCTTAATACCAAGCAAATCATCTGGCAAAAGGTAGGCTCCATCTCTATTCCCACCAACTCGAATTAAAGCGTATGGTGAAGGCTTTGGCTGCATAATTTTAATTTTATCTAAATTAGGATTGGTTTCTATTTCAAAGTTACTGTCGCGAGATCCATGAAAATACGAAAAACCATAGAATATTTTATGTTGGCTAGCATCAAATAAAAAACGCAAGACCTCACCCCATAAAGCAAGATCCCCCCATCGGTATTGAAAAATATACTTTGACTGCTTTACATTCTCAATAAAAACAAAAAGTCTTTTTTCACATCTTAAGGTTTCTAAATTTAAAGCAAAAAAATTTGTGTAAGGACCAGATGGTCGAGAAGGTAGCCCAGAATGATCAGTGAGGCCGAAATGAGAATTACAAAAATCAATTAAACCATGGCAACAGCCTTCTTGATCAATTTCCCATTTTCTATACAGCACAGCTTTATCATTCAAAGCATCAAAAACCGCGTCAAGAGAAGAATAAACGATGCAATCTTCATCAATGCGAATTAACTTTTGATAAGCTTTAACGTAATCCCAAAAATCAACAAACCAAAATGAACACATGTGTCTATACCCCCAACCAAACTTTTTTTGTTTCAGGGTAAAATTTTACATTATCCACAGGGCCAAATGGTGCCAACTCAATAAACCGCAAAGGCAGTAAAGTTTGGCCTTGAATATATTTTTGATGGCTTTTTACAATATTTCCTTCATGAAATATCAAAACATCCACATTTTTAGAAGTTAAATTATTCTGTATTGATAAATTTCTTTTAATCAAGGAATCATAGCTCTTGAACTCTGTATAACCTCGCGTGAGTACAGCAATTGCGTTTCGCATAAAAAAACACCTCTTTTTAATCGTAACGTAAAAAACCATGCCCTCAGGGCGTGGTCAGAGTTTAACGGGTCTGCTGATTTAAAAAACAGGCTTCAGTTGTACCTATACCCAGCTAATGCCAGATTTTCGGTTGTCTTTGTGTCGGTCCAGTTCATGGAACACCTCCCCAAGATGCTGCCTCAGCTGGCCGTACAGCGTGCGACGCCGGCATTTTGGAATGAACCTAGAAAGAGCAGTTGACCGCTTAGCTTCACATGCAAAGGTCTGATTTTGCTCGTACTCTGGAGGCATTGGAGAGTCACCCGTCTGGTCAACGGCGCTACGGCCGCCAGGGCACGCCCCGCGCGGCGCCCAGCTGCGTTACAACTCGTTGGAATAGAACGACTATTCCGCCTCGTTGTGCCTTGCTGGACACCACGCGGGACGCACCCTGACGGCCGTTCAACTGCTCTTTCTAGGATGAAAACAATGTGATATTTGCACTCCCATTTGGAGTGACTAAGGCTCTCAATCTTGTCCATCGGGACTCTCCAACATCGTGTGCTTGGCGACTCACGATCGGAGTGTACCTGATGGACTCCTGTAAATGCAGCCATTTTAAGGTGACGAAATTCACCCGACTGCAAGCCCCTGATTTTTCGTCAAGGTACCTGCGGCGGATCGCGTGGTTCGGTGACTGCCAGATTCACCCGGAACCGTAAGCCTCTGATTTTAAATGTTGCTTTTATGCACCTTAAAAGGGCTGGCTATAAGTGCCTATACATCTTCGCCGATCTGAGTCGCGCCTTCGCCAAGACCCTGGCCGGGGAGAATGTTAAGGGGGATTGCGCCGCCCCTAGCAACCCCCGCCAAATTCCATCGCCAACGCCGACGCCCTACTCAGGCTGGTCGCCTAGGGACAAAAACGGGAAGCTTTAGCTAGTTAATAAGCCGACATACTTCAGATCGAAGAGCTTTAAGTAAGGAAAATTTATCTTCAAAATTTTTTGCTAAAAAATTTTCTAAAAATTGCTTTAAATGATACTTGCCTGCAACTTTTTTAGTCATACACGATGCGATTGTTAAAACCTCAGCTTCTTTTTCTGTAAGCGTCTTTAAGAAATTCTCTGCAAGAGTTTCCAAGTCACTTTCCAAATAAGTAAATATTAACAATGCACGATACAGGTCGCTTTGAGGCTGTAATTCAATCAACCTTTCCGCCGCCCACAATTGCTTATCTCTTTTATTTGCAATCCTACTATCAAGAAGCATGTGTACAAGACAAAAAGATTCCTGAAAAACGTCTGGATAGCCTCCTCGCCTCAAAGATTCTTCATAAATTACAATCCGCTTTGAAGCTGAAATTCGCTTTACAGGATCAACAACTTCAATTGACTTTACTTTTGCAGCTAACCCCACAAATCCGCTAGTTACACTTCCATAAAGAGAATTACAATTTAACATAATAAAAATATCAGCAAGTGCCAGCTCGAGAACTGAAAAATCTTTGGCGCGCGACCCAAAAACTTCCGCAATAATCGCTTTAGACGTTACAACGCCTGGCGAACTGTTTAATATCATATCCACACTGTCATCTTGGCAAAAAGCAATCACTTTAACTCCATCACGAAACAACTCTTCAGTTAAAGCTATTATCAGTGCAAAAGGGTAGCCTTTATTACGAAAAAAAATAGTGTTTTTATAGGGGCCATATATCACATCCCCTCCCCGTATATGAATTCCAGAATAGCCAGTATCCACAATAGAAAAAAACTGTAATATTTTTGATCTTATATTTTCAATATTCGAAGAAAATTTGATGCTTTGAAACAACTCTGCAAAATTTAATTTGGCCAAAAAATCTTTAAAAGAATCAATATCGATTTTTTCATATATGATTGCAACAGATCCTCTATCCTTTGCTAGGATTTCCTCAAGAACCTCTTTCGACAAAGCCGTGCCACTAGGCAAAGGGCGAACAGAATCAAAATTCCTAAGATCGTCTTCTAAAAAATGAAATTCTTTTGCAAACTCGCTAGAGAATGTTGCATTAATCGATTCGATTGCATTAAATGCTTGGTAAACTCCAATTCTTCTCGGCCACATGAAGCCGAAGTCAATATCTCTATATCTAGACACAGCCAAGCCATCCAGAATAGCTTTAAACCTTTCACCAAATCCATCACGGCGCCCTGCAATCAAAATTATTTTTCTCAATTTAGAACTCCAAGTATTTTTAAAAAAGCACCGCCTAATCCGGCGAAGCCGGAACCAAACAGGGCTGATCGACTATCGTTGGGGGTAAGCAGGCAAGACCCGGAGCGCAACGATGAACCCCTTTGCCGAACAGCATCGAGACGAGATCGGCTGTGTGTTGTCCTATTTCGACCGCGTTGTGATCACCGGCACCTTTCCCGACATCTGTCATCCCAACGCCATGGCGGGTTATCTTGGGGCACGCAACATTCGCCTGTTCGACGATACCCAGTGGGCTGAGCCGCTGCGAGAAGAGATCCGCGTCAACGCCGAGCGACTGGCCGACGAGGCTGGACTCAAGATCGAGTTCATCCGCAAGCTCAAAGCATTCCGCAAGGAAGCGCGGGTCCAGGCCATCCTCGCCGAGCGCGGAGATCACCCCGGGCTGGTGCACATCTTCTCGGCCCATGGAAACCTGTTCCTCTTATCGCCCTTGGCACGACAAGGCGAGCGGAAAGACCTTCCTCAAACCGATCCCGGGCAAGTGTCTGCACGATTATTTCTACTTCATCGACGAGCAGTTCGGCCTGTGCTACCTGCGGGTGCCGACCTGGGCGCAGCGACGGTATTGAGCACAATTAGATCCATTGAAAATGACCTTCAGTCTACCAATCAGAAAGTGCTTGAGAAGATGGCAGGGGACCCTCCCAAGGTACTGATTGTAAAGGCCGTGGATGCAGAGCTTGATGAAATGTGGAGCTTTGTTGGAAAGAAATCTAATCAGCGTTGGCTGTGGCATGCAATCGATCATAAGACAGGAAGAATATTAGCCTACGTCTTTGGGAGAAGAAAAGACGAAGTCTTCGCCAAATTAAGAATGCTTCTGAAGCCATTCGGAATTAAAAAGTTTTATACGGATGATTGGGGTGCTTACGACCGAGGAATTCCAGAAAATGAGCATGTTGTTGGAAAAAGAAATACGCAGAAAATAGAAAGAAAGCATCTGACATTGAGAACAAGGATTAAAAGATTAGCCAGGAAAACGATTTGCTTTTCAAAAATTGACCAGATGCATGACATTGTCATCGGCCTGTTTATAAATAGATATGAATTTGGGCTCGCAATATAAAATAGGGGATATGCACAAATCTAGAACACTACCCATGCAAAGATGGCTTAATATAGGCTGCTTTATAAACACGCTTTTCTAAATTTTTCCATTTATAGAAAGTATAATTCACACTAGAATTATAAATTCTTGATAAATTCTCTGCTGTCCTATCAAAATACCCATCAACATTGAGTCTTAAACCTTCTACAAGAACCTTAATCATTTTATAGTGCCGTATCGGAAGAATGTATTCGTCATTTTGCAGTTTGCTTATGCCGAAACCACGTGCAAGTGAATGAAAACCTTGATTCAATTCAATGTCATGGCTATAGATAAAAACTGGAAATTTCCTCATACAGTCAAAAGTTCTATACACATGGTAACGAAGGTCATACCTATATGCAGTTTCCCAATAATCCCCGAACGCCCATTTAATAGACGAATGTCCTTTATATTCGTTTTCCTCGTCAACCTTTCCTTGAACATAAGCATGATAATTCATCGTATCGATGAAGTTCTGTGTTGTAACTTGAATCAATTCATTTTCTGGCATCAAATCTATCAAAAGGCCAGGAATATAGCCATACTTTGACAACGACGAGCTTTGCTTTAACAAGGAATCTAGAGGATTTTCCTGCAGATCAGCATTGACAGAGATTATTGATTTCGGAATATCCAGGTATTCATCAGAATCCACGCATAGACATAAACTCCCAGGAACTTGATATTTCCTCATTAAGCACTGAAGCCAGAAAGCTTTGAAATTCTTAAAGTTACCAATAACCGGCTTAAAAATATACACATCACTGCCGAGATTTAAATCTATGAGCGGCAAATCAGATTGATCATCAACAATAATAAATCTTTTCACACCTAAGGATCTATAATGGCTTAACCAACTATCCAAAAAAAAATTCATCGTTCTTTATAACAGAATAAAGCGTCGTTACTGCACTGCAATTAAGCTCCATCTGGCTAGATAAAATAACCGTCGCTTTAGCCGCTATTTCATCATAACAAGCAGATTGATAAATTTTTTGCTTTTCTTCATTTAATTTTTTTTCATAAAAAACTTTTGCCTTTTTATTTTTTGAAAGATTAAGAAAAGTATAGAATGCGTTTATTGAGGTAAAAAATTTAAGAACGTCATCGCTTTGAACATAGTTTTTATCTTTTGGATTCTCAGGCTGGCGTGTTTTGCCTAGTTCAATATATTTTTTCCTCGGGCTCCATTCATTTTTTTCCTGAAACTCACGCAAATAAAATGATTTGCTAAAAATATCGACATTACTGCGGCATATAAATGTTATGTAGTTTTCTTCATTAAGAATTTTCAAGATAAAAGAGATTTCATCAAACTGACGTGGAAATAATGCATTTTCATAGGCATGCTTTTTATAAAGCTCAGTGGTTACTGAAATTCTGCCCGAACTTCCATCACCCCAAACTCCAGAAAAATAATGAACAACAGTGGGGCCAAACTCGACGTAGATTTGTTTGGTCCTTGCAATTTCTTCAGCTGATAAATAATTGTCGCCATCTAAGCTTGAGTAGATTCCATCATCTCCGATAAAGCTCTTAAAAGAATTCTTCGCCCATGAGAAGTGCCAAAATGGAAGAGGCTCTAGACGGTTTACGGTGAGCACACCTGCATCAATCCAATCGACACAATTTTCACTAATCCAGTCAAACGACTCACTCGTTTTGTCGAATAAGTTTATAACGAGTTGGACTTTGGAGAAGTTGCTTACAATGGTCAGATTTTGGATTAGAGTTGCCTTGAGATCTCCAAGCCTATTCATCACTGGGATACAATAATAAATCTGTGGATCAATGGCGCTACCGCAGATCTCACGGGTAAATCGCGATAAAATTTTATTCTCCACAATTTTTCGATTAGCAAAGAAGAAATTTGGGCCTAAAAGTTGACTGCACTCTTTGTAAAGTAACTCGGCGTAGAGATATTCCGCGTTCTTAAATGCGTCATCAGACCTCCCAAAACCGCCCAAAAAGCCCCCTGATTTTTGGACAGCGCCCAAAGCCCAAAGCGACGCCGCATCAAAGCGGCGCGTCGCCGACCTCAATGCGCAGCCACTTTCCGCCGGGGATCCGCGCGCCCAGACCGGTGAGCTTGCGGCACAGCTGCTCCTGGGCGGCGCGGCGCGCCGGCTGCTGTAGCGGCTCCAGACGGACCACCACCCAACGGCCATCGCTGCGAATCCAGCCGTGGCAGTTGAGAATCGCATAGAGCAGATCGACCCGATCACTGTCTTTGGCATAGACCGGCTCGAGCCAATCGATGAGCTGGCAGCGGGCATTCCAGACCGAAGAGGTGACGACATCGAACAGATTCTTGCCTTCATTGTCGATCGCCTGAAAGGAGCGGTAATCGCTCAAGGTGCCCACATCGACGCGCTCGGGTAACTGATCGCGTTCGTCCTTCAGCCGCGCCAGCTCCGCCTCGGCGGCGGCGATCTCGGCGGCGATGCGCCGGTGTTTGCTGTTCGCGCGCAGGGTCCCGTCTTTCTTGATCCCAGGCTTGCACTTGGTTTGTTGCTTGTAGAGGCGGTTGAGCTGGGTCTTGAGAGCAAGGCGACGCGCATCAATGGCCTTGATCGCCGGATTGGCGATGTCCTGTTTCTCGCTCTCGCTGACCCCAAACCCCGGATGATAATGATAGGGATGCTGCTCCTGGAGGTGCTTGAAGGTATTCTCCGAGGCCCCCCAGCGACTGAGCATGGCCGTGGTGATCGCCACCGTGGTCAGTGCCAGGTCGCCATCCCAACAAACAACACTGGTGCGATGCCCGGTGCGCAGATTCCAGATCACCACCCGGCGCAGTTTGAAGCGATGCGCTGGCGCGGACTCCGCATCCGCCTCGGGAGGCACGGGTTTCGGGGGATAAAGACAGGCCTTCTCCTCCTCGAGCAGCCGGTACTCAGTCCCGTTCAACGTGAGCGTCTCGGTAAAGCGTTCCTCCTCCAATCCGCGCAAGCGCGCCGCATCGGCGTTCTTCTCCCAGGTCACAAAGGGCGTGTCGGTGGCGACCAGGGTGGAGAAGAACTCCAGCCCGTCGCCTTCGCGGTCAAACACCTGCAAAGGCATCACGCCCAATCCCTGCTCACGCGCATACTCGCCCAAGGCGAGAATGCGCCCGCGCAGATCGCCTTTGCCTTCCTGAATCTCAAAGCACACCACCCGCCCGCGCGCATCGCAAGTGACCAGATTGGTCTGCCCGGGCGTGGGCATGCGCCGCTGGGTATGGTAGCTGGCATGAACCTTGTGCATGCCGGTATAGGGCAGCAGATGCCCATCGGTGAACCACACATCCGTGCCGACCAAGCCGCGCTGGAGCTGGTCGTCGGAAAACGCCGCCACCAGCACGGCGGCGCGGCCATGCTTGGCGACCTCATGGAACCAGCCCCAAAGGGTTTCCAGGCACGCCAAGGTGCCAATCCCCAAGATCCGCCCGGCCTCGTCACGGCGCACGTGCTTGAGCTGCTCGATGGAGCGGATGTTACAGACACCCATGAGGGCGAAGACCATGAACAGCTTCCAGCCGTTGCCGAACAGGCGCATTACCCCGCTCAACCAGTGCCATTGGCTGATCAGGACCATGAGGATGGGGAAGATGCCGGCATAGCGGCTGTCTTCCCAGTCGTGCGCTTGCGCATAGGGCTGCTCGCTTGCCACCTCCGCGCTCGGCTCACCGGCCGGGGGCGTCGCCTCCGACAAGGCCAGGGCCGCGCTCAGGGTTTCTTCGATCGCCGGCTCGTCGAGTTCAAAGCGCGCCTCAGCGTCCCAGTCCAGCTCGGCCTGCCCCTCACCTTCAGCCTGCTCACGCTTGGCGCAGCGCTTCGAGCTCGCGGGCCTTGGAGCCAGGGCGGCGCTTGTTGACGTTAAGATGGCGATGCAGCTCCTCATCCTTGCTGGTGGCGGGACTGTAGCCGTGCAACAGTCCCTGCACGCCGAATTCCCGGTAGCTCTCGCGATAGTTATGCAGGGTCTGGCGGCTGAGCTGCAGGGCATCGGCCAAGCGGCTCTGATTGACGCCTTTTTGCATCAACTCCACAGCCAAGAGGCGACGCTCGGCTTTGTCGCGCAGGTTGACTTGTTTGATCGGGGTGCCGCGATGGTAGAGCGTGCCGAGCGCGCGTGGACCGCGTGGCAGATGCAGCGCATAGCCACCACCAAGCTCGAAACGCACCGCGCGATCCAACGCACCCGCCGGCTCGGCAAGCAACTCGATTTGGGTCACCAGGGAAGCTCCTTGATGAGGATAAAACCACTTCACCCGATCATGCCAATCTTTCTTTTATTTTTCCAGAATTATTTTTATATAAAACGAATAACTGTGTCAGTGTTTGTCCAAAAAACGACTTCTCGACGTCGGACGGAAATGTCCAAAAAACGTCGGGTAAGACGGAGATTCAAGCGCTTACGTGGGAGGAAAAATCTGGACCTGGGAGGTCTGGTCATATGCTTTTAATACGGTTGATCTCATATTAATTAATCCCGCAAAATAAGTTGTGATGTATTTTGCCAATGCAAATCACTAACGCACCTGCTCCTGTATAAAAATCATCAAGTCTTTTTTCTTATTGCTAAGGAAGCACTGATCAAATACCGTTTTGCATTCTTTAACACTAAGCACAATTAACCTAATTCTACTTTGTTACTTTATCTCCAGACCTCGGTGTTGATCGGCTGCAGCTTTTCGTCGACGCTCAATATCTCGGCGCCTTTGTTCATGGCGAAACTCCATCTGAGCAAGTCGTTTTTGTATCATCTCCGGGTCCTGGGTTAATAGGGCAATAATAAGCAGTCGAACATCGCGACAACTCACTAATGGATGAGTCTCTTGACGAACGATGCGTTCTTTGACCAAGAATGAGAGAGCAAGCATGACGAGCGCCATATGATGATGCCATGCATTCCACTTTCGGACTTGATAGTCAGACATACCCAGTTCGCTTTTAGCTTCTTGGAAAGCCCGTTCAACCCAGTAGCGCTGCGCTTGCATGTACGCCAAGCGCTCAATTGGTGCGTGATGAAGTGCGAAATTCGTGAGCGAATATTTGATCTTGTTGTCCGCAACATTGCGGGTAATGGCTAATGTCCTTGGTCTGGCTGTTTCGCTGATACCGTCCCATACCCAAACCTTGGTCGCAAATACCGAAAGCGTTATCGGGCCTTTGGTGCCATCGCGAACAGTAACCTGCTCCCACTGATCAGGCCGCAGTTGCTGCATGTAATGCTGCACTTCAAGCGATTCTAAATCAGCCTCTGGTTTCGTTGGAGGGCGCCCTTTATTTGAACGTTTCGGCGGGATCTCGATGTGCGGCTCGGAACGATAAATTTTTTGATCGCAGTGGATATCTAGGAAAAACTTCAACCCCATGTTTTCTATAGCGTTTCCGAATTCAAAGCCATGCCCATACAATCCGTCGCCGCCCACCCATCCAAACTCGAGGCCAGCATCGAAATCAGCTTGGATCATTTCTAAAGCTAGCTCAAGCTTCGTCTTATACTGGCGAGCGTTCTCGGGGATTCCGGCTTTTTCGCAACGCTCAGTGTCGGAAGTCCAGGACTTTGGCAGGAATAAACGTTCATTGATCAGCGTACTATGCGTTTTCCAAACCAGGCTGGCATAGACACCGATCTGGCAGTTCTCCACTTTTCCAACGACGCCGGCATATTGGCGACCCACACCAACAGAGTGCTTCCCACTTTTTATGTGCCCTGATTCGTCAATGATGTAACCAACATCATTGATCCGATAACCCGGTTGCTCAGCATACAGCGCGCACGTATCCTCGGCAATCGCCCTGATTAGCGCTTCCGACGACCATGGTGAGTCGGTAATAAACTGCTGAATGCGCTGGTAGCCGTCACCTGGAGTATCATGCTCTTCGATCATGCGTTCGAGATTCCGCTTTCCGGCTTCTGTCTTTAGCAGGCCAAGAATGTAGGCGTGGCCTAGGTCGCTGCTATCGTCGGTCTCAGTGAAAAAATGCGCTTGGTAGCGTTTCAGATGTTCCGACAGGTTATCGACTAGATTGACAAAGTCGTGTTCGTGCTGGTAACCGAAAGGCTGTGCCATTTGCTATTTCTCACATAAAAAATGCTGTCGTCCTGTGAGTATAACAAAAACAATGAGTTACAGAAACATAACAAAGTAGAACTAAAAGGCTTTCGGCGCGCATAAAAAAAGAGATCACTCAACACACCCCCCGCTGTCGCTGGATTGCTCATCATCACCGCCTATCACAAGTCACTATCGCTGACATAACCCAACTGTTCCAGCAGCGCTTGTGCTGGGGACGCTTTGAAGCGCATGATGTCCGCCTCACGCATCTCCTTGAGCCAGCGCCCGCGCCCATCAAAAATCGGCTGATTGATCTGCCAGTTGCGGTTGTTTTGGTGGTCTTGATGGCTTCGGGCTTGACGATCTCGTCGCTGTACCAGCGATGCTCGCTCTTGTGGTACTCAAGCATGGCCGGGTCATAATCCTCGCCAAGAAAGTCGCACAGCGAACGCAAGGTCGACTCGGATTGGCTGACTAAGTCTTCGTACTTGATGAGATTGACCTGCGGATGCTGCCAATAGGGCCGACCGGCGAGGTTATCGTAGATCCAGCGGTCGAGCCGGTCATCGAGATCGGCATAGCCTTGACGGAATTTGAGCGAGCAGACCACATCGCGCCCATCGCGCAGGAGCAGGATAACCCGCGCCTTGGGACGAAAGGCGAGAAAGCGGTGAATCTGAAAGATATGTGGCGGAGTCTTTTCCGCCCAGCGCACCTTGCCTTGGGTACGGCAATCGGCATCCCACTGGCGAAAGGTTGCTTGAATCTTGGCGTCGGTGCGCAAGAAGATGGCGCTTTCCTTAGGGATGGGGTGAATACGTGGGTGGTTGCCAAGGATGGCGAGCAGCAGCGAGGTACCGCTGTGACCGCAACCGACGATGAAGATGGGGTTGTCGATCTGCTCGGCGCTCGCGGGTTCAATGGCAAAGCGTTGCGCCTGGCGGTGTCGCTCCACCGTGGCGGGATCAAGCTTGAGCGCACGGCGGTAGTGGCGCACGGCGACATCCCATTTGCCGGTCTCGTCGAGCCGGTGGCCGAATCGCGTATCTTCCCAGTTGTCACCCTTTTTGAATGGCATGCGGGCCGTCGCTTCGGCGAGGTTCTGACAGATCCAGGCGTTGTTAGGGTCGAGCTTGAGGGCGCGCTGGAAGTATTCGGCGGCGAGTTTAAATTGGCCGAGGTTGTAGAGCGTTTCGCCGTTGCTGTTGAGGTAGTTCGCTTGTTTGAGGCGAGCGCCAGACGGTTGTGGAGTCGTGGTCTCAGCAGCGGCTAGAGGCGTCAGCTTGGATCTAGCACATGGGCGCGATGAGGCGGCCAGCGATCGACGCAAGTACTGGAGGTGGCGGGTATCTGCTGCGGAGTTGTCGAAGGCGATCGCGCGATCAAGCCCCGACAAGGCGCCTGAAATGAGGAGTGCGCTGAGGCGTTGGCGATCCACACCGCTGTCAAACGCGTCTAATAGTGCGGCCAGGGAGCGCGCGCTCTGGCCCTGTTGGCCGTACGCCACGGCGCGTGCGAGCGCTTGCTCGCCACGCTCTGGGCGTTGCGTCAATGAATCAAGCGCAGCGACGTGTTCACTCATGATCAGAGGTGTTCGTCCTGCAGCAGTGCAGCACAAAGGCCCTCTTCTCCGGCACCGGCATAAAAAATCACCGTTTCTTGCTCGTCGAGAAGCACAAATGGGTCTCGCAATTCGCACACTTTGGTTGCCGGCCCATGCTGCGAAGGGGCGATAGGGTAATCTGCGCCCTCGTAGTCTTTCTCTGGCTTCAGTACCTCCTGCGGCGATCCTACGTTCCATTTTTTCCAATCTGGGCGCAGATCGACCTTAGCGCGCAGAATTCGCTCTGGTTCATCACCAACCTGGGTGTAATAGATGTGCAGTTCGTCCTCGCGCACCAGAACAGCGGCATGGCGCATGCCTTGAAGGAAATCACCACGCAGCCTGAACGGCCCCATGGGTTCCTCGGCACGATACAGCTCACCCCAGCCAGCGTTATGGTTCTTGGCCAGGGCGTACCAGGCATCGCCATGGGACCAGACGCGGAAATAGAATTTCCCGAGCAGGGCCTCGGAGGCAGTAAAGTCGATGCCGTTGCGCGAGGTGGCCACGCCTGTCCATTGTCCAGGGCGGGCTTTGGCAACACCGTGGAAATACATGCGGATCTTCTGTGCTTGGTGATCCACATGCACATCGGGTGAAGCGATGTGATCCTGGAAGGCCGAGGCGTCTTTCAGCTGCAAGGTTCCAGGGTCATGGATGCACCAGGGGCCTTGGAGGTCATCGGCATAGGCCAGGCGGATGAACTGGCCCTGATGGTGAGCGAAGTAGAGATAGTACCTACCCAGCGGATTGGGGAGCCAGTCGGGCACGCGAATCACCGAGGGGCCATTGATGTTGTCGCCCAGGGTCGGCGATGAGGCTGCGGTAATCAGCGGATTGGTGGAAAACCGTGTCACGAGCATGATGTCAGCTCAAGTGACGGCGGTCGAACCGGCAGCCGATAAAAGCGACGCCCGTGGTAAGACTGTTTTGCTGCTCGCAGAGACTGGCGAGGGCAAAGTCGTGCCGAGACGCGTTTGCGCCTCGTACTTGCAGGCGAGTCGCAGCGGGCGAGATAGGTGCGGTTGGCTGCGATGGGTGAGCGCCGGTGCCGCTGGCGGCCAATGCCTGCTGTTGAACGGGTGGGCTGCCGCGATTCAGCGCAGCCAGGGCCTGTGCGGTTTCCAGCAAGCCTTTATGCCTGCGCGGGGTGCCCAGGTAGATGACCACCTGTTGCTCGGGGCGGATGTTGAGGCGCGCGCGGCGTTCAACGAGGCTGTGCGGGTGCCCGGTGGGGTTGGGCTGGAACAGGCGCAGGTCACGAGCGTGGCGAATGAGCGTGCCGCCGTGGCGCTGCTGAAAGGCGCCGTTCGCGACGCTGAGCGCCGCATCCTGGGCCTGACCGGGGCCGGCAAAGGCAGTGGCGAGGCTCATGCCGAGTTCCGTCCAGGGGCGCCCGAGCAGGTCTTGCATGCTGGGCAAGCCGTTGTAGCGTTGCAGCCAGTGTGCGAGGGCCTGTTCGCCGGGGTGGGCGGGCACGGGGGCTTCGGTGCTGCTCCAGTTGGGGCCTGTCTCGGGCAGCGGCTGGCCGTTGACGAAAGCGAGTTCGTCGTCATCAATGTCGACCAAGATCTTGGCGTCCCAGAGCAGCCGGTAGAGGAGCGCGATAACGATGTTCGGGAAGCGCGGCTTGGAGATGTGGACCAGGTCGAAGGGATGGGCGCTGACCAATCCAATGGCTCGAGACATGAATTGGCTGTCGTCCTCGACAAAAACACTGTAAACGGGGATCGGGGCTGGCTGGAACCGGTGATCGGGTGCTTGTTCCAGCGCGGACTGAGGGGCTGGCTTGGGGCCTGGCGCTTGCGCTGATGTTGCCTCAGGCGCTGGCTGAAACTGGTCGCGCAGCAGTGGCCAGAGCGTGCGGCCGCGGCGAGCGAAGTAGGTGCCGATGAGGGCGACGCTGTCGATGCTGGGGGGGTTGGCACCAGGACTGGCGGTGTCAGTGTTTGACTCAGCGGCCCTGCCCTGTTCGGCATGGCCGCCACGAAGGCCGGGTCCGTCCCCATTGTCCGCCGCCAAGGCTTGATAGAGGCTGGACAGCACGTGGGCGCGACCCAGGGGGTTCCCTGAGAGCGACCAGCAGGCGACGGCGACCCGAAGTGCGCCGCTGGCATGACGCTGGCGCCGGTAGCGCTTGCGGGCGAGCTGCTGGCTGATGGGGCCAGCGGGCTTGACCGGTGAATCAGGGGGCGCGCACTGGCTGAGGCCAAGGGCGTAGCGGCGGACGGCTTCCGCGTACTGGCCGCTGCGCAGGGCTTGGTTGCCTTGCTGGAGCGCGCTTGTGGGAACGCTTGGGCCTGCGCTCGGGGTTGTTGGCACACTAGCGCCCTGCCTAGGTTGATGGGCGGCATTCCCTGCTTGATGTTGGCATCAGCAAGTGGATGCACGAGAAAACGAGCTGTTTGGCTTGGCAGTAAGCCGAGCCGTGCTCGAAAGCGGTTGAGTATAACCGGTCTGGCGGAGTTTGTGGTGGTGGGCGCGCGCCTCTGGCCGCGCTTGGCCGGTGCGCGCGCGTGGGGATCCATCCCGCACAGGATCGGCAACCGGGAGACCTTAGGGAATAAAAGGGGTTCGGATCCCGGCCAGCTCGCTCCAGCGCCGCCCGGGGAGGTCAGCGAGCGTCGGCGGGCTGCCATGGGTTTGTAACCAGTCCGCCAGCGGCCGGGCGTGCGCGGCGCCGACAAAGGCGAGTTCGTCATCATCGCAGTCGAGCAGCAGGCAGGCGTCCCACAGCAATCGGTAGAGCAGCCGGAAGAGCAGGCTCGGCATGCGCGGCTTGCCGGGATGCACCAGGTCGGCGGGGTTTTCCGACAAGGACCAGCAGACCACGGCGACTTGCAAGGGCGCGCCGCTTGCCGCGGCTGGCCAGCGCGCTTGACGATAGCGGCGGCGGGCGCGCACCAGATTGGCGGCGAGCTGCGCGGCGATGGGGCCGTTTTGGTGGCTGGGTTCATCGACCAGGCCGAGGGCATGGTGGCGCAGGGCGTGGTTGCCTTGGGCGAGGGCGGTGGGGGGCTGGTTCTGAGTTTGGGCCTGGGTTTGAAGCGGGGCGGAGGGGTCATCTGAGGTGGGCATGAGCAGCGGTGGCCAGCGAGGAAGATGAAGGGTTTGGGGGTGGATTGGCTCATGGCTTAGTGTTCGTGTTCGAGCGCGCCGATTTCTTCCATAAGAAAAGGGATATTGGGTTGATGAAAGCTTAACCCTGGTGCTGGAATTCGATGGTGTTTGATATCGGGATGAACATGCTTGTGGTGAGGATGCGTGTCGGCGAGCGTGGGATCATGCGGATGTGGCTGTGAATCGTACCAATAAAGAAGCTGGCCTTGTTGCCAGACCTCATAGCCATACTCGCGAATCCTTCCCGGCAAATCATCGAACGTCAATCTTTCACGCACTGTTAGACGGACCTCATGATTGAATTCAAGTTCGCCTCTCAGGATCGCCACCGTTGCACCGCGACGAACCACAACCAGCGTCGAGCGCCGGATCGCTTCACACTGGGTTCCAAGGCCATAGATAAACGCCTCGTAATCAGTGAGCGACTGGAATGGATTCACGGCGAGCCGTCCGTTCCATAAGGTCGATATAGCTCGTGACTTGCGCTGTTTGGAGCATACGGCGCGTTTCATCACCAAACAATTTCAGCCGCTCCTGAAGAATTTGGTAAGCCGCGGCCCATTCGCTCCAATCCAGAACCCATGATGCGTCGGCCGGCTCTTCACCATTGCAGTACGCCTCGTAGAACATCTCGGTCGGAACACCAAATTTGCGCTCAAAAACCAGCAGGTCTTCTCGCATGGCGTGGATGTCACGCAATACATCATCTAACGTCATGGTTTCACCTTCTCATTGACTCCCCGGCATGAATGATACAGCAGCTCGGGCCGCTGGAGACTGGCGAGCGCCTGGGCAGTCTCCAGCAGGCCTTTGTGGCAGCGCGGGGTGCAGAGAAAAATCAGCGCGTCGAACGCGGGCGCCAGACTCATCGCCAGCTCGCTCCAGCGCCGCCCGGGGAGGTCAGCGAGCGTCGGCGGGCGGCCATGGGTTTGTAACCAGTCCGCCAGCGGCCGGGCGTGCGCGGCGCCGACAAAGGCGAGTTCGTCATTATCGCAGTCGAGCAGCAGGCGGGCGTCCCACAGCAAGGTGATTTCAGGAAACAAAGCTACCAGCCCCGAGGGGCTGAATCAGAATATCGTACTTAGGCAGATCAGGATTGCGATCCAGCCGAGCTTCGACGGCTCGCATGGCTTTTTTTGTCAGAGAGATTCCTTTTTCATAGACGGTGGTGCACAGATTCACAATCGGTTGGATGCCTTTCCAGGTCATGGTGCGCGCCCAGGCGAGCATGGTCTCGGTATCGACGAGTAGGGCGCCGTTCCAGTGCAGTTCGAGAATGCCCCAGCACCGCTCAATGGGATTGTATTTGCTGTGATAGGGTGGAAAGTAAAGCAAGTGGATGGGTTTGTTGATTTGATCAGCCCATGCCACGATGCGATGAAGAAACTGAGAGCGTACGCCACTGCTTTCAGGCCCGTTATCGATCTTGATCTGAATCAGCGTGGTGGCCTGCCGTTCGGCAAGAGGGAGCCGCTCCCACCACGCCTGCAAGGCATCGACAATGAAGTCGCTGGTTTTTGCTGAACTTCCGAAGTGGATGGTGAGTTGCCCGGTGTCTTCATCAAGGATGCCGCAAGGGGGATGCTTTCCGTTATCGCCCATGTCGTGATCACAGGCGCGCTGGTTGCCGCGCGTTAACCCACCGCGCGAGAACGGCCCAAGTTTCACGGTCGCCTTGCAGTCAACGCTGATGCGTTTGGCGCCCAGCACTTGGTTGGCGGCGTCTTTCTTCTTGATGTTGATGAAGATATCGTTGGTCTGCGGAATCTTTTTTTTTGGCTTGGCTTTGACAACGCGACGCAAACGATACCCCAGTCGATTGAGGATTCTAGCCAGCGTGCCGCGTGCGGGCAGAGCCTCCTGCGGATAACCGAGTTCACGCAGCCGCTGGCGCGCTTGTGCCGCCGTCAGCCGGGTAAAGGCCACGGTGCTGGTGAAGCTTGGCTCCTGCTGGGCGTGCTCCTCGGCGAGTCGACGCAAATCCGCTGCCGCTTCGGGATAGTTCTCTTCCCAGCGCTTCCTTCCAGTCGTCAAGGGCTTGGCACTCAGACACACGACTCCAGTGCGCGCCTCGCCGAGACCCGTTTCCACCATCTCGCGCCCCCAGCCAAACAGCGACTCGGCTTTTCGCGCGCTGCCTGCGCAGTATTTCAGGGTCATCTCAGCGACAAAGGCACGACGCTCGCAACCGTGCATTTTCGAGGCCGCGAATCGGATGTCCGCAACATGTTCGCAGGTGGGCAACGAGTTTGATGGTAGCGCCATTTCTTAAAAACTCTCCAACAATCAGAAAGGCTTCCATTATTACCCATGTTCTGAGTCAGAAAAAGCCTTCAAGAGGCTAAATTATGGTAGCTTTATTAGTTGAAATCACCCAACCGGTAGAGCAGCCCGAAGAGCAGGCTCGGGATGCGCGGCTTGCCGGGATGCGCCAGGTCGGCGGGATTTTCCGACAGCGACCAGCAGACCACGGCGACTTGCAAGGGCGCGCCGCTGGGCGCGGCTTGCCAGCGCGCTTGACGATAGCGGCGGCGGGCGCGCACCAGGTTGGCCGCGAGCTGCGCGGCGATGGGGCCGTTTTGGTGGCTGGGTTCATCGACCAGACCGAGGGCGTAGTGGCGGATGGCTTGGGCCGTGGCGCAGGGCGTGGTTGCCTTGGGCGAGGGCGGTGGGAGGCTGGGCGTTTGGCATGGGGTGGCGGTCATGCGCTGAGTCTTATTCTTGACACTCAATGGTTAAACAATGCAGATCAATCACCGCGTTTGCGCGAAGCAAGGAATCCAAACCCAATATCCCATTCATCCTGAACCCGTAGTCTAATGCGCCGAATTCGATGTCGATTGAAGTAATTTCGTGCCCAGCAACCATGATTGCGTCGATTGTTCGAGAAAAGACATACTCCACACCGCCTACCCCGCGTATCCGGCAAAGATGATCAGTGACCTCTGGCTGAATACCCAAGGGAGCGACCGCATCGATGGCAAGCAGGGTGGTGGCGGAACCGGTATCGACCAAAAGTTCCGCGATATCCAACCGGACACCTTGATGCACAACAGTGACAGATGTGAACAGCAAGGAATCCCGATAAACAAGCGTCATCTGCCAGCGCGAATCCCGACCCAGGGCCGTTCTTCGACGCGCAGATGCGGGCGGCTGGTATGCGCAAAGATCCAATCGCGCGCCGGATCAAGCTGATGAAGTCGACGATAAGTAGAAAACGCACCGGCACCGTCCGAACATTGTTCCACGACGGCGATGTCATCGGCAACAAAAATGTTGTCCTCTTTGTGGGATTGGATGGCCTCTACCACGAGCCAGGTGTCAGGGTAAGCGGCTTGGATTTCATTCCATTTCATGGCGACTTTGTTCTCAACGACATGACATCGTGGCGATCTTTTGCGCGTTCGGAGGGGCTGATTCCAGCGCCGCCCGGGGAGGTCAGCGAGCGTCGGCAGACTGCCATGGGTTTGTAACCAGTCCGCCAGCGGCCGGGCGTGCGCGGCGCCGACGAAGGCGAGTTCGTCATCATCGATGTCGAGCAGCAGGCGGGCGTCCCACAGCAACTGGTAGAGCAGCCCGAAGAGCAGGCTCGGCATGCGCGGCTTGACGGGATGCGCCAGGTCGGCGGGGTTTTCCGACAGCGACCAGCAGACCACGACGACCTGCAAGGGCGCGCCGCTTGCCGCGGCTGGCCAGCGCGCTTGACGATAGCGGCGGCGGGCGCGCACCAGGTTGGCCGCGAGCTGCGCGGCGATGGGGCCGTTGTGGTGGCTGGGTTCATCGACCAGACCGAGGGCATGGTGGCGGATGGCTTGGGCCGGGTCGCCGTCGCGCAGGGCGTGGTTGCCTTGGGTGAGGGCGGTGGGGGGCTGGGCCTGAATCTAGAGCCGGGTCTGGCGCTGGGCCTGAATCTGGAGCTGGGCGGAGGGGTCATCAGGGGTGGGCATGAGCGGCGGTGGCGGCGGAGATGGGCCGGCGGTGGCTCAGCCTTAGGAGTCCTTGGGGACGTCCTTGCGGGTGGTTGCAGCGTGATGATGCTCAAAGCATAGTCACAAACACGGCGGAGTGCAAGACAACGGTGCCGAGGTTTCTTAAAGAGAGCGTGGCGGTGGGCAGGCCGATGTCGCCGAGGCCGATCATGGCGATGCGGTTGAACATACTGGCTTCCATTGCGCTAATTATCAGTGTATCGCCGAGCTCAGCCAGAAACTGGCGCGGGTTGGCGACCAGGGCTTGTTCGAGCTGGCGCTCGCGGCGGGAGGTGCACGGCTGTTTTCGTGCGGGCCAGCCGATTTCATCGAGCCGGCAATCATTATCAACAGATGATATACTTAGGGCATGGGCGCGGATGCTGGAATTGACACTCTTCTTGACCTCCACGGGCAGATTATTGACCAAGAGCATGGCTATTGGCTCAAGATCGAGGCGTGGCGAGTCGAGCCTTCGCGCGAGATTCCCCATGGCATTCGCTACTCACTGACACTTCACGAGCCATCTGGGAAACGCATACTTGGTTATGACAACGCGCACGCGGTTAAGCCACCGCGAACATTCAAATATGCTGGTCGCATTCTGACCTTTGATCACAAGCACCGCCACCGTGCAGACAAAGGGGTGCCGTACGAGTTTCAGGATGCACACCAACTGCTCAGTGATTTTTTCGCCGAGGTGGACCGCGTATTGCTAGAGGTTCAAGATCGATGAACACCATTGTCATTGGAATCATGCCGCAAGAACAGATCCGCGCCCGAATGCTGGCGATTGCCCGGGGGGAGTACCAGCCGAAGCCCGATGACCCCAAGGTCTGGTTCACATCCATGAAGTCGCTCGCCGAGGTGCTCAGTGACGACAATCGCGCCTTACTCAAGGTCATCAGCGAAACCCACCCGGATTCGATCACGGCGCTAGCGGCCGCCACCGGACGCAAGCCCAGCAATCTTTCGCGCACGCTCAAGACCATGGCACATTACGGCCTTGTTGAGATGCAACGCGACAAGCGCCAGGTGCGCCCGATTGCCAAAGCTACCCAGTTCCAAATTCTGGCCACTTAAGCGGATTGTCGACTGACAATAACAGGTGTTCGGACCCCGTTTTGCCGGGTAGAGCAGCCCGAAGAGCAGGCTGGGCATGCGCGGCTGGGGCTGGGATTGGCTTGGGGCTGGGTGGGGCGCTGCTCAGCCAGATGCTGGTAGAGACAGGCCAGGGTATGGGCGCGACCGGCGGGTTTTCCGACAAGGACCAGCAGACCACGGCGACCTGCAAGGGCGCGCCGCTTGCCGCGGCTGGCCAGCGCGCTTGACGATAGCGGCGGCGGGCGCGCACCAGATTGGCCGCGAGCTGCGCGGCGATGGGGCCGTTTTGGTGGCTGGGTTCATCGACCAGGCCGAGGGCATAGTGGCGGATGGCTTGGGCCGGGTCGCCGTCGCGCAGGGCGTGGTTGCCTTGGGTGAGGGCGGTGGGGCGAACCGATCCATCACGGCGGCCGGCAGCAGAGGCGCGGGCGCTGGGCGCTGATGATGGTGCCGGGCTGGGCATGGGTTAGCGGGCATCGTGGCGATCTGTCGCTCGTTCGGTCACGACCTGATGCCGCAGCGCCTTGACCGCCGCTTCAGTTAAGTCGGCGGCGCTTGCAATTTGCTCATCGGTCAGGAGGTTCATGGCCAGGAGATTGCGGGCTACGGCTTCGAGACCTTCCTTGCGACCTTCGCGCTTGGCTTCATTGAGAAAGGAGACTTCATCGTGGAGTGCCCGCTCGCGGACAAAAGCCTGGTGGCGAGCCTTTTCATCGGCACTGAGGGCGCGCAGGCGGTTCATGGCTTGGATCACGGGTGGGTGAGTGATGGCGGTCATGGTCAGTTCTTCCTGCCAGTGCTTGAAAAAGGTAATCCAGGTGCGCAGTGGGCCTGGGGGGAGGCCGAGACGGTCGGCCTTGTTCAGTTCGACCAGATTCAACTGCAAGCTGTTGCCCAGTGTGACCTGGGGCTGGATTTCATCGCGCATCTCAAAGCGCCAGATGGCTTGCTCGCATTGGGCCTGGGTGGCGTTGAACAGGTCGAAGTCGAGCAGGTGCAGGCCGATGGAGGCGCGCAGTGCTTGATCGTCCTCGCCGGCCTGAAGCTGGCCACCCAGGGTGCGCGCCAGGTAGAACAGGCCACGTTGGTCCCAGGCGCCATGGCGGCGGACTTGCACCTCGACATTGTAGCAGTGGCCCTCGGCATCGCGGGCCAGCACATCGAGGATGATGTATTTGCCAGTGAGATCGCTGGGCTCGATGTTGGGATTGTGGATCTAGACCGAGGTGATGTCGGGTAGATCGGGGCGCAGGTCGTTGCTCAGCGCAACCAGCAGCTCTGGGGTCTCGGCGAAGAGCCGCTTGAAGACATAGTCGTTGGTGGGGCTGAGGAGTGCTTGCATGGCGGGTTGACCGGCTGGGGTTAAAGTGCCGGTCGTGGCGCTTGAGCATTTCGTCGAAGCGCTTGTCGACTTGCTCGAAGCGCTTGTCCATGTCGGCTTTCATGTGATCGAAGCGCTTGTCGAGCAGCAGGCGGGCGTCACGCAGCCACTGGGAGAGCAGACTGATTGGAGGGGCCATGCCCTTATTGTTTCTAATTGTTTTCTCGATCACCAGGAAGCAGTGTAACCGGAACCAACAGCTGCTGCTGATCCGCGAAGGTTTTGATGCCCTGATCGAAGGTTGCAAAACCGGCATTGCCTGACAGCGCAAGATGGAGCGCGTCGGCAAAATCCATCCCAGCCTCATACCAATTGATTGCTTGAGCAAACAAGGGCGCCTGTTCAACCTCCACTGTCGGCAAGCCAGCGATGTGTCTCAGCCGCTCGGCAACGCACGCCGGCTCGAGCGCGTAGCCGCGTTTTGATCCCATCACCCAAGCGGTCTCCAAGATCACGGTGGGCAACAACAGACATTAGCGCACACGCAGGAACTGCGTCGCCCATTGCGTTTGCTCCACATCATCCTTCATCAGGTAACGCAGAACGATATTCGTATCCAAGGCGATCCTTGGAGCGATCATTGCCGCTGTCCGGCCTCCCAGTCGATGGCATCGCGCATTTGTTGGAGCGTCAAAGGCGGGCCTTGATAAACGGATCGCTTGGTCGGCAACTCAAATTCGGTGACCGGGAAAGCAACCGTCTGAAAATCGCGATGGCGAGCGGGACGCCTGCTGTGGCGGCTCGTCGACACGGAGGACAGGGTTTGAATCATGATACGGATATGAGCGCCAATGGGGATCTCGTCAGGAAGATGGAGGATCCGATCCGATTGCACATCGGTTTCAAAGATGATTTTGTTCATGATATTAGGTGAACTCCGAATGGCGACGGAAAATCAAGGTGCGGCGGCGATGATCGGAGATCCAGGACTCCCAACCGTCGTTTTCAGACAAAAGATGAATTTGCGGCATGAATGCGCCTGACAAACTGCAACAGCGCGCCGGGCTCGCCGCGCGGGAAGCGGCCGACGATGAGAGACAGCCGCTCGGGCCGCTGGAGGCTGGCGAGCGCCTGGGGGGTCTCCAGCAGGCCTTTGTGGCGGCGCGGGGTGCCGAAAAGATCAGCGTGTCGAACGCGGGCGCCCAGTGCGCCCTTGCTCCTGCATTTGTGCCTTTAAAGACGCTAGTTCGGCCAAAGCAGCCTCCTTCTCGGCACGTTCCTGGTCGGCCTTTGCGCGTTCTTGTTCTTTTGCCACACGCTCTTGTTCAAGCGCCAACCGTGCCTGCTCTTCGGCCGCGCGTGCCTGCTCCTCGGCCGTGCGTGCCTGCTGTTCGGCCGCGCGTGCCTGCTCCTCGGCCGCGCGTGACTGCTCGGCGAATTGACGCGCCTGCTCTTCGGCCGCGTGTGCCTGCTCTTCGGCCGCGCGTGCCTGCTCTTCGGCCGTGCGTGCCTGCTCGGCGAATTGACGCGCCTGCTCTTCGGCCGCGCGTGCCTGCTCTTCGGCCGCGCGTGCCTGCTCGGCGAATTGACGCGCCTGCTCGGCCTCGGCGCGGCGTTCATCGAGCTCTTGTTGGATACTCATCTGCTGGCGCAGATAGTTCTGCCGCGCTTGGTAGGCGTGGTAGGCGCGGTCTTTCTCGGAGAAGCGTTCTAGGGTGCGCATGGCTTGCCTCATCTCGGGGGTCTGCATCCAGGGCGGAAGGGCGTCAGTGTCGAGGGTGACGCCTTCCTTGAAAAATTTCAGCCAACGTTCTTGCTCGGTGTTGACCCACTCGGCATGGAATTTGTTCAGCTCCAGCAGCCAAATGCCACCGTGATTGAGCAGACTGCGACCTTGGGGGTCGCGCAGGCGGAAGTCGTGCAGGTAGACATCAGGATCCGGGAGCAGGTCTTCGGCAAGCAGCCAGATGGCGTAGGTGGGCTTGAGCGTGCTGTAAGGCTCGCCGTCGCTGAGCTGAGAGCTATAGAGATCGGCCCAGCCATAGCTGATGCGGGCCGGCAGGTCGCGGTAGCTTAAGAGCTGAATCTCGATCTGATAGAGCCCGCCGTGGTCGTCCCTGGCCTTGACGTCGACAATACTGAGCTTGTCGTCGAGAAATTCGCGCTCGTTGTAGGGATTGAGGATCTCGACACCACTGATCGGGGCGGGTAGCTCGGCGCCGAGCATGGCGTTGAGAAAGTGCAGCAGCAGGGCACGGTTGATCTCGGTGCCGAGCAGGGCCTTGAAGACGCAGTCGATCCGGGGGTCGATGGGGTGGCGCATGATGAGGATTCTAGCCGATTGCGCAGGGGGGTGGCTTCGCCGGGGAGGTGTCAGTGCAGTTCGCTGTTATCCGCGGTGAAGCGGGCGCGGGCTTGTTCGTCATCATCGCTGTCAAGCAGCAGGCGGGCGTCCCACAGCCACTGGTAGAGCAGGCTCGGCGAGCTGCGCGGCGATGGGGCCGTTTTGGTGGCTGGGTTCATCGACCAGACCGCGGGCATGGTGGCGGATGGCTTGGGCCGGGTCGCCGTCGCGCAGGGCGTGGTTGCCTTGGGTGAGGGCGGTGGGGGGCCGGTTCTGGGTTTGGGCCTGGGTCTGGAGCTGGGCGGAGGGGTCATCAGGGGTCGGCATGAGCCGCGGTGGCGGCGGAGATGGGCCGGCGGTTGCTCAGCCTTAGGAGTCCTTGGGGGTGTCCTTACGGGTGGTTGCAGCGTGATGATGCTCGAAAGCATAGTTACAAACACGGCGGAGTGCAAGGCAATGGCGCCGGGGTTGGTGCACCGGGTCGCTTGTGTCAACGTGGTCTGTCCCGGTTTTCCTCGGTTTTCCTCTACTCAGTGCGCCCTTGCTCCTGCATTTGTGCCTTTAAAGACGCTAGTTCGGCCAAAGCAGCCTCCTTCTCGGCACGTTCCTGGTCGGCCTTTGCGCGTTCTTGTTCTTTTGCCACACGCTCTTGTTCAAGCGCCAACCGTGCCTGCTCTTCGGCGGTGCGTGACTGCTCGGCGAATTGACGCGCCTGCTCTTCGGCCGCGCGTGCCTGCTCTTCGGCCGCGCGTGCCTGCTCGGCGAATTGACGCGCCTGCTCGGCCTCGGCGCGGCGTTCATCGAGCTCTTGTTGGATACTCATCTGCTGGCGCAGATAGTTCTGCCGCGCTTGGTAGGCGTGGTAGGCGCGGTCTTTCTCGGAGAAGCGTTCTAGGGTGCGCATGGCTTGCCTCATCTCGGGGGTCTGCATCCAGGGCGGAAGGGCGTCAGTGTCGAGGGTGACGCCTTCCTTGAAAAATTTCAGCCAACGTTCTTGCTCGGTGTTGACCCACTCGGCATGGAATTTGTTCAGCTCCAGCAGCCAAATGCCACCGTGATTGAGCAGACCGCGACCTTGGGGGTCGCGCAGGCGGAAGTCGTGCAGGTAGACATCAGGATCCGGGAGCAGGTCTTCGGCAAGCAGCCAGATGGCGTAGGTGGGCTTGAGCGTGCTGTAAGGCTCGCCGTCGCTGAGCTGAGAGCTATAGAGATCGGCCCAGCCATAGCTGATGCGGGCCGGCAGGTCGCGGTAGCTTAAGAGCTGAATCTCGATCTGATAGAGCCCGCCGTGGTCGTCCCTGGCCTTGACGTCGACAATACTGAGCTTGTCGTCGAGAAATTCGCGCTCGTTGTAGGGATTGAGGATCTCGACACCACTGATCGGGGCGGGTAGCTCGGCGCCGAGCATGGCGTTGAGAAAGTGCAGCAGCAGGGCGCGGTTGGTCTCGGTGCCGAGCAGGGCCTTGAAGACGCAGTCGATCCGGGGGTCGATGGGGTGGCGCATGATGAGGATTCTAGCCGATTGCGCAGGCGCGGGCTTGCTCGTCATCGTCGCAGTCGAGCAGCAGGCGGGCGTCCCACAGCAACTGGTAGAGCAGGCTCGGCGATGGGGCCGTTTTGGTGGCTGGGTTCATCGACCAGGCCGAGGGCATGGTGGCGGATGGCTTGGGCCGGGTCGCCGTGGCGCAGGGCGTGGTTGCCTTGGGTGAGGGCGGTGGGGGGCCGGTTCTGGGTCTGGAGCTGGGCGGAGGGGTCATCAGGGGTCGGCATGAGCTGCGGTGGCGGCGGAGATGGGCCGGCGGTTGCTCAGCCTTAGGAGTCCTTGGGGGTGTCCTTACGGGTGGTTGCAGCGTGATGATGCTCGAAAGCATAGTTACAAACACGGCGAAGTGCAAGGCAATGGCGCCGGGGTTGGTGCACCGGGTCGCTTGTGTCAACGTGGTCTGTCCCGGTTTTCCTCGGTTTTCCTCTACTCAGTGCGCCCTTGCTCCTGCATTTGTGCCTTTAAAGACGCTAGTTCGGCCAAAGCAGCCTCCTTCTCGGCACGTTCCTGGTCGGCCTTTGCGCGTTCTTGTTCTTTTGCCACACGCTCTTGTTCAAGCGCCAACCGTGCCTGCTCCTCGGCCGCGCGTGACTGCTCGGCGAATTGACGCGCCTGCTCGGCCTCGGCGCGGCGTTCATCGAGCTCTTGTTGGATACTCATCTGCTGGCGCAGATAGTTCTGCCGCGCTTGGTAGGCGTGGTAGGCGCGGTCTTTCTCGGAGAAGCGTTCTAGGGTGCGCATGGCTTGCCTCATCTCGGGGGTCTGCATCCAGGGCGGAAGGGCGTCAGTGTCGAGGGTGACGCCTTCCTTGAAAAATTTCAGCCAACGTTCTTGCTCGGTGTTGACCCACTCGGCATGGAATTTGTTCAGCTCCAGCAGCCAAATGCCACCGTGATTGAGCAGACTGCGACCTTGGGGGTCGCGCAGGCGGAAGTCGTGCAGGTAGGCATCAGGATCCGGGAGCAGGTCTTCGGCAAGCAGCCAGATGGCGTAGGTGGGCTTGAGCGTGCTGTAAGGCTCGCCGTCGCTGAGCTGAGAGCTATAGAGATCGGCCCAGCCATAGCTGATGCGGGCCGGCAGGTCGCGGTAGCTTAAGAGCTGAATCTCGATCTGATAGAGCCCGCCGTGGTCGTCCCTGGCCTTGACGTCGACAATACTGAGCTTGTCGTCGAGAAATTCGCGCTCGTTGTAGGGATTGAGGATCTCGACACCACTGATCGGGGCGGGTAGCTCGGCGCCGAGCATGGCGTTGAGAAAGTGCAGCAGCAGGGCACGGTTGGTCTCGGTGCCGAGCAGGGCCTTGAAGACGCAGTCGATCCGGGGGTCGATGGGGTGGCGCATGATGAGGATTCTAGCCGATTGCGCAGGCGCGGGCTTGCTCGTCATCGTCGCAGTCGAGCAGCAGGCGGGCGTCCCACAGCAACTGGTAGAGCAGGCTCGGCGAGCTGCGCGGCGATGGGGCCGTTTTGGTGGCTGGGTTCATCGACCAGACCGCGGGCATGGTGGCGGATGGCTTGGGCCGGGTCGCCGTGGCGCAGGGCGTGGTTGCCTTGGGTGAGGGCGGTGGGGGGCTGGGCCTGAGTCTGGAGTTGGGCGGAGGAGGCGTCAGGGGTAGGCATGAGCAGCTTTGGTGGCGCGGGCGGGTCGGCGTTTGCTCAGCCTTAGGTGTCCTTGGGATTGAAGGGGGGTTTGTACCCGTTTCAGCGCATTTTCGACATGCAGGTTCTCGCCCGTGGGAGCGGCTTTAGCCGCGATCACTTGCGTTTAGTCGTGTTTGGTCGCGGCTAAAGCCGCTCCCGATGACCACAGCTAATGCGTCTTACATTTTCACGATGATTTTCACGCCGGCAGTGCGTGGGGAGTGTAGAAATGCCGCAAGTGCTTGAAATGTATGGTCGGGGTGAGAGGATTCGAACCTCCGGCCCCTGCCTCCCGAAGGCAGTGCTCTACCAGGCTGAGCTACACCCCGATGGTCGGTTTTTGATAACCCTTGTGGTCAACAAAGGTTTCGGTGGCCTTGTGTGTGACTGATCCAGTCAAACGAGTCGTTTAGTAGGTTCGGCTGACGGCGAAGTCTGCCGTGGTCAGCAGCGCTTGCCGGTAGTCGCTTTCCGGTAGCACGGACAGCGCGTCCCGGGCGGACTGCGCGTGGCTTTGAGCAAGCGTGGCAGTATACTCCAGTGCTTGGGTCGCGACAATGGCGGCGCCAACTTGATCGATTTGCTCGCGACCGCCAGTTTCTATGGCTTTGCGCAGGATGTCGCGCTGTTGTTCGCTTCCGACTGCCATGGCGCGGATGACGGGGAGGGTGGGTTTGCCTTCGGCCAGGTCGTCGCCAATATTTTTGCCGATGGTCTCCTGATCAGAGCCGTAGTCGAGGGCGTCGTCGACCAACTGGAAGGCGATGCCCAGATTCAGGCCATAGGAAGCCAGTGCATCTTCGGTCTTCTTCGGGGTCTCGGCGAGGACGGCACCCAGGCGTGCGCCGGCTTCAAATAAGGTGGCGGTCTTGCGCTCTATGACTTCCATGTACCGGGTTTCCGTGGTGTCCGGATCATGGGTGTTGAGCAGCTGCAGGACTTCGCCCTCGGAGATGCGGTTGGTTGCATGGGCGAGGACGTCCATGACGCGCATCTGACCGACATCGACCATCATCTCAAAGGCACGGGAATAAAGGAAATCGCCGACCAGCACGCTGGCCTCGTTACCCCAGACGGCGTTGGCGGTTTCCCGATTGCGGCGCAGCTCGGAGCCGTCGACCACATCGTCATGCAGCAAGGTGGCGGTGTGGATAAATTCGACGATGGCGGCCATGTCAATATGGTGCGCGCCCTGGTAGCCGCAGGCCCGTGCTGCCAGCAAGACGAGAAGTGGACGCAGGCGTTTGCCGCCGCTGCCGACGATATAGTGTCCAATCTGGTTGATCAGCACCACGTCGGATTGCAGGCGGCGCAGAATGAGTGCATCGACGGCGGCAAGGTCATCCCTCACGGGAGCCCGAATACTGGAAAGATCCATTGAAACTTGAGAGGCTGATGGCGAATAACCTACGGGATGCTAGATGCGGCCGTTGCAACTGTCAACCTAAGAAGCCTCGTCTGCTCGAGCAGCCTGGGTGCAAACGAAGTAGGTGGCAAGGCATAATTAGAACGCGTGCGCTCGTCGCGCCCATCCCCTGTTCGCTGTGTCGTGCTGTTTTAGACAGCATTATTCCAGGATGATCCATTGAATGAACGCTGTCACCGAAGCCATCGAACCGCATGCATCGGCGATCGATATCGACCAAGCCGCGCGGGCGCGCCGCGATCAGGGCGAGTCAAACTCAAAACGCCAGGTCAACGCGCGTATTCGGGCGGCATGGCTGATCTGCCTGCTCTTGATTGCCTGCATTATCGCGGCTGGCACGGCCCAGCTGAGCGCTTCCCACCGTCTGGCCATTGCCAGTGCCACCGAACGTGCAACCGCTAAGAGCTTTCTGGTTGCCGAATGGGTGGCCAAATCATTCGATCTGCCCGGATACGTCTTACAGGACACGGTCAAGCGCTTCCGTCCGGATGAGTTGGTCTACCCAACCAATAACGCTGATTTGCATGAGCGTAAGACCGAGATGATTGTCGACAAAGCCGCTTCCGTGCCTAACCTGTTGTTCCTCGGCATGCTCAATGCTGACTGCGTGATCACTCACACATCCATCGGCACGAATCTTGGCTTGGATGCGCTAGAGCGCGGGCGCGAGTACTGCGCATTGGCGCACCGCGAACCTGTGGAGGATTTTAAGGTCAGCAACATGTTCACAGCGGTGACCAAGGCGATGAATGTCACAGCATCCATGCCGCTGTTGTCGCCCACGGGAAAGCTGGAGGGATTCGCCCTGGCGGGCCTGGATCTGGGTTTTTTCCAGCAGTGGCTGGATCTGGTCGAGCTGGAACCCCATAACGTCATCGCCATCTTCGACCTTAACTCGCGCCTGCTTGCCCGCAAGCCCCTAGTGGCCGGTCAGATTGGCCAGCCTGTCGAGGAAGAAAAGCTCAATGCACTGGCCCGTTCAGGCGCCGAGGCACTCTTTACCCACCGGATCGTCTCGCCAGTTGATGGTATCGACAGGATCTGGTCTCTGCGCAAAATTCGCAATCTGCCCTTTATCGTGGTCGTTGGCGAGGAGACCAGTACCGCCCTCGCGACCTGGCGACAGCAGTTGCTCCTCTATCTGGTCGGCGGCACCGTTCTGTGCCTGTCGTTTATTTTTGGCGCCTGGGAGTACATCCGCAATGTCCGCGATGCCGCCACCATGCGCGAGCTCGCCACAACCGATCCGCTGACTGGCCTTTCGAATCGCCGCCATTTCATTGAGGTTGCCGAGCACGATTTGGCCAGAACACAACGCACAGCCGCGCCTCTGACGCTAATCCTGGCTGATCTCGATTATTTCAAGCGCATCAACGACAACTATGGTCATCAAACCGGCGACCGCGTGTTGCGCGATGTGGCAAGCGTTCTCAATGACCTGAGTCGCAAGAGCGACCTGATCGCCCGATGGGGCGGCGAGGAGTTCGTTATCCTACTGCCCGGGGCAGCTCGGGCTGGGGCCATGGCCTTCGCGGAGCGGCTCAGACAATTGATCGCGACCCTCGAGTCCGTGCCCGGACAAGCTGTCACCCTGAGCCAGGGTCTGACCGCCTATCGCCAAGGCGACAGCCTCGACAGCCTGCTCAAGCGCGCCGATACGGCACTTTACCGAGCCAAGCACCGGGGGCGTGACTGCATCGATGCGGAATAGGCAAAGGGTGTGCGTCCACTGAAGACGGCCCTGAGCCCAGTAGGAATACGCATTTGGTGTGTGAAAAAAGCCGCCAGATTTTTCCCTCACTGGTTGTTGCTAGGAGCAACGTCCGCGCGTCGCGCAGTTCAATCAATGATCATTCTCCAATGTGCCTTTGATCGGGCTGACAGGATGGGCACCAGAAAGTGGTACGATGGTGTCGCCCAAGTCGGGCGAAACGGATTGGCGTGTTGCAGCGATAACAGGCTTGTGTGGCACGTTTGTACACCCAAAGGATGCCTGCACTGTCGTGAGTATGGCGGGTGATACGCGGGCCGGCGCCAGTGTTGCTGGCGAGTAGTTTGCTCGCGCTTTGGTAGAGCGCGGCCAATTGCGCATCGTTGATGGCCTTGAGTGGCATCAGCGGGTGCCAGCCGGCGAGGAAAAGTAATTCCGATTTGTACACATTGCCGATGCCGGCAGCAATGCGCTGGTCGAGCAGGATGTCGATCAATGGCGTTTCCGGGGCGGCCAGACAGGAGGCGCGCGCGGGAAGCGAGCGAAAGTCGATTTGCGGGTCGAGCAGGTCTGGACCGATGCGATGATTCAAGATGCGCTGGCGCAGGCTCTTGCCGTGCAGCAGTTCGACCTCTTGGGGGTTGAAGCAGACAAACACCCGATCTCCTGTATCGAGCACAATACCGGCGCGTTGGCGTGGATTTTGCCAGGGTTCTTCGGGCGCATAAGCGTGCCAACTGCCGCGCATGCCAAGATGACTGCGCAGGATGCGGTCGTTGCCGAAGGTGATGAACAGGTGCTTGCCACGGGCAAAAACGGCCTCAATCCGAGAGTCGGTAAGCGCGGCTTCGGGCATTGTTGGGATGACCGCTTGGCGCAGCTTCCGGCCACATAGTTCCGGGCGCAGATAGGCGGCGATCTTGAAAAGGGTATCGCCCTCGGGCATGGATTCGACAGCTTTGGGTTCTTGAGTCTGAAGAGGCTAGGGGCAACGATGAATGCAACCGGGTGGATGCTTATTGGGTGGATGCTTATTGGGCGGATGCTTATTGGGGAGACGCGATTTTCAAGCCGATGATGCCGATCAGAATGAGACCGACAAAAAAGAACCGGGCAAGGGTCGCGGGCTCGCTGAACAGTATGAGTCCAATGGCGAAGGTGCCGACGGCACCAATCCCGGTCCAGACGGCGTAGGCCGTGCCCATCGGGATGGTCTTCTGGGCAACTAACAAAAAAGCGCCGCTTGCGGTCATGCAGAGAACGGAAAAGAAGATCCAGCTCCAGCGTAGACCTGTCTCGGCCAGCCCTAGCTTGAGCCCGACAGGCCAGCCCCACTCAAAGAATCCAGCAATGATCAGGTAGAGCCAGGCCATCTTGGTGTTTTGCCATTAGGGTGAATCCATTCGCCCGCACGATTGATAACAAACTCAGCTGATGCGCGCTATCTGCTAGCTGTGCAGCCGGAACTGCTGGAGCTGATCGCGCAACACCTGGGCGAGTTGCTTGAGATGCTCGGTGGCCTCGGACATGCGCTCGGCGCCATTGGAGGTTTGGTCGGCGACCTGGCTGATGTTGACGATGTTGCGGTTGATCTCCTCGGCCACGGCGGATTGTTCCTCCGAGGCGCTGGCGATCTGTTGGTTCATGTCGGTGATGGTGCTGACCGCGTCGGTGATGCTGTCGAGCCCGGCGCCGGCCTCGACGGCCTTGGCGACTGACGCCTGGGCCTGCGTCTGACCGTGTTCCATGGCGCTGACCGCTTCCTTGGCGGCGGACTGCAGACGCTGGATCATCTGCTGGATCTCATCAGTCGAGCTTTGGGTGCGGCTGGCGAGGCTGCGTACCTCATCGGCCACCACCGCGAAGCCGCGGCCCTGCTCGCCGGCGCGGGCGGCCTCAATGGCGGCGTTAAGCGCGAGCAGATTGGTCTGCTCGGCCACGCCTTTGATGACATCCACCACTGCGCCGATCTGCTCGGCGTCATTCTCCAGGCGGGAGATAACCTGCGAGGCCTTTTCGATATCGTTGGCGAGCTGCTCAATGGACGCCATGGTCTGTTGCACGATGGTCTTGCCACGGCCCGATTCGGCATCGGCATTGTGCGCGGATTCGGCGGCGGCGGCGGCGTTACGAGCGACCTCCTCGACGGTGGCGGTCATCTGGTTCATCGCGGTGGCGACCTGATCGGTTTCCGACTGCTGCTGACGCACACCGGCGTGGGTCTCGTTGGTGATCTGGCTAACCTGGCGGCTGGCGATGTCGAGTTGCTCGGCGGACTGGGCGACCTCGCTGACCAAGGCTTGGATGCGGGCGATGAAATCGTTAAAGCCTTCCGCCAGGCGCTGCATTTCCCGATTGTTCTGCCTGGGCAGGCGGAAGCCCAGATCGCCGCTCTGCTGGGCCTCGAGCAGGGCATCGACCGCGGTATCGATAGGGCGCGTGACCATGCGATAACTCAGCCAGCCGATCAGCCCGATGATCAGGCCGCCAGCAATGATGACCAGCACGATCAGCAGAAAAATTTTGTTGCGGGTTTCGGTGCGCGCCTCGGTGAGCGGGCGGATGATCTCGAAGGCTCCGTGCATGTCGCCCATGCGCTTGCCGTCCATGCGAAAGCCGGTGATGTCAGTGCCGTCCGTGGTGCCCCAGATCTCCTGGCTGCGCGCCGGGTCGCCATGGCAGAGCAGGCACATGTGGCTTAAATAAACGGGCCGGAAGTAACGCACGGCGTCGAGTTCTTCATCGACGACATAATGCTCTTCCACATCGGGGTTATTGCGCAAGTAGTCGAGGACTTCGATTTCCACCGCATCAGGGTCGTTCTCGTCGTTGCGGGCGTTGCGCCTTGGGGTGCGGAACTGGAAACCGCCCTCCTCGGCCTTGGCCTTGGCGGCCTCCCAAGCTGTGATGACGGGGACTGTGGCGGCGATCCTGTCCCAGCGTTCCTCTTTGGACAAATTTGTGGACTCATGGATTTCGCGCAGTTTCTCGGCCGAGAACAGTCCCAGACTCCATTTCTCGTCCATGTTCTCGCGCATGGATTCAGTGAGCAGCAGCAGGTTGCGCGCGGCATGCACTTCGCTATCGACCGTCTGTTGAAATTCGTCCTTGGCGTAGATCACTAGGGCGACCAGGGCGACCAGGATCAATATGGCCGCGGTCGCGGCCAGAATACGAAAGCCGACGCTATTGATTGCTTTCACGGCAAGCTGTTCCTGCGATGCGTTAGATGAAAAGTCGGGTGGATCGAGCCGCGGCCAAAGCGTTCGGCGCAAGTCACGGGGAGAGGGGGGGAGGCACCCTGGGTAAGCAAAATGCCCCTTTGCCAGTCCGGTCTATTTTAGTACCACTAATAATCTCAAGGTAATTTGTCAAGGCTATGCATTCGCGCGGCGGCCGTCAAGTCGCTCAAGCTTGGATGGACTGGGCTGATGATACAGGCTTCCAGTCCAGGTGACCGCCAGCATGCCGCAGGGTTTCTAAGCAGAATGTTTTCCTCGTTGCTCGGGGTCCAAGGGTTGGTTTTCGCAAAGGTCGTGGACGAAAATCCTGGCTGCTACATCTCGTTGCGTAATTTTTTCCAGCGCTTCGTCGCCGCTGGCGGATTGAGCACTGGACGCAAGCGCTTGGGCTTGTTCCACCACATAGCGATGGTGAGTAAAGAGGATCACCTGAGTGTGGGCCGAGAACTCGGCCAAGGCGCTTAAGGTCGCGCGGGAGCGGCGGTCGTCGAACTGCACCAGAATGTCATCGACAATCAATGGCAAGGGCTCGGCTTGAGTGGCACGCTGCTCGAGCGTGGCCAAACGCAGTGCCAAGTAGAGCTGATCGCGCGTGCCGGTGCTGAGGGCGTCGATGTCGAGGCGTTCGCCGCTTGCGCGGCGCGCCACCAGCACGGGTGGTCCGCTCTGGTCAAAGTCAATTTCAACCGCGCGAAAGGCGCCGTCGGTTAGTCGCGCGAAATAATCGGCAATGCGCGGCAGCAAGGGGTCGCGGTGGCGCTCGGCGAAGCGGTCGCGCGCGTCTTGCAGCAGCCGCGCGGCGAAGCGGCGTTGCAGCCATTGCCGGGCGAGCCGCTTGCAGCGCGCACGGGATTGGGCGATTTGGGAGGCCAGATCGGCGGCCTGGGCGCTGCCGTCCATGGCGGCCAGTGCCTGCTGGGCGGCGAGCTTGCGCTCAATTGCGGCGCGCTCACGCGGGCGCAGCTCGAGCTTAAGTTGTTGTTCCAGGCTGTTGCGGGTCGCGCTTAGGGCGTCGCTCGCAAAGGCTTGGACTTCGGTGCGCAGTTCAGCCAAAGCGCGGCCATCGCCGGCTTCGCGCAGTTCGGACTGCACGGCAGTGAGTGCTGACTGGCATTCCTGCCGCTGACGGGCGCGGGCTTCGACCGCAGCCAGTTCCTCGGCGTTGGAACACTTGGCGATCTTGCACAGGCTCTGCAATGTGGCGCGCGCGCCGGCCTGGGAGTCCTCGACCTGAGCCAGATCTTGCTCGGCTTGTTGGCGCTGACTGTTGAGTTCGTCGCGGCGGCTGCGCGCCTCGCGTTCGCGGGCCAGACGCTGGCGCAATTGGCCGAGGGCCGGTTCGAGTTCTAGGGCCGCGAGGGTTTGCGCCTCGCCCGCGGGCGGAATGGGCGTCAGACGCGCGAGCAGGGCATGGGCGTGCTGCGTGAAGGCGTTGGCATCGGCGTCGATGGCTTGGATGCGCGCATCTAGCCCGGCCTGTCGATCAAGGGCGGCGAACAGTCCGGCGAGGCGCTCGAAATCCTCGGCCACCGCCTCGGCATCGCGCGCGTCTGGCAATTTCAGCTCGGCGAGCAGGGTCTGCCAGCGCTCTTGCCAGTCAGCGAGGTCTTGGTCCGCGGCACAGCTCTCGGCCTGCAGTTGTCGCGCGCGGGCGCGATGTTCCTGGCAGGCGTCGCTCAGGCGGGCATGGTCGCGCGCCTGGTCTTGCAGCTTGCCGAGGGCGCGCTCGGCCTGTCGCAGCAGCGGGCCGAGGCGGGGTTGGCTCGTATTGGTGGGAGCGCCCGGATCCCGGGGTTCAACCGGAGCCACGGGTTTGCCAGGCGGCTTGATGAGGGTCGCGCTGGCGCGGTCATTGCCTTCAGATGTGCCATCAGGCGTTGGTGTTAGCGCCAGGGTCAGCGCCAGGGTCAGGCGGGCGCGTTCTTGTTCGAGTCCACGCAGGCGTCGCGCCAGTTTCTCGCGCTGCTCGGCCTGCTCGATCAGCGGGCGCACCTGGGCGCGCCAGTCGCGCATCCGGGTGGGGGTGCCAGGCTTGATGTCGAGCGCGCTCCAGAGTGTTAGCCATTCCTGGTTGAGAGCCTCGGCTTGGGCATCGCGGGCGGTGGCTGCGCGTGCCAGGTCGGCTTCCTGGGCCTGGGTCTGTTCCAGCCGCGCCTGGATGGCGGCCTGTTCATGGACGCTGGCCGCCTCGCGTCTGAGCCGGTCGGCGATGCGGTCAGCGGTATTCTGGCTGGTTTCGAAGCGTTCGGACAAGGGCGCCTTGTTGTCTTCGGTGTTCGGCGACAGGGGGCTGTCGCCGGCTTCTCCAGGGATCTGATGGGCGGGGATTTCGAGGTAATCTCCTGCCGCATGGGGGCCGCCGAAACACCAGGTTTTGATACGCTGCCACAAGGCATCTCGCTGGGCGCGTGTCGCGGCGAGCTGCGCTTCGGTGGGGATCTCCCCGCCCAGCCGCAGCGCGCGCAGGCGCTCGCTCGAGCGCGCCCGCTCGGCGCGGGTGTCGGCCAGGGCGTCGGCAATGCGCCCGGCTTGCTGCGTCAGCTCCTGTTCGCGGTCAATGAACGTCTGGATCTGTGACGCGTTCGGCAGGACGGCCTGACACAGTGTCAGCAGATCCTGCTGCCAATAACCGGCGGCGGCCAGGCTGCGCTCGGCCTGGCGTTGGAGATTGGCCGCTTCGGCTGTCAGCTCGGCGATCTGGCGGTCGAGGTCTCCGGCGCGACGGGCGGCGCTGACGGCCTCTTCCAGTGCTTCGCTGGGGGGCGGCGTTGGGCACTCAGCCAGGTGGGCTTCACGTTGGGCGAGTTGCTGTTGGAGATCACGCAGAGATTTCCGCGCGAGGGTGGCGGCGGTTTTGAGCCGCGCACCCTCGCTGGCCAGCTGCTGGGTGGCGCGCTGCCGGGTAAGCAGCGGACGCAGACTGTCGGCTTGCTCCAAGGAGAGGCCGGGACGGGCCAGGGTCAGGATACGCGCCGCTTGCTCGCGCTCGGCGTCGCGCTGGGCGACCAGTCCGGGACGGTCGCGCGCGGCTTTGCGGTAGCTGCCAAGGGCCTCAGTCAGGGCCTCGATGGCATCGGTCTCGATGAGCAGGCGATCATCGACCGACAGCTCGGCGCTCTGCTGGCGCAGGCGTGCCAGGCGGGTTTCTATTGCCGCACGCTGGGCCGCGCTTTCCTGCAGCTGGCGTTCGGCCTGCTGACGGCGCTGGCTGAAGTCCTCGGGCAGGTTGGGACAATCGCCCAAGACCGTGAGCTGGTGGTTGAGCTCGTCGACGCGCGCCAGCAGGGGTTGGGTGCGGCGCACGCGTTCAAGCTGGCTGCGCTGGGTCTCGGCGCGCAAGATCTCCGCGGTGAGTTGGTTAAGTTCTTGCTCGGCCTCGGTCAGGCGCTGCGCGGCCTCGGCCCAGTCGCGCGCACCGAGAGCACGGGTTTTGAGCGCGCGCTCAAGCTCGCGGCAGTGGGCCAGTTCCTGATTGAGCAGCGGCTTGGTCGCCTGAGGGCGGAAGATGTCATGGGCCTCGCTGTCGAGCTGCTGGGCCAGAGTGCGCAGATTCAGGCGACCCATGCCGGCGCCGAAGAGCGCATCGGCCGCGGCGCCATGTTCGGCGAGGAGCTCCTCGCCACCGCTGACCAGGCTTTGGTGGTCGATGCCAAACAGGCGGCGGAAGGTCTCGGCATCAATGCCGCCGAGCATGGCGTGAAGCTGATTCTCGGGCAGAGTGGTCGTGTCCGCGCCCTGGTCCGCTCCGAGTAGCGTGTTCTTGCGGCCCTTGCGGCGGTAGCCCTCCCATTCACGCCCGTCGCGCGCGCACAGGCGCGCACCGATGCGCAGGTCGCGCGACCTGTGAAGGAAATCATCCCGGCTGCGCTCGGGGATACCAAATAGCAGGCCATGCAGGGCGCGCAGCGCGGAGCTCTTGCCGGCCTCGTTGGGGCCATGAATGATGTGCAGGCCCTCGCGGCCAGCGCTCAGGTCAAGCCAGCAGTTGGTAAAGGGACCGAAGGCTTGCAGGTGGAGGTTGAGCAGGCGCATGCGGGATTGGTTTCAGCGCGGGTTGGCTGTGGGCGGGTCGCCCAGGCGCTCAAGCAGCAGGGCATGGGCATCGCGCAGGCACTGATGCAAGTCGCCGTCTTGACGGGTGAGGCTGGCCGGACTGAGATCCAGTGGATCGCTCTCGCTGGTGAGACTGGCCGGAAGTTTGCGCTCAAGATCGGCGACCTCTTCAAGCAGCGCGGTGGTGAGGGAGGTCGGATCGTCCAATGACGCATTGAGCAGACTCTCGGGATCGGCGAGGGCCTCGCCCAGTGGGCTCGATGGACTTATTGGGCTCGGTGGGCTCGGTGAGGCTTCATCGGGCGTGTTGACATGGGTGGCGGAGGCGATTACACGCGGGCGCTCGGTGGCGATGACCAGTTTCTCGATCCAGATGCCGCGGCCGCCGCTGTCGAGTGCCAGCAAGCGGCACTGGTTGAGGAGTTCCTCGGCACGGGCGCGCAGTTCGGCATCTTCTCGGGTGCTGCCGTGCAGGCGCAGGCGGATCGCCAGCAGTCGGCCATCGGCGGCATCCAGCTCTGTGCGCAGGGCGCTGGCGATGCGCTCCTCAAGCTGCTCGCGCTTGATGCCGTCATCAACAGCGATTTCGCACAGCGCCCAGCGCATGGCGTCAAGCGGGTGGTGTTCCACTGCCTGCACCTGGCCCTTGTCGATGCGCACCAGGGTCGCGCCCTTGACGCCAGTTTCGCGCGCGTGGCGGCCCTGAAGATTGCCGGGGAAAACCACCCAAGGATCTTGGCTCACCACTTCGCGTTGGTGCACATGGCCAAGTGCCCAATAATCGTAGCCAAGTCGGCGCAGGTCATCGAGCCGGCAGGGGGCGTAGCTGGCATGCCCCGGGCGGCCGTCAAGCGAGGTATGCAGCAAGCCGATGTTAAAGGCGCCGGGTTCGGCCGGCGGATAGCCGCGGGCGAGATTCTGCTCAACCTGGCGGCTGGGGTAGCTCTGGCCGTGAAGCGCCAGTCCGGCGGATTCCAGCCGAATACTGCCCGGCCGGCGGCTTGGGAACAGGTGCACATTGTCCGGCAGACGCAACTGGCGGCTGATTTGACTGGCCGCGTCATGATTGCCTTGCACCATGAAGACCGGAATCCTGGCCTCTTTGAGGCGTGTCATCTGGCCGGCGAAGAAGAGTCCAGTGTTATAGTCGCGCCAGTCGCCATCGTAAATGTCGCCGGCCAGCAAGAGGGCATCCACGGCTTCGTCCAGCGCCAGCTCGACCAGGTGCTCAAGCGCGCGGCGGGTGGCGCCGCGAATCTCATCCACCGGCGCCCCTTCGTAAGCTTCGAGACCGGTCTGGGGGCTGTCGAGATGCAAATCGGCTGCATGAAGCAAGTTGGGCATGGCTTAAAACTGATATTGCACGCGGGATTTCAGACGACACTGTTGAGCCTAGTGCCAGGCGGTGATTTCACGAGGCCCTAATCATACATCTAACAATGACCGTCTTTTAATACAACAACCTATCGAGTCTCAGGCTCAGGAGCCACAAGAATGCAACAACCACCTTCCCCATCCGGCGCATCAGCGCCGAAAAACGCACTGCGCCTGAAAGAGAACGCGGCGAAAGTCGTCAAACTCTACGACCCACGCACCTGGAAGGAGAAAGGGCTGTGGTGGACTGCTGGACTCTTTACACTTACCGGCGCTGTGCTCATGGTGCTGACTGGTATTTATTGGTCGCGCAGCCCTGGAATGTTCGACGTAGAGCAGCACGCGTTGATGAAAGCCGACGGCGATCAAGTAAAACTCGTCCCCGGCTATGTGATGACAGCCACCACCATCGGTATTGGCGAGACATTACTGGATAAGCCCGGTGGTTATATCACCAATGACAAGATGCCGCCCGGGGTCTATCTCGACAACATCAAGAACTGGGAATTTGGCGCCCTGACCGAACTGCGCGACCTGGTGCGGGCACTGCGCAATGATTTTAGCCGTTCGCAGACCCAGTCGACCGAGGATAAAGACCTGCAACTCGGCGAGCCGCAGTTCCATTTCAACTCCAACTCCTGGATTCTGCCCTCGACCGAATCGGCCTATCGCGAAGGTATTAAGTACCTCTCCCGTTACTTGGATCGCCTGGCTGACACCCAAGAGCGCAGCGCTCAATTCTACAGTCGCGCGGACAATCTGGCCGCTTATCTGGCGGTGGTCGAGAAACGTCTTGGTAGCTATGCGCTGCGACTGGCGGCCAGCGCCGGGGAGATGCGCCACGATACGGATCTCGCCGGTGATTCAAACGCATCCAAGTCGACCCCCACGCCCTCTGAATCCCTGGTGAAAACATCCTGGTGGGAGATTGACGACATTTTCTTCGAGTCGCGCGGCTACTGCTGGGCCCTTTTGCACACTTTGAAGGCGGCACAGATCGATTTCCAGCAGGTCCTTGAGGGCAAGACCGCCGAGGTGTCCTTGCGCCAGATTATCCGCGCACTCGAGAACACCCAGAAGCCAGTCTGGAGCCCGCTGATCCTCAATGGCACCGGCTTTGGGCCCATGGCAAACCACTCTTTGGTGATGGCGTCTTACATATCGCGTGCCAACGCGGCCATTATCGACCTGCGAAACCTGCTTGAACAGGGCTAGGGGCCATCGCTGTGTTGCTCCGTGTGGCTCCGTGTGGCTCTGGGGTGTCATGGGGGGCGCAGTGAATGCCTTGTAATATGAGAAAACAAGTGATCTGGAAGGTGATAATAATCCTGGACAGCCAGAGTGGAACAAGGAGGGCAGTTCCACCCGCTTTTGCGTTATGCTGCATTTGGCACATGCATCTTCCGCTGCGACTCTCTGCCATACGCGCTAGAATTCAGGCATGACATTAAAGCTCCCGCGTTCCTACAAGTTGCTGCTCTCGCTGGCGCTAGTGATCGGCCCCATCACCTGGCTGATGTTCACCGAGGATGGCAAGCGCCGCAGCGATCTGTTCCTGCTGCATATTCTTGGCAATCCGAGCTTTAATATCGCCTATGACAAGCTCTCTCCCGCAGTGACCGAGGCGGTGATTCGTGCGCAATTCCCTAAGGTCGACTTCCAATGCCAAGCAGTGGAGACGCCGATTGGGGACAGGCTGTGCGCGGCCAAGATCGCATCTTTTAACGGTTTGCCGGCGCGCTCCACGCAGCTTTACTTTGCTGGAGAGCAGCTACGCATGTTGCAACTCGGCTTTCGTCGTGTCTATCACGAGATGCTCGAGCGCTCGCTGCGCGAGGGACTTGGCAAGCCGCTGGAGGAGTCGACCGCGCGGCAGCCGGTGCTGGTTTGGACCACTGACTTGGGTGGGCAAGTAATGCTACCGGCTGATCGGCCAGAGGCACGCGAGGACGCGGCACTGATTTGGCTGGCACGTCCTGACTGAACCGGGACCACCCGTGGGGTGCAACACATGGGACTGACGCCTGGTCGCGTTTAGCTGCCAATACCAGGTTAGGTTGCCAGCTATCCGTGAGGCGCGATTTGCATTCCCGGAAGCTCCGGGCATCGGGTTAGAATGACTGACGGCGGGCTTGTTCGAGTCGATCCCGCGGATGGGAAAGAGAAGCTCGCCCGTCAAATAACAAAGGAGGCGCGGCTGTGCCAAACCGGGATAATACCCCGGAGCCGGACCGCGGACTGAACCAAAGTTGCGTTGATTTTTCCGCGGATGCACGCCGCGCGCCCCTGGCGCCGGGACGGGCTCATGCAGATACCGGAGGATGGATAATGTCTTTACTCAAAAAACTGGCACAGGCCGTGCTGATGCTCTTCATCTGGGGGCTTGCGGGTGGGGTGTTTGGCGCTGTTTTCGTGTCCATGCGCTACATGCTGGGCGATCTTGGTTTCGAGAGCTGGTATCCCCTGCTGATCGGATCCTGTGCCGCCGCCATGACCACGGCAGCACTCTATAGTGCCATGTTCGTCGCGCTGGTGGGCGCCGCCGCCGGTGTCTTGGCCTCGATTGCCTACCTCATGCTTTACCTGCAGGTAGTCGATTTGGCGATCATCACCGGGGTCGCGGCCGGAGCCGGTCTGATTGCCGGGCTGTTTTTCAATCGCGGTCCGGAGGCCAATGCGCGCGCCTTTGGGGTCACCTTGACTGGTCTACTGGCTGGAGCCGGCGCTGGTCTTGCCATTTCCATCGTCATCGCGCTGCAACTCTATGCCAAACCCATTGACGACATGGTGGTGGTGGCCGGGGTGGTGGCGCTGGTCGGCACACTCTTTCAGCTCAACCAGCACTGGATGACGCGGGGGTTTGCCGGTTGGCCCTGGACGCGCCTGGGCGGTCCACTGGTGGCGGCATGGATTGCCGGCGTGGTGGGTGTGGGTGTTTGGCTGATGGTCGGCACCACCTCCGCTGGACTGGAGCTGGATGCCGGCAGCAGCCTCAAAGGTCTGTTCGAGCAAATTCCAACCGGATCACTCGGCGGTGCCGTCGGTGGTGCTGTCACTGGTTTGTTGCTGGAGCTGCTGGGCTTTGGTCTGGCGGATGAAAAGCACGACATTTAGCGCGATTTAATCAACACAATACCCCGGCGGCCACCCTCTAGGGCGGGCTCATCCGCCCGTGTGGCCGTGGGGCTGTCGTATTCCTGATCGGTACCCGCAGCACCAGTCGCGGGAATGACCCTATGAGCCATGCCGGACCGGGGCCGAGGCCTTGCTTAATGCCTGGCGCAGATTGGTCTCAAGCTGGGTGAGTTCCACAGTGGCGGCGGCACGCGCGCGGCGGCCCTCATCGGCAATGCTCAGACTTTCCTCGATGGTGGCGATGAGCGCCTGATTGGCCGCCTTGACGGTTTGGATATCAAAGACTCCACGCTCGATTTGCGTGCGCGCCTGGGCATTGGCCTGCTTGAGGTTCTCGGCATTGGCCATCAGGAGTTCATTGGTCAAGTCGGTCGCGGCCTTGACTGTCTCGGCCGCGCGTCCGGAGCGAAAAATAGTAATCGCCTGGGCGAGTTGCTGGCGCCATAGCGGTACTGTGTTAACCAGCGTGGAGTTGATTTTGTTAATTAGCCCCTTGTCGTTTTCCTGCACCAGGCGGATGCTCGGTAGCGACTGCATGGTCACCTGGCGGGTCAGGCGCAGGTCATGCACCCGGCGTTCAAGATCATCTCGCGCGCCACGCAGATCGCGCAGATTTTGCGCCTTGACCATGTCCTCGCTCTGACTGGCCTCGGCTTCCAGTGCCGGGATGGTGTCAGTGTCCAGCTCAGCCAGCTTGGCATCCCCGGCAGCGATATAAGCCTCCAGCTCGCGAAAATAGTCCAGATTGGCGTCATAGAGTCGGTCGAGCGAGACCACATCGGTCATCAGGCGCGTCTTGTGGCGATCAAGCTCCATGCTGATGCGCTCGATCTGATCGCGCACTTCTTCATACTCCTGCAAAAACTTGCGCACCTGTTTGGTTTTGCCGAACAGGCGGCCCATCAAGCCACGCTTGGCGTTGGGGTCGAGCGCTTCGATATCGAAACCGCGCAGTTGCCCGACCATGTTGTTGAGCGCATCCCCCGCGGGGCCTGTGTCCTTGGTGCGCACGCCCTCCAGCATCTGCTCGGAGACCTGGGTGAGCTGTTGCTGGGCCTTGGCGCCGAAGTGCAGGATGGATTGGCTGTCGCTCAGGTCGAGTTCGGCGAGCAGGTGTTTGATGTCGGCCGATGCTGGAATGGATGCTGGGGTGGGCGCTGGAGCGGTCTGTATCGGGGATGGCGCCGGTGGCGCTTCGTGCGTGGCTGGCGGGGATGTCGTGAGCTGTTGTTGGGTCGCTTCAGTCATGATGTGGTCTCCGCGCTGTGTTGGGCGCGCTCAATGCTTTTGTCAAAACGTTTCAAGTTCGGATTCGTGCCCGCACTTTTATTGAATACTTGCCCTTTACTTTGAATCAGCTGCTTCCTATAAACCTATCGGATAAAGCGAATCGGGTAGGCCGCTTCAGCCAGAGGGTCCAATTCATGATGGTCGGTTGTCAGTAATTCGCCACCACAAAGCTCTGCCAAGCTCAAGGCAATGCAATCGGCCAGCGAAATACGACACCATCGTGCTTTAATTTCTCCGGCTCGTCGCAAGAGAGGGAATCCCAAAGCCTGATCAACGGTAACGTCCCAATGCGCCAGTTCTTCGACCAGAGCTTCAAGTTGAGCCAGAGGGTCGCGTCGCAGCAGATCGTAGTAGATTTCGCAAAGATTGATGGAATGAATTCTTGCCTGTGTTTCCGGCGCGACTAAAATTTCCAGCAGCGTCTCGGCGCCGGGTTCCTGCTGTTGCATGGCAATGACTGCACAGGCGTCCAGGATGTAGACGCGACCAGTCAACTTTTTTGCTCCAGCGGGCCGTTTTCCAGTGCGATTTCCTCACGTTTGCGCGCGGCGAATTCCTCGCTTGAACTTTGCCTGTTGCGCCAACGCGCTCGCATTTCATGCAGATAGCTTGCCCTCTCCGCGACTGTCATATCCCTCAGGCTCTTGATTGGCATTTTGATGGGAGCACTTTCACCCGGTCCGTCCGGCAGCACGGTGACCAGAACCCGTGCGTGATTCAGGTTGGCCAGCGGTTCCTGTAAGTTGATGGTGCCGTGATGATAAATGCCTTCAACCGTGGTTAGCATAAGGTGCTCCTGGGATTGGGGTGAGCCACTCAAGACCCCACCCCCTCCTGCTCAAGTTGCTTTTGCAGCACTTCGATCTGGATGTCGAGGTCTGTCACGTCGGTTTGGGTCAGGCGCTGGCGCTGGTGGATGAACTGATCCTCAATGGTGATCAGGACCGAGCGAAAGCGCTGTTCGAGTTCGGCTGAATCCGTATGGCGGTGGGTGCGCACATAGCCGTTGGAGACCTGCTCGGCGCCTTCAAGAAACACCGTCAAGAAACGCCGGGCGCGGCTGAGGTCGGACGGCCGCGCGGCGATCTGCGCCAGAATATCCCGGCCATGGGCGGCGATGCGCGAAAGTCGGCCGCGCAATTCCTGGTTGCCTAGAGAATGGGCGGCCTGTTCGATTAGGATCAGCCGGCTTTCGGCCTCGGCCAGAGCCTCGGCCACCAAGCGGGATTCGCGATCCACAGCTTCGAGTCGCTCGCCCTTGAGCCAGGGCTGCATGCCGTAGGCGAGAAAAAAACCCGTGGTGGCGATCAGCGCGAAGGCCAGACTAACCGGAGCTGTGTAGCCGGCGCCGGCGGTGGCGGTTATCGCAATGGCCATGCCCACCAGGACGCCAGCGACATTGAGTAGCGGCAGGTAGAGGCGGCGGGAGAAGCGCCGTTGGGGTTCGCGCGAGCTGTCGAGATAACCGCGCCGGGCGAGGATGGCGGCCATGGCAATGAGCGTGTAGGCCAGGGCCTCGGCGGCAAAGGTGAGTAGGCGGCCGGTGATCAGGCTGACAAAGGCGGCCGGAATGAGCGGCGCGCTCGCCAGCCAGAGCAAGAGCATGCGCGGGGCTTTGGGGCGCCCTTCACGCCAGCGCCGCCAACCCTGACGGGCGCTGGTGAGAGCTTGGCGCACATCGCCGCTGATGTCATGACGATCAAGTGACATGATGACCCGCCTTAGAAGATCAGCGACTGGCAGCTCAGCAGGCTGAGGGTGGAGAAGAGCAAGACGGCGCCAAGAAAGCGCAGACCGCCGCTGGCACGGCGCACGGCGGGCGTCTGTCGAGCCTCGGCTAGCGGCTGCGCCGCCGCCCCGGGTGCGGCTGTTGTGCGCGGAGCTTGGTGTGGTGGGCGAGTGTTGCTGTTCATGCGCGCCAGTTTACAACCCGCACGCCTTTGTCGGTAGCCGCCAGGGCGATATCAGACGGACATCAGGCTACATCATGCCAAGCTGCAACAAGGCTTCCTCGGACATCTTGTCCTGACTCCAGGGTGGATCCCAGACCAGTTCGACCTCCACCTGGCCGACGCCCTCGACCTTTTGCACCGCGTCCTTGACCATGAGTGGCATCATGCCGGCGACCGGGCAGGCGGGAGCGGTCAGCGTCATGTCGACATCGACATTACCATTGGGCGCGATATCGATCTTGTAGATGAGTCCGAGATCGTAGATGTTGACCGGGATTTCCGGATCATGCACCCGGCGCAGCGCGGCGATGATGGGTTCGCGCAACTCCTCGGCGTCCATGCGTTCAACGGCCTCTTCCACAAAAGTCTCTTCCACCTCTTGCGCCCCTGCCCCAGTGGAGTCATCGATGTCCCTAGTTTGTTTGTCGCGGCCAAAGCCGGCGAATCGCGCCAGTCTGTTCATTGCCTTTGATTCCCCTGTCAAATTCCCAATCAGTGAGGGAAAAAAGCCTGGTTGATCCCGATGCCGGGCGCCTGGCTTGGTCGCGGCGCTGGCCATTGGGTTCATAGCGGCGAGCGCTCCAGCCGTTCGCCGACGAGCTCGCTGATCTGCTCGCGCAGCGGCTCGGAATCGATGGCCTCGATGATCTCCCCGGCGAAGCCCAGGCACAGCATACGTCTTGCCAGCGGGGCGGCGATGCCACGCGAGCGCAGGTAAAACAGCATTTCCGGCTCGAGTTGACCAACGGTGGTGCCATGGCTGCATTTGACGTCATCGGCGTAAATTTCGAGCTGCGGCTTGGTGTCGACCTCGGCATTGGGCGAGAGAATCAGATTGCGATTGGACATGGCCGCATCGGTCTGCTGCGCGTGGGCCGCCACATAGACCCGTCCGTCGAATACCGCCCTGCCCTTGCCGTGCAGAATCCCTTTAAAATTTTCACGGCTCGAACACCCTGGCACCAGATGTTGGACATCCATGTGGTAGTCGATCAGCTGCCGGTCACCGGCAAGATACAGGCCCTGTAGCTCGCAGTCGGCCTCTGGCGCCACAAAACGCGTGATCAAATCGGTGCGCGCCCAGGCGCCGCCCATGCCGATATTAACGCCGCGATAGCGACTGGCGGCGTGCTGTTCCAGATAGAGGCCAGTCAGATGGTAGGCGTTGGGGCTTTCAGCCTGCAGCCGCACATGATGCAGTCGCGCCTCTTTGGCCAGGCGAATTTCGACCACGGCATTATTGCAATACAGCGCATCGCCAAAGCTCAGGTGGCGCTCAATCAGTTCAGCGCGAGCGCCTGATGCCAGCTGAATCAGATGGCGTGGCTGGGCAAGGCCAGGGCCCGCGGGAGGATCGAGACCGATGGACAGGTTGAGCAGCTCGACCGGGCGTTCCAGACGCACATTGGCATCGATCAGCAGCACCAGGCCATCATCAAAGCCGGCGGTATTGAGCGAGGTGAATACATGCTGACCATCCCCGGCAACCTGGCCCAGCAGATTGGCGATCACATCGCCATCCTGAGTCAGGATTTCCGCCAGGCTGCCGATGCGCACGCCCTCGGGCAGCGCATCGAGCCGGGACAGGCGCGGCTCGAAGTGGCCGTTGACCATCACCAGCCGATGGCTGTCGAGGCCGGGAATGAGCTGGTCCTCGATGTCTTCGGGCTGCAGCGCCGTGATGGGCTGGTGGCACGGCTGAAAATTCTGGTCGATCAGCGCGCGCAGGCTGGTATAGCGCCAACCTTCGGACTTTTGCGTTGGTACACCCTGGTGGCTGGCGCGCTCGCTGGCCGCCGCGCGCAAGGCGCTCAGCCAATCCGGCTCATGCTGGCGCCGCGCCCCAGGGGTGCCATGCAACCAGCCGAGCAGGGCTGGTTCGGTCGGCGTGATGAAGGTAGGGGCGCTGTTCATGCCGCTTCCGCCTCGGCCCCTGCGATCCAGCCGTAGCCTTTTTCTTCTAGCTCCAGCGCCAGTTCCTTACCGCCGGAGCGGATGATGCGCCCGTGCGCCAGCACATGCACGTGATCGGGCTGGATGTAGTCGAGCAGGCGCTGATAATGGGTGACCACGATCATGGAGCGCTCGGCGCAACGCAGGGCGTTCACGCCGTCGGCGACAATGCGCAAGGCATCGATATCCAGACCTGAGTCGGTCTCGTCGAGGATCGCCAGCTTGGGTTCGAGCATGGCCATCTGAAAAATCTCGTTGCGCTTTTTCTCGCCACCGGAGAAGCCGAAATTGACAGGACGCTTGAGCAGGCTGTCATCCAGGTGCAGCACCTTGAGGCGTTCCTTCATCAGCCGCAGGAAGGACACAGCATCGAGTTCTTCATCCCCGCGTGCCTTGCGGATGGCATTGACGGCGGATTTCAAGAAATAAGTGTTGTTCACCCCTGGCAGCTCGACCGGGTACTGAAAGGCGAGAAAAAGCCCCATCTGGGCGCGTTCTTCCGGTTCAAGCGCGAGCAGGTCGTGGCCGTCGAAGTCGACCGAGCCGGCGGTGACCTCGTAGCCCTCGCGTCCCGAGAGGACGTGGGCGAAGGTGCTCTTGCCCGAGCCATTCGGCCCCATGATGGCATGAACCTCGCCCGGGCCGACTGTAAAGTCGAGCCCCTTGAGAATCTCCTTGTCACCCACGTTGGCCTTCAGGCCCTTCACAGACAGCATGATGGTTGGCTCCGGATTTTTAGTGGTCAGTGATTAGTGGCTAGTGGCTAGTACCAAGGCGGCTTAGCCCACCGCGCCCTCAAGGCTGATACTGAGCAGCTTTTGCGCCTCGACGGCGAATTCCATCGGCAGCTTGTTGAACACCTGCTTACAGAAGCCATTCACGATCATGGACACGGCATCTTCCTCGCTCAAACCGCGCGAGCGACAGTAGAAGAGCTGATCCTCGCTGATCTTGGAGGTGGTGGCCTCATGCTCCATCTTCGCGCTCGGGTTTTTCACCTCGATGTAAGGAAAGGTATGGGCGGCGCAGCGATCGCCAATCAATAAAGAATCGCACTGGGTGTGGTTGCGCGCGCCCTCGGCCTTGGCCGCGATGCGCACCAGACCGCGATAGGACTGCTGGCCATGCTGCGCCGAGATGCCCTTGGAGACGATGGTCGAACGGGTGTTGCGCCCGATATGAATCATCTTGGTGCCGGTGTCGGCCTGCTGCCGGCCCTTGGTGACCGCGACCGAGTAGAACTCGCCGACCGAGTCATCGCCGCGCAGGATGCAACTCGGATACTTCCAGGTGATGGCCGAGCCGGTCTCGACCTGGGTCCAGCTAATTTTGGAGCGCGCGCCGCGACAGTCACCGCGTTTGGTGACGAAATTGTAAATCCCGCCCTTGCCGTTCTCATCCCCCGGATACCAGTTCTGCACCGTGGAGTATTTGATCTCGGCGCCTTCGAGCGCGATCAGCTCCACCACCGCGGCGTGGAGTTGGTTTTCATCGCGCTGCGGTGCGGTGCAGCCTTCCAGATAGCTCACATAGCTGCCCTCGTCGGCGACGATCAGCGTGCGCTCGAACTGCCCGGTCTTGGCGGTATTGATGCGGAAATAGGTGCTCAACTCCATGGGGCAGCGAGTGTTTTTGGGGACGTAGACAAAGGTGCCGTCCGTGAAAACAGCCGCGTTCAGCCCGGCGTAGAAGTTGTCCGTCGGCGGGACCACCGTGCCGAGGTGTTGTCTGATCAGCTCCGGATGCTCCTGCAGTGCCTCGGAGATAGAGCAGAAGATGACCCCTGCCTCGGCCAGTTTGCTCCGAAAGGTCGTCGCGACTGACACACTATCGAAGACCGCGTCCACCGCGATGCCAGCCAGCGCTTTTTGTTCCTCGATGGGGATGCCGAGCTTCTCGTAGGTCTCCAGCAGCACCGGGTCGACTTCATCCAGGCTTTTTGGCCCGTCTTTTTTCTTTGGCGCCGAGAAGTAAGAGATATCCTGAAAATCAATCGCCGGATGATGCACCGCCGCCCACTCGGGAGTCGGCATTTCAAGCCACTTGGCGTAGGCGCTCAAGCGCCACTCGCGCATCCAGTCAGGCTCGCCCTTGCGGGTGGAAATCGCGGTGATGACCGTCTCGTCCAGGCCTGGCGGCAAGGTGTCGGATTCGATGTCGGTGATGAATCCATGCTCGTATTCTGACTTGACTAAATGATCGTATTCGGCGACTGCGCTCATGGCGATGGCTCCGGGTTGGTGCGGACGTCAGCCCCTGGTCCCGCCGCGGGGGACGTGGGTTGGGCGACAATTACTCAGTGCAATGCTTGGTTATTTGACGTTATCGGCTTGGAGTTTCAAGAGCGCTCAGGGGCGAGAGGGCAAAGGTCTGCTTGATTTGCACCGGGGGACCAAGGCCGAGCTGGTGACGGCAAGCTGGCAAGTCTATCGCGACCGACCCCATGGCGAAAAATCCGAATCGCACCACGGGTCTCTCCCCGGTCTGTTGCAAGGGCAGTGGCGGTGCGCCCGTGCTTGTCGGCTTTGCGACATTCGGAACGCGCGGCGGCAGTGCGGGCGATGGCCGAATAGTGCCGGTAAGGCAATGATCTAGGTGGAGCATCTGGGGAAATGTGGTTCGACTCAGTGGATTGCAAAAGAAGGTGCGCAAGTTCCGTGCCCAGGTCGTGAGAGCCGAAGTCTTGAAGTTAAAAAGAATCGTTCGTATTATTTGAGAGTGCCTATAGCAGGTCCGGTTCAGAAACCAGGCTGTTCAAGAGCCTGGGGGTTGCCAGATTCTCCTGGCATGGGCCTGGCTGATCGACAACAAGCAAAGTGTTTTCACCATGAAAAATAAGAGGAATTCGAGATGGGCGATTTGATCATGCACAAGCCTAGGGCGCTCGGCGCCGCGGTGCTGGGTGTCACCCTGGGGGCAGCGCTGGCAGCCACGACGGCCATGGCCGCGCCCGAGGATGGGAATGCTGAGGTGAATCTCTACTCCGCGCGCAAGGAGGCACTGATCAAGCCACTGCTTGATCGCTTCAGCGAGCAGACGGGGATCGAGGTGAATCTGGTCACCGGCAAGGCGGATGCCTTACTGCAGCGGCTGAAAAGCGAGGGCGCCAACAGTCCGGCTGATTTGCTGCTGACGGTCGATGCCGGCAATTTGCATCGCGCCAAGGAGGCCGGGCTGACGCAAGCGATCAAGTCTGCCACCATTGCCGAGGAAGTACCGGAGAATTATCGCGATTCGGATGGTCACTGGGTCGGCCTGTCCCTGCGCGCGCGCCCCATTATGTACGTGAGTGATCGCGTCGATCCGAGCGAGCTGTCCACCTACGAGGATCTGGCCGACCCCAAGTGGAAAAAGCGCATTTGCATCCGCTCTTCCAGCAATGTCTATAACCAATCACTGGTGGCCTCGCTGATCTTCGCCAATGGCGAGGAGGCCACCGAGACTTGGGCCAAAGGCGTGGTCGATAACATGGCACGTCCACCCATGGGCGGCGATCGTGATCAAATTAAAGCCGCCGCCGTTGGTGAATGCGACTTGGCCATCGCCAATACCTATTATCTGGCAGGCATGTTGACCTCCGATGACCCTGCCGAGCGCGAGCCAGCCGAGCAGATGTCAGTGTTCTGGCCGAATCAAGACGGTCGGGGTGCCCATGTCAATGTCAGTGGCGCGGCGGTCACGGCCGCGGCCAAAAACAAAGACGCCGCCGTGCAGCTCATCGAATTTCTGTTGAATCCCGAGTCCCAGGACTGGTATGCCCAAGCCAATGGCGAGTACCCAGTGCGCGAGGGCGTGGAGATGAGCCCGGTGCTGGCCAAATGGGGCAAGTTCAAGGCTGACGATCTCAACCTCGAGACCCTCGGCGAACTCAACGGCGAGGCGGTGCTGCTGATGGACCGGGCGGGCTGGAAGTAAGAGCTATCGGAGCGGGGCGCGGGTGTCGAGGAGATGGCCATGGCCGCTTCGCTCGCTCCAACGCCTGGCGTTCTGACCAAGCCGGGTGTGCCGCCCGCTTGGAGCCTGGACAGCCGAGTGCTAGATTGCCGCCATGGCTGTCTCTGTTTTCATCCGATTTTCCTCGGCCTCCTGGTGGCCGCCAGTGACTGTCGCGCTCCTCGCGGCAGTGCTGGCGCTGCCCGTCCTGGTGGTGGTGAGCTTCATCTTCGTGCCCGCCGGAGAGGTTTGGCAGCACCTGGTTGACACTGTTCTTGCGGACTATGTGGTCAACTCCCTGCTGCTGATGCTGGGCGTGGCGCTTGGCACTCTGATCGGTGGCGTGGGTACCGCCTGGCTGACCACCATGTGCCAGTTCCCTGGGCGCGGGCTGTTCGAGTGGGCGCTGCTGCTGCCGATGGCCATGCCGGCCTATATCATCGCCTACACCTATACCGGTCTGCTCGATGTGGCGGGGCCGGTACAGTCCGGCCTGCGTGAGCTCATGGCTTGGGGCTATGGGGATTATTGGTTCCCGCGGGTGCGCTCGCTGCCGGGGGCGGCGGTAATGCTCTCCCTGGTGCTTTACCCTTATGTCTACATGCTGGCGCGGGCGGCTTTTTTGAGTCAGTCCCTGGCGGTGCTGGAGGTGAGTCGGACCCTGGGTAATGGCCCTTGGCGCACCTTTTTGACACTGGCGCTGCCGCTGGCGCGCCCGGCGGTGGTGGCAGGCCTGGCGCTGGCGCTGATGGAGACCCTGGCGGACTACGGCACGGTGGAATACTTCGGGGTCGCGACCTTCACCACCGGGATTTTCCGCACCTGGTTTGGTTTGGGGAATCCAGCCGCGGCGGCACAGCTGGCCGCGGTGCTGCTCGGTTTTGTGTTTTTGCTCATTGTGTTGGAGAGCTGGTCGCGCGCCGGTGCGCGCTATCATGCCACCGGCAGCCGCGAGCAGAGCATCCGCCGGCTGCGGCTGCGCGGTTTTAGCCGCGCTCTGGCTTGGCTGTTTTGTTTGCTGCCGCTGTTGTTCGGCTTTCTGCTGCCGGCGGGACAACTGGCGTTCTGGTCCTGGTCCTTTGCCACCGAGGGCGCCAGTGATGGCTTTTGGCGGCTGGCAACCAACAGCTTGGCGCTGGCTGCGAGCACGGCGCTGCTAGCGGTGCTGTTGGCGCTGCTGCTGGGCTATGGCAAGCGGCTTTATCCGGTGGCCAGTGTGCGCCTTAGCGCGCGAGTGGCTGGGCTGGGTTACGCGGTACCGGGCACCGTGATCGCCGTGGGCGTGCTAATTCCCTTTGCCTGGCTGGACAATGCGCTGGATGCGCGGATGCGCGAGTGGTTTGGTTTGTCCACCGGCCTGCTGCTGAGCGGGACACTGCTCGCGCTCATCTTTGCCTATCTAGTGCGCTTTTTAGCGGTTGCGCTGCAAACCGTGGAATCCGGTCTGGGCAAGATTCGCCCGGCAATCGATGATGCCAGCCGTTCCTTGGGGTTGGCACCGGGGCAGACGCTGTGGCGGGTGCATATCCCCATGCTGCGCGGCAGCCTGCTCACAGCCGGACTGCTGGTGTTTGTGGATGTGCTAAAGGAACTGCCAGCAACTCTCATTTTGCGCCCTTTTGATTTCAATACCCTGGCGGTGCGGGCCTACGAACTGGCAGCCGATGAGCGCTTGGCCGATTCTGGCCCAGCGGCGCTGACCATTGTGCTGGCGGGCTTGTTGCCGGTGATCCTCTTGAGTCGGGCGATTACGCGGTCTCGGCTAGCGGAAGCGGGCAGTGGCTAGTGGTCAGTTTTCAATGGTCAGTGGTTTGGTTGAAAGGCGGCGGACGGGGGTACTGTCCCGTTTGGCGGGATCTGATCATTTTCGGCAATTGCCTCAGTTTTTGGTTTTGCAGCATGTCTTTTAAGTTGGAAAGTGGGCGACGAGGCTGGATTTTGCGACAGGTTGGAGCCTCTCAGGGTGACTGAAGTGACCCCCTTGCTGGTTCGGGGCGTGAGCGTCGGCTATGGCGGCGCGCCCGTGGTGCTGGATGCGCATCTGCAACTGGAGGAGGGCGGTATCGGCTGCCTGCTCGGGCCAAGTGGCTGTGGTAAGACCACCTTGTTGCGGGCCATTGCTGGCTTTGAGCCGGTCATGGCGGGGGAGATTCTGCTCGGTGGCATGCTGGTGTCCGGTCCCGGCTTCAGCGTGCCGGCGGAGCAGCGTCGGATTGGCATGGTGTTTCAGGATTTCGCCCTCTTTCCCCATCTCACGGTGGCTAACAATATTGGCTTTGGTCTGCGCCGGCTCGAGCGGCGGGCGCGCGCGCGGCGGGTGGTGGAGTTACTGGAGCTGGTCGGTCTTGGCAAGGCGGCAGGCTTGCATCCGCATGAGCTCTCCGGCGGCATGCAGCAGCGCGTTGCCCTGGCGCGGGCGCTGGCGCCGCGACCGCGGATGCTGTTGCTCGATGAGCCCTTCTCGAGCATGGATGTGGAGTTGCGCGAGGCGCTGGCGCGGGAGATCCGCGCGCTATTGCGCCATGAGGGTGTGACGGCCATCCTGGTCACCCACGATCAGCTCGAGGCCTTCGCCATGGCGGATCGGATCAGTGTGATGTGTGCCGGGCGCATTCACCAGACCGGCACCGGCTTTGCGCTTTATCACCAGCCGGTGGATCGCTTCGTGGCCGATTTTATCGGGCAGGGCGAGTTCTTGCCGGGACAGGTGATCGACGGGAAGAGTGTTTCCACCGAGCTTGGCGTGCTGCGTGGCCAGAATGCCATCGCCCTGCCGCAGGGCACGCAGGTCGAAGTGCTGGTGCGCCCGGATGATCTGATCTGCGCCCAATGCGAACAAAAAACCGCGCTGGTGGTCGAGCGCGCTTTTCGCGGCGCCGAATACCTCTACACCCTGGAACTCGACAGCGGCCGCCGGCTGCTGTCACTGGCACCCAGCCATGATGATTTTCCGCCCGGCACCCGGGTCGGCATTCGCGCCGAGCTGGATCACCTGGTGATGTTTGAACGCGCGCCAGGCGTCTGAGTGCGCAATGGCCGGGGCTGATTCAGTCTTTCTGGTCGAACACACCCGTCTTGGCTGGCAGATCGCCCCCGGCATTGCCGCGAGCCTCGCTCTGCTTGTCGGCATCATCCGTGTGGGCGCCAGCACCGTCTTCAGGTGGCATAGCCTTGACGCGAATGGTCGCGCCAGGCACCGAACCGCGCAGCTTGCCAGTCAGCCGACCGGTTCTGACGGTGCCCTCGCCGTCGCGAAACAGATAAATCCAGATGGCGATCATGGCGATCAGCGCGAGCAGCAGAATGATGTTGGTTCCCATGGGGAAGCTCCTTGGAAGGTGGTAACAACAGAGTCCGATATCGGGCCCATTTTTGGATCAGGTGCCAGATTAGGCTCCATATCAGCTGTCGAATCCGAAAGGCTGCATTCTACCTGGGTGAGGCTCGCGAGGTGAGCCCGAGGGCATGAGCCCAGCAGTTCCCAATTTGAGTTGCTCCAGTGGCGTATGACCAGGCCGGCAACCTGGCGCTGGACAGTGACATTCGCAGGGGACTCAATCTTGCCCGCGGAGCTTGACTCTAAGGTTGATGAGGCTGCGCGTTACCCAGGACAGCAGGAACACTGATCGGTCCGCGTTGGATTGGCTGTCTGGCCTAGGTCGCTGCGACCTGCCTGTCATCGAGCTCTGTTATGCTTAGCCTTTTAAACCATGAGCAGCAAAACAGGAATGCGCAGCATCGTTTACCCTGGCACTTTCGATCCCGTCACCAATGGCCACAGCGACCTAATTGCGCGTGCGGCGCGCTTGTTCGATCAGGTGGTGGTTGCGGTGGCTGAGGATTCGATCAAGGCCTCTACTTTTACCGTGGCCGAACGGCTGGAGATGCTGCGCGGCGTCGCGCGTGAGCATGACAACGTCAAGGTCACCTCATTCTCTGGGCTGCTGGTGGATTTCGCCCGCGGCCTGGGCGTGCCTGTCATCATGCGCGGGCTGCGGGCGGTGTCGGACTTTGAATACGAGTTCCAGCTCGCCGGCATGAACCGACGCATGGCACCAGACATCGAGACCCTGTTTTTAACGCCTGCCGAGCAGTACGCTTACATCTCCTCGTCCCTGGTCAAGGAGATCGCCCGGCTTGGCGGCGATGTCTCGGGCTTCGTGGCGCCGAGCGTCTATGCTGCATTGCGCGAGCGCTTTCGCTAAACTGCGCAGGTACTCTTTCGCTAACAGCCAACCTTCTTTATTTCAGGAGTTTTCCCCATGGCATTAATTATCACCGACGAATGCATCAACTGTGACGTGTGCGAGCCCGAGTGCCCCAACGGCGCCATTTCCCAGGGCGACGAGATCTATGTGATTGAGCCGGATCTCTGCACCGAATGCGTCGGCCACTTTGAGACCTCCCAGTGCGTTGAGGTTTGTCCGGTCGACTGCATTATCACCGACCCGGACAATACCGAGACCGAGGAACAGCTGCGCGCCAAGTACGAGCGCATCACCAGCGACAACGGCTGAGTTCAGCGTGCGCGATCCCCATGCGCCGCATGCGTCAGTGGATCGCGCCCGCCTCCGCGGGCTGAGGGCCACCCGCGAGCCCAGGCCCTAATTCTCATTTCAAGCCTTACACCAAAAATTCAAAACGTGACCAAAGCAGCGAGGTTACTGACCCTGTTGCGCAGAACTCTGCTGATCTGCGTGCTCTTTTCGTACGGCCTGTCCAACGCCATGGGCAAGTCTCCAAACCAGCCCGCGGCCACCCCACCCGCAGCCGCCATCGCCAGCGCCCATCCGGCGGCCACCAAAGCCGGGGAGCAACTCCTGGCAGCTGGCGGCAATGCCTTCGACGCCGCTATTGCCGTGGCCGCCGCCCTGGCAGTGGTGGAGCCTTACAGCTCCGGGCTCGGCGGTGGTGGCTTCTGGCTGCTGCACCTGGGCACCGAGGAACGCTCGATCTTCGTCGATGCTCGCGAGCGCGCTCCGCTGGCGGCCAGGCGCGATATGTACCTCGACCATGACGGCGAGCTGGTGCCTGAGCTGGCACTGAATGGCCCGCTGGCTGCCGGTATTCCCGGTGTCCCGGCGGCGCTTGATCACCTCGCCGCCCACTATGCGCGCCTGCCTTTGAGCCACAGCCTGGCACCCGCCATCGCCCTGGCACGCGAGGGTTTCCCCATTGACGCACATTACCGCCGGCTGGCCCGCTGGCGCCTCGAGGTGCTGAGAGCCTCGCCCGCCGCCGCGGAACAATTTCTGCTTGCCGGCGAGGTGCCGCCCGAAGGCCATGTGCTGCGCCAACCCGAACTGGCCCGCACGCTCGAGCGCATTGCCGCGCGCGGTCGCGATGGCTTCTATAGCGGCGAGCTGGCCGAACAACTGGTCGCCGGCGTGCGCGCGGCTGGCGGCATCTGGACGACGGAGGATCTGAGCGACTATCGCATCATCGAGCGCGCGCCCATTGTGTTTGACTTTGCTGGCTGGACCATCACCAGCGCGCCACCACCCTCCGCCGGCGGGGTCGGGCTTGCGCAAATGCTGGGCATGCTGGCCGAGCTTCATCTCGAGGACCAGGACCGGGTTGCATCCGTGCATCGGATTGTCGAGACCATGCGCCGCGCTTATCGCGACCGCGCGGCCTTTCTGGGCGACCCCGATCAGGTCGAGATACCCCTCGCGCGTTTGATGCATCCCTACTATCTCGCCGGGCTGGCGCGCGACATCCACCCGACTCGGGCCACGCCCAGCTTGCCGCCCAGCTTGCCGGCCGATTTGCCATCGGGCTTGCCATCGCATGTACCCGCCAGCGAGGGCCAGGACACCACCCATTTCTCCATTCTGGATGACGAAGGCAACAGGGTTGCAGCCACGCTCAGCATCAACTACCCCTTCGGCGCAGGATTCGTGCCGCCTGGCACTGGTGTGCTACTCAACGACGAGATGGATGACTTCGCCGCCCAACCGGGGACGGCCAATGTCTACGGCCTGGTCGGCGGTGAGGCCAACGCCATCGCCCCTGGCAAGCGCATGCTCTCAAGCATGAGTCCGACTTTTGCCGAGTCCGATCAGGGCGTGGCCATTCTCGGCACACCCGGTGGCAGCCGCATCATTACCATGGTGCTGAATGCCCTGCTCGCGTTGAGCAAGGGTGGCACGCCCGCCGACTGGGTGGACGCGCCGCGCTTCCACCACCAGTATCTGCCCGATGTGATCCAGCACGAGCCGGATGCCTTCACTGCCGAAGAGACCGCCGCGCTCGCGGCCATGGGCCATCGACTGGAGCCGATTGACCCCAAGATGTTCGGCAACATGCAAGCGGTTTACTGGGACCGGGCTGGACAGCGCGTCCTGGCCGCCAGCGATCCACGCGGTCAGGGTGCGGCGAGCGTCGTGACCAGCAGTCTTCACCTTCAAATGCCGGACAACTCGCAACAAAACTGATCCCAATACAGCTAATCCCGGTTGATTAGGGCCAAGAAGGACGCACCGGCACCTTCCCACTCTGACAGTTGCGCGCCCATAAAAGGCTCGGCAAAGAGCCAGCCCTGCGCGGCGGTGCAACCATGTCGTCTCAGGAGTTGGGCCTGGGACCGCCTCTCGATGCCCTCGGCGACCACCTCAAGGCGGAGAGCTTTGCCCAGCCCGAAGATCGACCGGCAAACCGAGGTCACGCGGCCATCCTCGGCAGCCGCAGCCGTCAGCGAACGGTCGATCTTTAGGCAGTCAACCCGCAGGCGCGCGAGGTCGGCCAGATTTCCGCTGTCAATGCCAAAGTTGTCGATCGCCAGTCGCACACCCAACTCCCGTAAGGCTTTGAGATTTGACTGAACCCGGTCGCCGCGATCAAGAAAAATTCTGCCGACCAACTCAATTACGAGATCCTCGGGGGCCAGAGAGTTCGCGTCCAGCACCTCGTGCAACACCGGCAGAAAGTCCGCGTGGCTCAGTTCGCTCAGGCAACCATTGACGGCGAGTTTAGGAACGGCAACCCCAACCTTGCGCCATTGTCGCAACTGGTTGGCCGCCTCGAACAGAACCCAGCGCCCGATCTCGGCCATGAGTCCGAAGCGCTCGGCAGCCGGCAAAAACTGCGCCGGCTCCATGACGCCCAACTCCGGATGCCGCCAACGCAGCAGGGCCTCAACCCCAAGCAGACTGCCATCACTGAGACTGACTTGTGGCTGGTAGAGGAGAAAAAAATCGCCCCGCAAGAGCGCGCCGCGCAGCGCCCGCTCAATGCCAAACTGCCGTTCTGCCTTGTGGCTTAGTTCTGGTTCATAAAAGGCATGGCGACCGCGCCCCAAGGCCTTGGCTTGATACATGGCCAGATCGGCATGCGCCAAGAGTGCCTCTGCATCCTCACCATCTTGCGGAAACAGACTGATACCAATGCTGCCGGAAACAAAAATCTCGTGCTCATCGACGACGATTGGCTCCGCAAGGATTTCCAGCAGCAGCTTGGCCAAGGTCACGGCGCTTCCTTCCTCCACGTCCTGTTCAAGCAGCATCAGGAACTCATCGCCACCAAGACGCCCCAGGGTGTCGCCGCGGCGCAAACGCGACCGCATCCGTTCAGCCACCTCGACTAGCAGCTTGTCGCCGGTGGCATGGCCCAGGTTATCGTTGACGCGCTTGAAGCCGTCGAGGTCAATAAATAACACCGCGACGGCACGGCTCTCGCGGCGCGCGCGCACTACCGCCACTTCGAGACGGTCGAGCAAGAGCGCGCGGTTTGGCAATCCGGTGAGCGGATCGTGATGGGCGAGAAAATCCAGTCGGTCCTGCGATTGTCGCAGCGAGGTGATGTCCGCGAACACCCCCACATAGTGGGTGGCTTGGCCGTGATCATCCACAACTGCACTGATGGTCAGCCACTCCGGATAAATCTCGCCGTTTTTGCGGCGATTCCAGATCTCTCCCTGCCAGAAACGGCTCTGCTCAAGCTGACGCCAGAGCTTGGCATAAAAGTGGTCATCGTGCCGGCCCGAGCGCAGCAGCGCGGGCGTCTGACCCTTCACCTCCGCCAAGGGGTAGCCGGTAATGGTGACAAAGGCCTGATTGACATCCAGGATCTTGCCACTCAGGTCGGTCACGACAATCCCTTCGCTAATGCTTTCAAATACCTGGGCCGCGAGCCGCAGGCGTTCCTCGGTGGCCTTGCGCTTGGTGATGTCCAGGTGAATACCCCCGCTGCGCACGGCACGACCTTGTTGGTCGCGTGAATACACACGCGAGCGGTCCAGGATCCAACGCCACCCGCCCGCGCGATGCCGCATGCGATATTCGGTCTCGGCCTGGTCGAGCTGCCCATCGACCATTTCCGCGACCAGCGCATTCATGCGCTCGCGATCCTCTGGATGCATCAGGGCTTGCCAGGTCGAAACATCCATGACGATCTCCCCCGGTGCATAGCCGAGCATGCGCAGATAATGCGCATCCACCCGGCCGCTACCCTCGATGAGATCGACCTCGTACAGACCCATCTCACCGCCCGCGAGCGCCACCTCAAGCCATTGTCGCGCCTCGCGCGCGGCCAATTCCGCCTGTTTGCGCGCATCAATGTCGATATGAATGCCAGCCATGCGCACTGCCGTACCTTGGGCGTCGCGCTCAATGACCCGACCGCGCGCGAATACCCAGTGCCAGCGGCCAGACTGGTGCTGGAGCCGGTATTCGGCCTCAAAGGGCTGATCGGCGGACTTGCTACTCTCGACGACCCTGAGCATGCGCTCCAGATCCTCGGGGTGGACCAGGCCGCGCCAGCGGGAAAAGCTCAGCCAGGCTGGCTCCGGCAAGAAGCCAAGCATGGTGAGATAGCGGGCGTTCACATCCACCCGCCCGGCGCGAATATCCCAATCCCAGATGCCGTCACGCGCGGCCTGAATGGCAATGCGATAGCGCTCCTCGCCAGCGCGCAAGGCCTGCGCGGCATGGATGATTTCGATACTCTCGACCGCCATGGAGGCAAGCTGCTGGAGCCTGAGGAGGTCCGCTTCCCCGTAGTCGGCCTCCTTGCCCGCGACTTCGAGCACGGCCACGACCTGGCCCTGCTGCGTCAGGGGGACGGCCACCCGGGAGCCACCCTTGGCTGGCTTGCTCTCGTTGCGCACTAAGGGTGTGTTTGTCCGCGCCGCTTCGCGCCACAACGGCAAGGCGTCCGCTTCAAGCTCGGACCAGACCACCGGCGCCTGCTCATGGTCGAGCAGGCGCACCTCGGCCTCCCGGCTCGTGGTGATGCGTTTCGCTGCCTCGGCCGCGGTCTTGCGGATCGCCTCCAGGTCGCCCTCGCGACTGTGCTTGGCCAGGGCAAGCCGGGTTTCGAGCAGGGCGCGGTCACGTCGCGATTCCGTCATGTCCAGCACAGTCGAGATACTGCCCTGGTCGGGAGCGGCCGGGTCGAGCAAAGACAGGCAGAGGGTCACCTCGAGGATTTCGCCATCCTTGCGGCGCAGCTGGGTTTCGACCCGCGCCTCACCACAGCTTTGGAGTCGCGGGTAGAGCGCCTCACCATTAGCCGCGAACGCCTGCTCGCTGACGTACAAAAGACGTGTACTGTGGTCGATGAGCTCCTCGCGCGCATAGCCGGTCAGCTCGCACAGTCGATCATTGGCCTCGATGATCCGACGTTCGCGGATGAGCGCGACACCCACCGGCGAGGACTGAAATAAAGCATCCAGTCGGACTTTGCGCCGGGTAATGTCCGCTTGCATCCGCGCCTCATGCGCGCGCCGCTTCAGGTAGCCGATGCCGAAGGAGAGATCGGCGGTCAACTGGCCAAGCAGCTCACAGTATTCGCGGTCAAGGGCAAGGTCATCGGCCAGCAGATAGCTGACCACCCCAAGCGGCGCATCAGCCTGCTCGCCTCCGGCCCGATACAGCTGATGACTGCTGGCCTGAACGCCCAGGCTTTGCAACCACAGGTCAAAGGGTGCATCGCACGCGGGCGCGGCGCGGTCATGGCAGAACACCGCACACTCCCCGCACCAGGCGCGCAGGGGCGCGGCCGCGCTGAGATGGTCGCTCGCGGCCATGGCGCGTGGCATGCGCGCCACTGAGTCCTCGCCGAGGCCGGACCAGACCAGAGGCTCCAGCTTCTGTTCGGGCTCGGACCAGCGGAAAATCATGCAGGCCCGAAGCCCCCCGGTTTCCACCACCAACCGGCACAGGGTGGCAAGCAGCGCATCCAGATCCCCAGTCTGGATCAACGCTTGATTAAAGGCACTGATTGTGCGTGCCAAACCTTTCTCGCGCGCCAGCGCCAGTTCGGCTTTCTTGCGCGCGGTGATATCCAGGATGAGCCCCCGCCATCCCTGCAGGCAGCCATCGGGAGCAAACACCGGCTGACAGCGGTGTTCAATCCAGCGCTGCTGCCCGTCGCTGATTATCAGCGCCAACTCGATGGCCGTCTGAGGGCTGGTCGCACCGGACATCGTCTGTGCCCGCAACTGGTCGCTCCAGCGCTGCCGCGAGTCCGGCGTCAGTATTCCTAACCACAAATCCGGATCGGCAAGAAAATCGCCTGCCGCGTAACCGCTGATTTCCTCGCACACAGAAGAAACCTCCCGCAAGCCTCCCTCGGCATCGAGCCAGTACTCCCAGGCCAGGGAGTGCGCGAGAGATCGCTCGGGCGGGGTTGCATCCGGCTCCCGAGCGAGACACTGCTTCATGGTGATGTGCTCCGGATCTAGTACGGGCCATGTCTAGCGACCCGAGTTTCGTCAATGAACCAGGCCCGCTTACGCGGAACTCTCAGTGCGCAATGCAGGCCTTGGGGACTCGGCCATCATGTCATACCACAGCAGCACGACATAGAGGCTGAGCACACCCAGGAAGATGGTTGCGTGATGGGTATCGATGGTATCAGTGATCAAGCCCGGATCGAAGCGCGGCGACGGATTGTTCGGCAAATGCGGCATGAAAGCAGAGTGCTTTGGTACCGGCATCCTTCAAATTGAGGGGATAGGGATTGATGGGTTGTCATGGGATGATGGACGGTTCAAGGTCACGAGTTATTCAAGAATCCTGATTGTCTCATCGCGGGATTGTCGCAACATTCGTTCAATGGACCAAACTTTGCTAGTCGCACTGCCCCAGTCCGATTTCCCGCCTGATCCCCGGCCGGCTTCCGCACTGATCCATGATCCCGCTTGCGCGGCTTGGCTGCAGCTGCGGGATCCAGCCTGGGTTTTGCGCACGAATGCGCCCGACGAGGTCCGCCCGTTGCTGGCCGAAGGACTCGCACATACCGACACCCCGGCAAGTCTCTGCTGCTTGGCGTATGAAGCCGGCACCGCCTTTGATTCCTCTCTGCGCGGCCAACAGAACCCGTCCCAGCCTCTGCTATGGATGGCCGGTTTTCAGACTCTGACGCTTGTCGAAGGTGACGCGCTCTTGGCTGAGTACGACTCCGATGGCGATGGCGATGGCAATGCCGAGACGCGCGAGCCGCTATTCGGCCCCTGGCAACCTGAGATGAGCGAGCAGGACTATGCCCGCGCCTTCGCCGCGGTCAAGACGCATCTGGCCGCTGGAAATGCCTACCAGATCAATCTGACCCAGCGCTATCGCGCGCGCCTGCTGGAGCCGCCGAGCCACGCCGGGCTACGCCGGCTTTTTCTGCGGCTCGTCGCACGGCATCGCTGCCCTCATGCAGCCTTCATCGACACCGGCGATTTTGCCCTGCTCTCCTTGAGCCCAGAGACCTTTTTCGAGCGCGATCACCATCGGCTCTGCTGCCGCCCGATGAAGGGCACCGCCGCGCGTGGCGAGACCGAGGCAGCCGACCGGGACGCCGCGCGACGCCTGCACGCGTGCGAGAAAGAACGCGCCGAGAATCGCATGATCGTCGATATGGTGCGCAACGACCTCGGGCGGATCGCGCGCATCGGACAGGTGCGGGTGCCGAGGCTGTTCGCGCTCGAGCACTATCCCACGGTGCATCAGATGATCAGCGAGGTTACCGCCGAAACCGACGCCAGCGAGGATGCGGCTTTGGCCGCGCTCTTTCCAGCGGCCTCCATCACGGGCGCGCCCAAGGTGGCGGCCACGGCCATCATTGCCGAACTGGAAGCCTCTCCGCGTGGCTTCTACACCGGTACCATTGGCACCCGGTTGGAATCCGGACGCGCCTTTTGGAGCGTCCTGATCCGCACCCTGGTGGTTCATCGCCGCTCTGGCATGGCCGAATATGGCAGCGGTGGCGGCATCGTCTGGGACAGCCAGGTGGATCGGGAACTGGCCGAGCTGCGACTGAAAGCGAGCCTGCTTGCCGATACCGCGCCCCGCTTCGGGTTGCTGGAAACCATGCTGCTCCAGCCGGATGGCCAGGTGTTTCTGCAACAGCGGCATCTGCGACGGCTGCGCGCGAGCGCGCGGGTGTTTGGCTTTCCCCGCGACCAGGCGCTCATCTTGCAGCACCTGAAGGCGGCCATTGAGGCCAGCCGGCGCGCAAGGCCCGAGGAGGCCCACATCCTGAGGCTGGTTTTATCCGCGACCGGCGCGGTCTCGGTCTCCGCCAGCGCACTGCAAGAGCGCCCGATGCCGACACCGCTGCGGGTGCGCCTGGCGGACCGGCCCATTGACTCGCACGATGTCCTGCTGCGCCACAAGACCACGGATCGCCGGGCCTACCAACTGGCCGCCGGGGGATTTCCAGGTAGCGGTGAAGAGATTTTCCTGTTCAACGAGCGCCATGAACTGACCGAGGGCAGCTTCACCAACATCGTCCTTCAGTTGGACGGAGCTTGCTACACCCCACCCGTCTCCGCCGGCCTGCTGCCCGGCTGCTACCGCGCGGAGTTGCTCGCTGCCGGCCGCATCAGCGAACGCCGCCTGAGGCTGGCTGATCTTGGGCGCGCGACCTCGGTCTGGGCGATTAACTCGGTGCGCGGCATGATGCCCTGCCGGGTCGTGACGGCGCCCTCTCTTGACCAGGGTTTTCGCCGACCGGGAGACAAAAACCCGTTATGATCTCCGGTTTTTGTTGCACTCTGGAGAACCCCTGCTCTTGACCGAGGATGCGACCCCGCCCGATCCCACCCTGAGCGCTGCTCCGCGTTTGCCGGCTTCCGCCCGTTTGCCAATCAACCGTTGCAATTTGCCGGCGGACATTCTCGGCGGGCTGACCTACCAGCAGCACCCGGTGCCTTTGCAGCTCGACGGAGTGCGGAATTTTCACCAGGCTCTGTTCGCGACCCTGGCACCGCTTAGCCGCCGTGACGAGCGCTCGGCTTATTTTGTCGATTACATGACGGTGCATTTCTGCCTGGAGGACCTCGAGGAGGCGGGCTTCACCCCCGGGCCGCGCAAAAAGTATCGCTGCAACGCCAATTATCTGCGCATGGTGCGCGGCTGGTCGTTTGACTCCGACGGGCGCGAAGGCGCGGTGCTCAAGCATTGGGTGGAGACGCGCTTTGGGCTACTGGCGCGCCACCACGGCGGGCCCCTCGATGGGCGCGACAGCGACGCCTACCACGCCTATCTGGTGCAGGGCAGTCGCGGACTCTATGCCACCAACGCGCTCGAGGCTCAGCTCGATCTGCTCTACACCTATTGCCAATACGAGCTGGAGCTGGCCCATCCCGGCCAGTCGCACCTGAGGCTCTATCGCGGCATCAACCGCATTGATGAGCATGAAGTGCTCGCCACCCATCCCGGACAGCGCTACCAGGTGTTGCTGAACAACCTAAACAGCTTTACCAGCGAGCGCGAGCGCGCCGATGAGTTCGGCGACTATATTCTGGAAACCCAGGTGCCGCTGGCCAAGATCTTCTTCTACAACCGCCTGCTGCCCGGCATGCTCAAGGGCGAGGATGAATATGTGGTGGTGGGCGGACTCTACGAGGTGGGCATCAGCACCTTTTGATTGGCCCAAGCAAAGAATTACAAATTTCGCGTTACAGCGCCTAGCTGTCGTGCCCGAGCACAGTAGACGCACCATCCAGGCACGTTGTGAAACGGCAGGAAGCCACAGCAATTCCAAATTTCGTTATCCAGCGCCCGATTGTTGGCCCGTTTATCAGTAATAGCGCCATCTTGGCGCATCATGAAACGGCTGAAAGCCGCTTCTACACCAGATGAAACACCTAAATTTGGAATTGCTGAGGAAGCCGCCTGCTCCTTGCGCTTGCTGGTTGACAGCGGTAGCCACGTCAATTTTACTGCCACCCGGGTTGTCGCTATGTCTCATCGCTGCGGTCGCTTGACAAAAAACCCAGGCCGCATACACGAAATATTTCCGTCCGTAGCTATTAAGGTCCTTCGAGAGTGCACGATGGCGGGCAAGGCTCGAGCAACTCGTCCAGATAAGCTTTCGTCATCAGATGTGAGTCTCAGAACTGACACATGGTCTCCATCACCGTCTGGGTCCTGGTGGGAGCGCTGATCCTGCTGGCCGCTGCCTGCCTTATGGATCGCGATCTGTTTCGCGCCTGCTGGGTGTTCATCGCCTTTGCCATGGTTATGGCGCTCATCTGGCTCATGCTTGGCGAGCCTTGGCTGGCGCTGGCCGAGGCCGTATTGGGCGCCGGTCTCACCGGCGGCACGCTGCTTTGGACGCTGCGCGGACGAGGTAAGCGACCGCGACTGGCGCCGCTGGATAGGACGCCGCGCCGACGACGCTTGACCGCGCACCTGCGCTGGCTGATGACCCTGACCTGGCTGGGCCTGACCAGCCTGGCGATCGGCCAGCTGCAGGGTCTTGATGCGCGCATGCATCCGCTGTCGGTCGATACCCTGTTCGCGCTCACCGGCTTGCTGGTGATGAGCTTAGGGCTTTGGGCCTTCGCCGCGCAACGCCATCTGTTGCGCCTCTTGCTGGCCTTTAATCTGATCGGCTCCGGGGTGTTTCTGTTGCTTGCTAGTGTCGCCGTACCCAGAGCCGAGGTGCGGGCGCTGATTCTGATTGGGCTGACCGTCGGCCTGCTCGGCTCGGTGCTGGGCGCCGCTGTGCTACTGCGCCTGCATGCGCTCACCGGCCAGGTCAGTCTGATGACGCCCCCCAAAGCCTCCGCGTGAACGCGACGCCCTATCATTTGCTGTGGCTGCTGTTCGCGCCGCCGGCCCTTGGGTTGCTGGCCGGCTGGCGCCCGCCGCGCCGGGAGTTCTGGCTCCTGCTGTTCGGCTTGCCCTTGCCGCTGGTGGCCTTGTGGCTGGTCCTGGCCAGCGCGAGCGAACCCATGGCGGGCTGCCTGACCCTGGGTGGGCTGGAGCTGCACTGGCGACTCAATGGCTTGACCGCGCTCCTGTGGCTGCTGACGCAGGTGCTGTTGCTCGGCAGCGCCGTCCATGCGGTGGGCAACGCGCGTGTGAGCGGTCTTCCGCCGCGCTCGGGCGCCTGGTTGTGGCCGCTGCTCGGTGGTCTCGCCCTAGGGCTGGGGCTGATTTGGCTGGCGGCCGATCTGGTGCTGCTCTACCTGGGTTTGGAGTTGATGGGACTCTGCGCGGTGGGCCTGATGCTGCTGCCGGGCAAGGTCGACGCACTCATGGCCAGCCTGCGTTATTTGCTCTATGCGCTGGTTGGCTCGCTCGCCTGGCTGTTGGGCATCGCCTTGCTGTTGGGAGCCTGGGGGCGGCTTGATCTGGCCGGACTGGCCGCCGTGGCCGAGCCGAACACCGTCACCCGCATCGCCATGGCGCTGCTGAGCAGTGGCCTACTGCTGAAAGCGGCGATTTTTCCCCTGCACGCCTGGCTCGCGCCGGTGCATGGCAGCGCCTGGACGCCCGTGAGCGCGGTGCATGGCGCGCTGGTGGTCAAGGTGTCTTTTTTCATCCTGCTGCTGCTCTGGCGGCTGCTGTTACCCGATGTCGTGGTCGGCGCCTGGGCGCTCGGTGCCCTGGGCAGTCTGGCTGTGCTCTGGGGCGGGGTGCAAGCCTGGCGCGCGGCCGGGCTCAAGCAGGTGGTGGCCTGGTCCACGGTCGGCCAGTTGGGTTACCTGATGCTGGCCTTTCCCCTGCTGGCCGGTGCCGGCGAGGGGGTCGCGACCCTGGTCTGGCAAGCAACCTGGCTGCAACTGGCCGGGCATGCGCTGGCGAAAGCGGCCATGTTCATGGCCGCCGGCAACCTGCTGCTCTCCACTGGGGCGACGCGGCTTGAGGGACTGACCGGAACCAGCCGGCGATTGCCGCTGTCGCTGCTGACCTTCGGACTCGCGGCCCTGACCCTGATCGGACTGCCGCCAAGCGCTGGCTTTACCGCCAAGTGGTTGCTGTTGCAGGCCTCCTTCGCCTCCGGCCAGTGGATCTGGGCGCTGGTGTTGGCCCTGGGCACCCTACTGAGCGCCACCTATGTGTTTCGGGTGTTGCGCTGCTCCTTTGTCGAGGATGCGCCCGCCACCCCCTTTCGCGCCTTGCCACTTGGCATGGAGCTGATCGCCCTGGCGCTGGCGCTCGCGGCCATTGCGCTGGGCCTGGCGGCGGAGTTGCCGCTCGCCCTGGTGCGACTGAGCGCGCTGCCATGACCGCCACCGCCCTGCTCCCCCTCGCCACCCTGGGCAGCTCGCTAATGACGGCGGTGCTGATCTTCCTGCTGCCCGAGCAGGCGGTGCGCACGCGCACCCTGCTGAATCTGGCCGCGGCGGTAGTGAAAATCGTCCTGGTCGCCTGGATGGCGTTGGGTTTGACCGCCGGACAGCACTACGGACTGTCCTTTCCCGTCGTTGATGGTCTGAGCTTTGTGTTGCAGGTTGACAAGCTTGGTCTCGCCTTCGCCGGGCTGTCATCGCTGCTGTGGCTGTTCACCACCATTTATGCCATCGGCTATCTGGAAGGTTCGCCCAATCGCCGGCGCTTTTTTGGGTTTTTCAGTCTGTGCGTCGCCAGCACCATGGGCGTGAGCCTGGCCGGGAATCTCTTTACCCTGCTGATTTTCTATGAGCTGCTGACCGTCTCCACCTATCCCCTGGTGGCTCATCGCGGCACACCACAGGCCCTGGCGGCGGCGAGCGTCTATCTGCGTTACACACTGAGTGCTGGCCTGGCGCTGCTGCTCGGCATGGTGGCCCTGCAGGTGCTGGGCGGGGACTGGCGTTTTGGGGAGCGGACCCTGCTCTCCGGCCTGGATCCGGCCAAACGCCCGCTGCTCATTGGCCTGTTTTGGCTGCTGATTCTTGGTTTTGGCGTCAAGGCGGCGCTGGTGCCGCTGCATGGCTGGCTGCCGCGCGCCATGGTCGCGCCGGCGCCGGTCAGCGCCCTGCTGCACGCGGTGGCCGTGGTCAAGGCGGGGGCCTTTGGCATTGTGCGCTTGGTCTATGATGTGTACGGTATCGGCTTCGCCCAGTCGCTCGGGGTGCTCGATGGTCTGGTGGTCATCGCCTCGGTCACCATTGTCTATGGCTCGGTGCGCGCCTTGACGCAACAGGAACTCAAGCCGCGCCTGGCGTTTTCCACCGTCAGTCAGGTGTCCTATATTGTGCTCGGCATCGGCCTGTTCGGGCCACTGGGCACCATCGCCGCGCTGGCGCATCTCATTCACCAGGGGCTGATGAAGGTCACGCTGTTTTTCTGCGCCGGCAATTATGCCGAGGAACTGGGCATTCACCGCATCGATGAACTCGACGGCGTCGGCCGGCGCATGCCACTGAGCAGCCTGGCCTTCACCCTGGGCGCACTGGGGATGATCGGCCTGCCGCCGGTGGTAGGCTTCATCAGCAAATGGCTGCTGGGTCTGGGGGCGGTGCAGGCCGGCAAGCCCTGGGTGATCGCGGTGCTGGTCACCAGCACCCTGCTGAACATGGCCTATTTTCTGCCCATTCTCCATCGGCTGTGGTTCCGCCCCGGTCCCGCGCGGGGCCTGGGCGACTGGCCCGGCGAGCGCAAGCCCGGAGGACTGGAAACCAGTGCCTGGCTGCTGCTACCGGCACTGGCCACGGCGCTGCTCAGCCTCATGGCCGGGATGCTGGCGGGCTTGCCCTTCAGCCCGTTGCAATGGGCGACCCTGGTGGTCCGACAGGAGTATCTGCTGCCATGACCAGCTTGCCGCTCGCCTCCCTGCCGCTGGCGCCCTTGTTGCTGATCACGCTCTTGTGGCCGCTGCTGCTGGGACTGCGGCCGCTGTTGGTCGACGTTGGGCGTTGGAAACTTCAACAGCTCGATTGGCCATGGCTCACCGCGGCCTGGCCGGCGCTCGCGCTGGTTGTCTTCGGCGCCGACGGCGGTTTGCGGCTCGATGCCTGGCTGACGGGCGGACGCTGGGAACTGGATGGGCAACGCCGCCTGTTGCTGGCCTTGACCGCCTTGCTGTGGGCGCTGGCCGCCTGGTACGCGCGGGGTTATTTGCGCGCCGAGCAGCAACAGGCACGCGCCGGCGATGCGACCAGTCGCGCGCGGCTGCTGCGCTTTGGCGCCTTCTGGCCACTGACCCTGTGCGGCAATCTGCTGCTGCTGGTGGCCGAGGATATCGCCAGCTTCTACCTGGGCTTCGCGCTCATGACCTTCGCGGCCTATCCGCTGGTGATCCACAATGGCAGTCGCGTGGCGCGCCGTGGTGGTTTCGCCTATCTGATCATGGCGCTAGTGGGCGAGGCCCTGATTCTGGCCGGTCTGCTGTGGGGCGCCGGCAGCGGCCATGGCAACAGTCTGGCGATCACACTGACCGAGTTGCGCCTGACATTGGCGCGGGCCGAGTCGGGGGTCTGGATCGGGCTGTTGCTGTGGCTCGGCTTTGGCGTCAAGGCCGGGGTCATCGGCCTGCACACTTGGCTGCCATTGGCCCATCCGGTCGCCCCGACGCCGGCCAGCGCGGTGCTGAGCGGCGCCATGATCAAGGCCGGTCTGGTCGGCTGGTTGAGCACCTTGCCGCTGGGGCTCACCACCGCCGATCCGGCCTTTCGCGGACTGGGGCTGGCGATGCTCGGCGCCGGTCTGGCCGGGGCCTTCGCCGCCGCCTTGGTCGGCGTGGTGCAGCGCCAGCCCAAGACGGTGCTAGCCTACTCCAGTGTCAGCCAGATGGGCCTGCTGGCGGTGCTGGTGTCCCTCGGGCTGTTGCAGCCACAACACTGGCCGATGCTTAGCGCGGCGGTGATCCTGTTCACCGCCCATCATGGCTTGAACAAGGGCGCGCTCTTTCTCGGAGTCGAGATCAGCCGGCGGCCACCGCCCTGGCCGAGCTGGCTGCTGTGGACGCTGATGGCGCTACCGGCGCTCTCCCTGGCCGGTGCCCTGGGTTCCGGGCTGGTGGCGAAATGGGCGTACAAATCCGCGCTCGATAGCGCGGGTGACAAGAGGCTGCTGTTCTGGTCGGGCCTGGCGGCAGTGGGGACGACGGCGCTGATGGCACGGACACTGTGGCTCCAATGGCAGGAGCGCCAGGAGCCGCGGCGGAATCCGCCCGCCGCCATGCCACTTGCCTGGCTGATCTGCGTGCTGGCCGGACTCAGCCTGCCGCTGTGGATTGGTTGGCACGCGGTCGCGCCCGACTTGCCGCCACTCACAGCCCTGCCCGCTCTGCTGTGGCCCCTGGCGCTGGGCCTGCTGTTGTCCCTGGTGCTGGGCTGGAGCCTCTGCCGCTTTGCCCCCCAGATCGCGCTTCAGTTAAGCCGTTGGCTGCCGGCGGGCGATCTCTGGTGGCCCCTGGCCTGGTGCGCGCGCGGTCTGCTGCGCGCTGGCCGCTGGACGGCCCAGGCGCTGGCCAACATGCAAGCGGCCTGGGTGACCTTCTGGGTCGCGCGTGAGCAAGCCATGCTAGCCGCGCTCGATCAGCTGATTCGTGCCGAGGGCTGGCTGCGCCGCCAGCTTGCCATGCTGTTGCTTGCCCTGGCCGGGGGACTCGCGGCCTTGCTGCTGTCGTATCCATGAGACTGGGCGAGACTAAGCGAGACTAAGCGAGACTGGGCGAGACTGGGCGAGACTTGGCAGCGAGTCCGACATCAAACTGGCTTCAAACTGGCATCCAGCTGACAGCCAGGCCAAGGCTCGGCATTGCTAGTCGCCGAACCAGCGCGGATTCAGCACCCCGGCCAGCTCATCATAGCCAAGCAGCACATCAACAATGCCAAGGGCATAGGGGCCGATCTGATACTGACCAAAAATGATCTTGAGCCCATCGGCCAGTGGCAGCAACACCTGGTAGTTTTCTGCTTCAGGCGCGGTGCCATTGCGGAGCCAATCGTCGTCGCTGTCTGCATTGAATGGCTCGCGCTCGGAGAGGTCGGCATGGCTTAGCTCCGCGAGCCGTGACAACCAGGGGCTATCCGGGCGGAATAATCCGGCTGGCGGAATTGACTCACCCTGATCACGGCTAAACACCAGCGCCTGATGCATAAAGGCACCGTGGGCGCCACCGGTATAGCTGTAGAGTGTCAGATCGATGGTCCAGAAGCGCTGCCCGGTGTAGGTTTGTGCAACATCAATCTCAATCGCCCAGGGCGGACCAAAATGCTCGCCCTGGTTGCCATCGAGAAAGTCCAGATAGTTTTGCCTGAAATCCTGCAACTGCTCGCGCACGCTGGCGGCGATCTGGCGATTCGCCTTCCGGGTGGCGCTGTCCTCGCCTGCGAGCCGGGGATACTTGGCCTTTAGCTCGACGAGTGGCCCGCGTTGGACAATTTCAACACCGTCCGGCAACTCGCGCTCCGCGATCGGCCCCAAGGGTCCATCGACACGCAGACTGAGAGCGGCGATGCGCTGGCGATAGGCGTCCACCAGGCACGAGTTCGTGTCGCAGCCGTTGCGTTCGGCCAGCCAGTCGCGCTGCTGCGTTCGCAGCGCCTCGGCGGCCGCGCCGGCATCGCCAAGCGCGCGTCGATAGAGGTCGCCCAGGGTCCCGTCAAGCGAGCCAAGCTCTGCATCGGCGCAGATCAAATGCTCGACCTTGGTGGTTGCCTTGCGGCAATCGAAGCTGGCACTCTGGGCGGAGATGGGTAGCGCGGCTAGCGTGCAAAACACCAGCGGCAGCATCGCCATTGGCCTGCCATTGGTTGCAAGAGTCACTGCTTGAAACATGATCGACACCATCCATTTCTTCACGGGAGTCAGGGATAAGAAGAGTCGTCAGCTTGCGACTCTGACCGCTGGCGCGTCAGGGCCGCGCGATAGAGTCGGTTGCGCTGACCACCCGTGATGCGCGCGGTTAAGGCAGCCGCCTGGCGGGTGGGCAGCTCGCGACAGAGGATATCGAGGATGCGCGCCTCCTCGCGCTCCTGCCGCGCGCCCTCACCGCCACCGGCCCCTTCGATCAGGAGCACGAACTCCCCGAGCTGCTGTTCGCTGTCCGCGCTGACACGCGCATGCAGGTCGCCGAGCGAGCCGGTTAAAAACGTCTCGAAGCGTTTGGTCAGCTCACGCGCGATCACAGCCTGGCGCCTCTCGCCGAGCATGGCGCGGCTGTCCTCCAGGGTTGCGACTAGACGTTTGCCAGTCTCGTAGAAGAGCAGAGTACCCGGCTCCTCGGCAAGCTGGTCAAAAAAAGCACGCCTTGCGGCGCTGGTACGTGGCGCAAAGCCGAGGAACAAAAAACGATCGCTTGGCAAACCCGCGGCCGAGAGGGCACAGATCAGCGCGCTTGGCCCCGGGATCGGAACCACATCGACGCCTTGCGCACGAGCTGCGCGCACCAGACTGAAGCCGGGATCGCTAATCAGCGGAGTACCAGCGTCGCTGATCAGCGCAATGCTCTCCCCTGCCCGCAGACGCGCGAGCAGGCGCGGATAGGTCTGTGCCTCGTTATGATCATGATAGGCGCACAGCGGCTTGCGGAGACCCAGGTGGTCGAGCAGGCGACGGCTGTGGCGTGTGTCCTCGCAGGCGATCAGATCCACCCCGGCCAGTATCGCGGCGGCGCGGGCACCAAGGTCGCCAAGATTGCCGATAGGCGTGGCCACCACGTATAGTACGCCAGACCGAACGGCCGCATCCAACTGATTTGGCGGAGAGACCATGAATCCTACCCTGTCCGTTCCCCGATCCATTCCCAAACCACGCGCGGCCCTGCCCAGGCTGGCCGTGGGTGCGATCTTCATTGTGCTGACCGGCTGCGCGACCGTGCCAGGCGGAGATGACCGGCCATTATTAACCGGAGTGCCCGCGAATGCACTGGCGGAAATCGAGTCAACCGCGGCGGCGGGCGATGCCGTGAATGCGGCCGAGGCCTACCTCAAGCTTGCCAAGGAGTCCAACGCACCCGCGCGCCAGGCGCTCGAGTTGCGCGCGGCCGAGGCCTTCTACCTGGGCGGCCAATCCCAGCGCGCCCTACGCACCCTGGGTGCCATTGATAGCGGCCGCCTCACTGCTGGTCTGCGCCACCAGGAGCAACTGATCGCCGCCCGCGCGGCCCTGCAGAGCGCCCTGCCCGAGCGCACTCTAACGGAGCTCAACCGGCTCGGCGCTTTCGGCCTGCCACCGGAGAGTCGCATCGAGCGCCTGGGCATGATGGCCGCAGCTTACCGCCAGAGTGGTGATCCCGTCCAGGCAGCGGCCAAGCTCGATGAAATTGATCGCATGCTCGGCGGCTCGCAGCAGCGTCTCGACAACCAAGTCTCGCTGCTATTGACCTTGTCGGTCCTGGACGCAGCGCAATTGCGAGAGCTCAGCCAAAAAGGCAGCGGACGCCTGCGCGCCTGGGCCGGTCTTGCGGAACTGCTCTCCACTGCCAACCAGGCCGATGCCACCGTCCTTGGCAAGTATCGCGGCTGGCGTTCGCGCCACGGCAGCTTGCCAGTCACCGAGGAATTGCCCCGCGCCTACTATGCCGCCCTGCACGGCGACTATGCGCCCGGCACGGACGTCTGGGTGCTGCTACCCCGCAGTGGTCACTTCAGCGGCGCCAGCATGGCCATCGACAGGGGCCTGCGCCATGCCGATGAGGCCCAGGCCAGCGGGAATCGTCCCCGCGTCAAGACCGCCAACAGCACCGATGATGCCGAAGCCGCCTATGAGCGAGCCGTGTCAAATGGCGCCGACCTGGTGATCGGGCCACTGCAAAAAACCGCCGTTAACGTGCTGAGCAGCCGCCAGCAACTGCCCGTGCCAACGCTGGCGCTGAATCGTGACAACAAGGGGCGCTCTCTGCCCGGGACGCTCTATCAGTTTACCCTGGCTCCGGAGGATGAAGCCATCAGCGCCGCCAATTATGCCTGGGACTCCGGGCTGCGCTCGGCTCTGCTGCTGTACCCTCAAGGCCCCTGGGGCAATCGTCTGGCCAAAGCCTTTCGTGAGCACTGGCGATCCCTCGGCGGCAACCTTGCCGGAGAGACTGTCTATGGCGCCACGCCGGCAAGCATGGGCACGGGGGCCGAGACCTTGCTCGCACCCGGCAAGGGCGATCTGATTTTCCTGATCGCGACCGATGACAATGCCCAAAGCCTGTGGGCCAAGCTCAAACTGGCCAACCAGCGCAACCTCCCGGTCCTCGCCACCTCCCATGTTTACAATGGCAGTGGAACGGATTCTCTCGCCCTGACCGGGCTCTATTTCGTTGACATTCCCTGGCTCATTGGTTCCAGCGGCCCGGCTCGCGCGATGCCGCGACTCCCACCAGGCGCGGGGGGCTCCAACGCGACGCTGACCCGCCTGGCCGCCATGGGCATTGACAGCTACCGACTGGCGCCGCGCGCCCACGCGATGAGTCTGCATCCTGGGCATTTCCTGCCCGGCGTCAGCGGCGGACTCAGCGTCGATGGCAGCGGACGCGTGCTGAGAACACTGGCCTTGGCGCGCTTCGAGGCGGCTGGACCCGTCCCGGTCACGCACATCGAAGCGGCGCGCCCACCTGCCTCCAAGAGCGCAGATTCCACAATGTCCAAGTCGCTCATTGCCCAAAGATGACGGCGTCTGGCGGGAGGCAAATCCATCGCGCGGGTGCTAAGAGCCCGCGCCTCGGATCCGAGACAGCGCTGGCACGAGGCCAGGGCTACGAAACTCTGGCGCGGCAATATCTACAAACACAGGGACTTGAGTGGATTGCCTCCAATCACAGGTGCCGCTTCGGTGAGATTGATCTCATCATGCGCGACCGCCAGGTGCTGGCATTTGTCGAGGTCCGCTACCGCCGGTCGCAGCGCTTTGGCGGCGCCGGCGCCAGCGTGGATACGCGCAAGCAGCGCAAGCTCATCATGACCGCGCGGCACTATCTGAGCCACCATCCGACTGACAGCGCCTGCCGTTTCGATGTGGTGGCCATCGAGGGTCAGGAAGTGATTCATTGGATCAAGGGAGCTTTCGATGCGTCCGAGCAATAAATCCACAGCTGCTTCAATCCCAGCCCAAGACATCTGGATCCGGTACTTGAGGAAGATGCGCACGCAGATGAAACCTTTGGTTATCCTGCTGACCCTGATCATGAGCCTGACCTTGCTGTCCGCTTGCGCTCCCATGGTCGTCGGAGGCGTGGCCTTGGGCGGCGCCGTCCTGCATGAACGCCGCTCCGCGCAGACCGTGCTGGGTGATGAGACCATTGAACTGCAAGCCATTCATTACTATCACCAAAATCCGGATATTAGCGAACACAGCAGCATTTCGGTCACCAGCTACAACTATGAGGCACTGCTGACCGGCCAGGCCGAGAGCGCCGCTGTTTCGCGTCGCTTCGCCGAGCTCATCGCCCGACTGCCCAAGGTGACCAAGGTTTACAATGAGGTCGAAATCGGTCCGAACATCAGCCTGACGCGCAAGAGTCAGGATACCTATCTTGGTTCGCGCGCCAAGCTGGCACTGGCCGACATCAAGATCCCGGATTTCGACCCGCTGCGGGTGAAAGTAGTGGCCGAAAATGGCGTGATCTACCTGATGGGTCTGGTCACTCCGGAGGAGGCCGAGGCCACGGTGGAAAAGGTGCGACGCATTCCAGGTGTCGTGCGCGTGGTACGTATTTTCAATGTCATCAGTGCAACAAACACAGTATCCCCACCCAGCACCTGATCGGCTTCCTGATCGGCTTAGGCGCGCGCTGGCGGACATCGTCGGCACCGATGCGCTACTGACCGATCCCGCCGACTGCTGGGCCTATGGCTATGACAACAGCCGCCGTCAGGGTCAGCCGGGTGCCGTGGTTTTTGTGCATGATGCCGAGCAGGTGCGGCAATTGGTCCGACTCTGTGCGAACGAGCAGCTGCCAGTCACTGCGCGCGGTCTGGGCACAGGCACCACGGGTGCGACAGTGCCCGAGCGCGGCGGTCTGGTCATTGCTTTCGAGCGCATGAATCGCCTGCTCGAGATCGATGGCGCCAATCGCCTGGCCCGTGTCGAACCCGGGCTGACCAATCAACGGTTGCAGCAAGCGCTGGCGGCACAGGGGTTTTTCTGGCCGCCGGACCCGACCAGCGCGGCGGTCTGCACCATCGGCGGCAATCTCGCCTATAACTCCGCCGGACCGCGCGCGGTGAAGTACGGCACCCCACGCGAGAACACCCTGGGATTGACGGCGGTGACAGGGACCGGCGAACTCATCCGCACGGGCGTGAACACCACCAAGGGCGTGGTCGGCTATGACTTGACCCGGCTATTGATCGGCTCCGAGGGCACCCTGGGGCTGATTGTCGGCGCCACCCTGAAGCTCACCCCCCTGACCGAGGATCGCCGCACCCTGGCCGCAACCTACCGGGATATTCATGCCGCCGCCACCGCGGTCGCCGCCATCATGGCACAGCCGGTCACGCCCTGCGCATTGGAGTTCATGGACGCGGCCGCCATCGAGATGGTGCGCGAATTCTCCGACCTTGGCCTCGCGCCCGAGACCGGCGCCATGCTGATGATCGAGGTCGACGGACCGGCCGATTGTGTGGACAAATCCGCCGCCGCTGTCAGCGCCGCCGCGCGCGTGCCGGGCCTGCTGGAGCTGCGCACCGCCGCCGATCCGGCGGATGTGGCGGCGCTATGGAAAACGCGCAAGGCACTGTCGCCCGCGCTGCGTCACGTGGCGCCGAAAAAAATCAACGAGGATGTGGTGGTGCCCGTCTCCCACATGGCGACTTTCATCGACGGGCTCGACCAGCTTTCGCGACGCACTGGCATTCGAATTGTTAATTTTGGTCACGCTGGCAATGGCAACATCCATGTCAACCTGCTGGTCGACCCGGATGATGCCGACGAACTGCGCCGCGCCCAGGAATGCCTCAATGCGGTGTTTGACTTGGTGGTGCGCTTGGGCGGCACCCTGTCCGGCGAGCATGGCGTGGGCCTGGAGAAGCGTGATTTCGTCAGCCGCGAACTCGACCCGGCGGCCTTGCGGCTGATGCATGCCATCAAGCGGCAATTCGACCCGGCTGGCATTCTTAACCCGAACAAGGGCCTCCCCCAGCCCTGTCCCCCAGCCCTGTCCCCCAGCCCTGACTTCCAACCTCCAACTTCGAACGCCTGACCCCATGAGTGAATCCAGTCTGATGGCTAGTCTGCTGCTGGTCGCGCACTTCGCGCTTCAAGTGGGCATCGCCATGCGCGTGCTGCTGCGCCCGCATCGCGAGCCGGCGGCACGCATGACCTGGGTTATCTTGATTTTCGCGCTGCCGGTGGCGGGCTTTGTGGCTTACCTCTTGGTGGGGGAGACCAATATCGGCCGGCGGCGGGTGGAGCGTCTGCGCCAATCCCTCGCACGCCTGCCAGCACCGCGACTGGTGACCCACCCGAACGCCGCCGGAATCAGCGAACCCGATGGCATTTCCCCAGATAGCATCCGCCCGGACAGCATTCCTCCTGACAGCATTCCCCCGGAACACCGCCATCTGTTTCGCCTCGGCGAGTCCATCAGCGGCTTTGCGCCGGTCAGTGGAAACCAGGCCCGCCTGCTCGCGGACTCCACAGCCACCATTGATGCCCTGGTCGCCGACATCGATGCCGCGCGCGATCATGTGCATCTGCTGTTTTACATCTGGCTACCAGACAACAATGGCCGCCGCGTGGCCGAGGCGCTGATACGCGCGGCTGGGCGTGGCCTGATGTGCCGCGCCCTGGCGGATGACCTCGGCTCAAGGCGCATGATCGGCTCCGAGCACTGGCGGCGCATGCGGGACGCCGGGGTGCGCCTGGCGCGCGCGCTGCCCATCGGCAACCCGCTGCTGCGGGTCCTGACCGGACGCATCGATTTGCGCAATCACCGCAAAATCGTGGTGATTGATGACTGGATCACCTACTGCGGCAGCCAGAACTGTGCCGACGCGGAATTTCTGATCAAGGCCAAATACGCGCCCTGGGTGGATCTGATGGTGCGCTTCGAGGGACCAATCGCGCGCCAGAACCAGTATCTGTTCGCCAGTGACTGGATGCCCCATGTCGAGGACGACATGGACGCCCTGCTGCGGCGTCCCTTGCGGCAATTGCCGTCCCAACCCGCATCAGCGCCGTTTCCGGCGCCCCTATCGCCGCCATTATCATCCGGGATATCCCAGGATGCCTTGCCAGCTCAGGTCATAGGCACGGGTCCGACAGTGCGCTGGTCGGCGATGCCAGAGGTGTTCGAGGCACTGATTTACAGCGCGCGCCAGGAGCTCACCATCACCACCCCTTACTATGTACCCGACGAGTCCATTCAGGCCGCTCTCTGCGCCAGTGCCCGCCGCGGCGTGCGCACCACCATTGTCTTTCCCGCCCATAATGACAGCCGCATTGTCGCCGCCGCCAGTCGCAGCTACTATGCCGAACTGCTCGCGGCCGGGGTGCGCATCTTTGAGTATCCCAAGGGCCTGCTGCATGCCAAGTCCCTGACCATGGATGGCGCCATCAGCCTGATCGGCTCGGCCAACATGGACAGACGCAGCTTCGAGCTCAACTACGAAAACAACATTCTGCTCCATGACCCGGCTCTGACCGCCAGCCTGCGCGAGCGCCAACAGCAGTATCTGGCCGACTCAGTGCCCATTACCCCCGAGCAGGTTGGCGCCTGGAGCTGGCGCCAACGCCTGTGGAACAACACAGTCGCCATGCTGGGGCCGGTGCTTTAACCCGATCCGCTCGCGCGCTCCTCGTTGGCCAGCGCCCGTTCGGTGATCCCATGGTATAGATCAATGGCGCGGCTGTAGAGCGACTGCAGATCCGGGCGTTGATCCACCAAGGGCTTGATGCGCTGCGCGTCCTCGAACACCCGTGCGAGAAAATCCATATCAAAGGTCTCCAGGGTCGCGCCCTGATCGACCCGTTCCTTGATCTCCAAGGCACGCGGCAGACGAAACTTCTCAAAACGCTCCAGAAAGGCGATGGTCACGCCTTGCTGCTCTTGACTGACAGTCATGGGCTTGTGTTTCCTAGGGTTAAGATGGCCGCGAATCGCAACCACCGCTGAGCTAGTCCCCCCGGCGTAGCTGGCTGACCTGCTCGGGCGTGACGGGTGCGGCATCATTGCCCCAGTTGGCGCGAATATAGCTGGCCAGAATGGCGATCTGGCGATCATTGAGCAGGCTACCAAAGGATGGCATGACCACATGCGCGGAGAATGCCTGGGTTGGGTCGGCCGGCGCGCCGAGCAGCAGCGCGCTGACGACATCCTTCGGATCAGGCAGGGTCACCACTTCATTGCCGCGCAGAGCGGGGAAGTAGGGCGCGAGTCCCTGCCCATGGCTCTGGTGGCAGCCCGAACAGTAATGCCGGTACAGGCGCCGGCCTTGGATATCGTCCTGCTCGCTGAGCTGATGCGGTCTTGATGGCGCTTGGCGCGGGGTTTCTATTGCCGGCCGGTCTTTAAGATAGACCGCAATGGCACGCAGGTCCGAATCAGCCAGTCGCGACAGGCTGAGATGCACCACCTCGGCCATGGGACCGAGCGCGGCGGTTACGGGGCCATTTTGGGAACCATTGTGGGAACCAGCTTGGGGGCCATGCGGCGCGCTGGTGTTGGTCTGCCCGCTGGCCGCGTCCTTGGCGGGCGTGGCCTCGCCGCTGCGCATATATGTGATGAGTTCATGGAGCCTCCAGTCGCCCAAGCCGTCACCCAACTCGGAGGTCAGATTGGGCGCGTACCAGCCATCAATCAGGGCGCCCGTCAGCGCTTCATGGGCCTCGGTGGCACCGGCCAGATTGCGCGGCGTATGGCAGGCGCCGCAGTGACCCAGGCCCTCGACCAAATAGGCCCCGCGGTTCCATTCCTCGCTTTTGCTCGGGTCGGGCTCGAAGCGCTGGTCGCTGAGGTAGAGTTCCTGCCAGCCAAACAGCAGATCGCGCAGATCGAAGGGCCAGCGCAGTTGGGTTTCTGGTGGGCGATAGTCCGAGGGCTCGAGTGAGAACAGATAATCCTTGATGGCGAGCAGGTCATCGTCCTTGACCTTGGTGAAAGAAGGATAGGGCAGAGCCGGATAATAAGGCTTGCCATCCGGGCGGATACCCTGCTGGAGCGCGCGCAGGAAGTCTTGATCGGAGAACGACCCTATACCCCAGGCCTTGTGCGGGGTGATGTTGGGCGAATAAATCGTGCCGAAAGGCGTGTTCAGCGCCAGCCCACCCTCAAATGGCTTGCCGCCAGGACGCAGGTGGCAGCCCAGACAGTCTCCGGCCAGGGTCAGATAGCGCCCATGCTCAATGCGCGCCTGGGTGAACTTGCCATAGGCCTTGGCGGGTGGGAGCGGCGGCTGGCTGGCCTGATTGCTCGCATCCGCAGCATCCGTCCCGGCCAAGGTCGGGGCCATCGATAGCAGGCAGGCCAGCACCAGGGCGCCGTGGCGAAGAGTCAGATCACGCATGGTCGTCTCCTGAAAACAATCGAAAATGACAGGGCGGCAGCCGTATTCGCTAGCTCAGCTTCCGGACTCCATGCTCCGCAAGGGTTCGACCCACAGGCTGCCTTCTGCTGAAGCACCGGCTTCCCCGACCACGGCGACCTGATTCTCGGGTCCCAGCAAAATGGCGATGGGGCGCGTCTGCGGATTGGCACCCAGAGCAATTTTCAGCGCCATGGTCAGGGGAACCGACAGGAACATGCCACCGACTCCCAGAACATAGCCCCAGAATACCAGAGACAGGAAGACCACCAGGGTGGAAAGCCCCACACCCCGACCCATGATCTTGGGTTCCAGGATATTGCCAATGCCAAGATTGATGGCGGCAAAGCCAATCATGGTCATAAGCGCGGCGCCGAGGTCGATCTGCACCAGTGCCAACAATACTGGCGGAATGGCGGCGATGATGGAACCAATGGTGGGCACGAAATTGAGCAAAAAGGCAATGGTGCCCCACATGGGCGCGAAATCCACGCCGACGATGCTCAGCAGAATCCACACCAGCACGCCAGTGAGCAGACTGGTGCTGGCCTTGAGCGCCATGTAGCGGTTAATGGCCCGCATCACCTGTTGCGCCTGGTCAATGGACTCTTCTGGTGTGCGCAGCGCCAGGCGCACTTTGTTGGGCAGGCCGTCGGCTTCAAGCAGGATGAAAATCACTGTCACCAGCACCAGCATGGTATTGGCCAAAATGCTGCTAAAGCCGGTCACCATGGCGCGCATCATCGCCATCATGCGCGGCGGATCAATCAGCGAACTCAATGCATTTTCCGGCAGCTCCACGCCATGGCCTTCGATCCAAGTCTGCAGTTCGCTCGCGGCACTCAGCAAGCGCACCTGATAGCTCGGCAGACGCTGGTTGAAGGTGTTGAGTGAATCAGTGAACAGGGTGCCCACAACCAGGCCAACCCCGGTGAGCACGCCGGCAATCACAAGCATGGCTGCCCAACGCGGCAATCCATGGCTACGCAGATAGCGCAGCGGGCCCGCCGCCAGCACGGCAATGAAGATCGACAACAGAAAGGGCATGACCAGGTGTGAAGCGGCGCGCAAACCCGCGACCAGCACCACCAAGGCGCCCGCCATAATCAGAAAACGCCCGGCCGGGCTGAAATCCGGTGTTTCATCCATAGCATTATCCACACTGAAATGTCAGCCACCCAGCCGCGCTCAGCGCCCCGGACGCACCAGTCCGCCGAGGCCGATGTCCTCAAGCGCCCCGGTCAGTAGTTTGCGCACCGCAGCGCCGGTCTCGCAGCGCAGCGCATCGTTGAGCAGTTCGCGCGCCCGCCCGCGACTGAGACTGCGGATGACACCTTTAACGCGCAGCAGACTGGCGGCACTCATGCTGAGGCTGTGCACCCCCGCACCAAGCAGGAGCACGGCACCAAGGGGATCACCGGCCAGCTCACCGCACACACTTACCTCTTTGCCATGGGCGCGGGCACCAGCCACTACCGTGGTTAGCGCCAGCAGCACCGCTGGATGCAGGTCATCGTAGAGGGCTGCGACACGCGGGTTGTTGCGATCCACCGCCAGCAGATACTGGGTCAGGTCGTTAGTGCCGACGGAGAGAAAATCCACCCGACCGGCGAAGCTCTCGGCTTGATAGACCGCCGCTGGAACCTCGATCATGGCCCCGATGGGCGGCATGCTCACGGCATGGCCTTCGTCGAGGAGTTCCTCGAGCGCGCGACTGATCATGCGCTGGGCTTCGTCGAGTTCGCCCAGGGTGGTGATCATGGGCAAGAGCAATTGCAGATTGTCGAGTCCAACCGAGGCCGAGAGCATGGCGCGCACCTGGGTCATGAAAATCTGCGGATGATCCAATGCGACCCGAATGCCACGCCAACCAAGAAAGGGGTTGGATTCCTCGATGGGAAAATAGGACAGTGGTTTGTCGCCGCCAATATCCAGGGTGCGGATGGTGACGGTACGGGGCGCGAACACCTCGAGGATACGGCGATAATTGTTGTATTGCGCGCCCTCGCCGGGAAAGCGATCCCGCACTAGGAAGGGGAGTTCGGTGCGGTAGAGCCCAACGCCAGCGGCCTCGTCGCTGCCGGCCGGACGCTGCTCGGACACTAGACCGGTGTTCAGATATAGCGGCAGCGAGTAGCCATCCGTGGTTTCCGACGGCAGACCACGCAGGGCGTCGAGCTCAGCCGCGAAGGCCTGCTCCTCATCGGCCAATCGCTCGTATTCGTTTCGAATACTGGCGCTGGGGTCAATATAAACGCGCCCGCGATAGCCATCGACAATGGTCTCCAGCCCGTTCATGCGGCTGACCGGCAGGTCGCTCACGCCCATGGCCGCCGGCAAGCCCATGCCGCGCGCCAGAATCGCGATGTGCGAGGAAGCCGAGCCGCCGCTGCTGACGATTCCGGCCAGGGACTCGCTCGGCACCGCGCTCAACTGCATCACGCTGATCTCATCGCCGACCAGAATAGTCTGCGGTGGATACTTCAGCGCCGGTGCGTGCTGGTTTTGCAGGCGGGTCAGAATCCAGCGACCGAGATCGCGGACATCCGAGGCACGCTCGCGCAGATAGGGATCTTCCATCTGATCGAACACGGAAGTGTGCTCGGCAATGGTGTCGCGCAGCGCTGCCTGGGCCCAGTTCCCGTCGCCAATACGCTTGAGCGCGCCATCGACCAGGGAATCGCTTTCCAACATCATGCGCCAGGCATCGAAGAGCGCGCGGTCCTCTTGGCTGAAACGATCACCGATGCGATCAATCTCGGCCCCGACATCCTTGAGCGCGGCCCGAAAAGCGACCACTTCGCCCTCGGCATCCTCAATGAGCTTGTCAGGCACCGCTTCCAGATTGGCTGGCGGATAGACCACCACCGTGGTACCAAAGCCGATGCCGGGTGAGGCCGCCATGCCGGAAAGAAAGCGGCTCGGCATCAGATCCTGCTGATGCATGCGCCCAAGCTCAATGGCGCCGGCCAATTGCGCGGCCAGGGTAATGACAAAGGTGACTTCATCATCGCCGAAGCAGCGCGATTCACGCTGACGCAGCACCAGCACGCCAAGCACACGGCGGTTTTGCACAATGGGCACACCAAGAAAACCGCGAAAACGGTTCTCGCCAGTCTCGGTGATGCTCAAATAGCGCGAGTGAGTAGAGGCATCGCTTAGGCTGACCAGATCGGCCTTTTCCGCGACCCAGCCTACCAGGCCACGATTGAGCGGGATGCGCACCCGCCCCACAGCCTCGGGACGCAGTCCATCGGTGGCCAGCAGGACATGCTCGCGGTTGCTTTGATCAGTCAGATACACCGAGCAGACATCAGCGCCAATGGCTTCCTTGACACGACTGACAATGATGCGCAGGGCATCGTCGAGCGACAGGGCGCGATTGACCTCCTGGACAATGCGACGCAGCGACTCAAGCATGCCTTGGGCTCCGCTCTGGTTCGGCCGCGACTGGAGGCGGGTTATGAATATGGGCTCGCGAGGCTTGCATCAGGGCCACCTAGCGGCGCCGGCAGATGAGAGGTATCTGTCCCGACCCAGTGGGCTCGGCAGCCGCCCATTCGACTGGCCCGGGCTGTGCCCGCGGGGAGTTTGGTTGCAAGCTTGCTTGCAAATTGGCTTGCAAATTGGCTTGCAAATTGGCTTGCAAAGTGGGCTGGGACTGGCGCGTGAGCCCATCGGGCGAGCGGGCTTGACGGTCACCGCACAACTCCGGGTAAAGCAGGGGCTGCAACTCGATCAGCGCCTGTTCATAAACCCTGCGCTTGAAATACACCACCTCGCGCAGCGGACTCCAGTAACGTACCCAGCGCCAGGCATCGAACTCGGGCTTGGGGGAATGGTCGAGACAGAAGGCATCCTCACCACAATCAACCCGCAGCATGAACCAGATCTGCTTCTGCCCGATGCAGGTCGGCCCGCAGCAATGGCGGCGGATAAAGCGCTTGGGCAAACGATACCTGAGCCAGCCACGGGTGGCGCCGAGCACGGTTACCTGTCGCTGAACCAGACCGACTTCTTCCTCAAGTTCGCGAAACATGGCTTCCCGCGGGGTCTCATCGGCCTGAATGCCGCCCTGCGGAAACTGCCAGGCATTCTGCCCGACACGCCGCCCCCAGAACAGGCGGCGCTCGCCGTTGCACAGAATTATGCCGACATTGGGTCTGAAGCCGTCGCGGTCGATCAAGCCAGGCCACCTCGTGAGTATCTCAATGGCATTTTTCCATATTTCGAGCAACAGCGGCAAATTGATGCCGAGATCGGCGATACTCGCCCTTTGTTGTTCAAGATTCTGCTCGGACTGAAGGGAGGCCCACCTTGCGCCTGACAATTTTTGATCTCGACAACACCTTGCTCGACGGAGACTCGGATTATCTCTGGGGACGCCATCTTATTGAGCAAGGCGTCGTCGATGGCGTCGATTACGAGTGCAAAAACAGCACCTTTTATGCCGATTACCGCAATGGCTGCTTGGATATCGACGCTTTTCTCGGCTTTTCGCTAAAACCCTTGAGCGAGCACCCGCTGGCCATTTTACAGGCCTGGCGGGACGCTTTTGTGCGCGACAAAATCGAGCCCATCATCCTGCCAGAGGCTCGCGCACTGATCGAAAAACACCGCGACGCCGGTGACCGACTCTTGATCATCACCGCCACCAACCGTTTTGTCACTGAACCCATCGCCGAACGCCTGGGCATTGCGGATTTGATCGCGACTGATCCAGAATTCCTTGATGGTCGTTATACCGGACGGGTTGCCGGAACGCCCGCCTTTCAGCAGGGCAAGGTGGAACGCCTGCATCAATGGCTGCGCGAACAGGGGCTCACGCTCGCTGAAAGCCACTTTTACAGCGACTCCATCAACGACCTACCGTTGCTCAGCGCGGTCAGTCATCCGGTGGCGGTGAACCCAGACCTGCAACTCGCCGCTATTGCCCACGACCGTGGCTGGCCGATACTCTCCCTTCGCGGGCAGCGGTCAAGCTAGCCCCATGGCAGCGCGCCGCCTGCCGCTCCGCGCCCAAGTACCCGGGCCAACACAGGAGTCATCGAGTTGTCATATGAAGCTCATGGTATCGCAACAATTGGCTGTTAGATTTTCGGGTTGGCCTGCCATTTTGCACCCGTCAAATCAGGTATTTTCGTCATGGGAGCCACCGCAACTGTCTTATCGTCCGCGCGCATTGAGCGCCTGCGCCCTGAATTCGCCGACGGCCAGGCCGCCGCGCGCGAGGCACTGGCACTGCGCTACCGGATTTTTGGCCTGGAACTGGGCGCCAAGCTCAAAACCGATGCCGAACAACTCGACTATGACGAATTCGATCATCACTGCCAACATCTTCTGGTGCGCGAGACCGGCAGCGGGCAGGTGGTGGCCTGCACCCGCCTGCTCGATCAAGGTGGCGCGCGCGAACTTGGGCGCTTTTACTCCGAGGGGGAATTCGACCTGGACCCAATTCGAGCGCTCGACGGACGCCTGCTCGAGCTTGGCCGCACCTGCGTGGCGCGTGAATATCGTCAAGGCTCCGCCATTGCGGTTCTCTGGTCTGGCGTGGCAAGTTATATCTCAATGCATCGCATCAATTATTTGTTCGGCTGCGCCAGCATTCCGCTTGGCGAGGACGACGCCCAAGCCGCTGGTATCATGAACCGCTTGCGTCGCCAAGCCATGGCGCCAGAGCACCTGCGCGTCACCCCGCGCCTGCCACTGCGGGTCGAAGGGCGAGACGAGCCCAAGCTCGACGCTCCACTGCCTCCGCTGCTCAAGGCCTATGTTCGCGCTGGCGCCAAGGCCTGTGGCGAGCCCTGCCGCGACCCGGACTTCCAGGTTGCCGATGTGCTCATGCTCCTTGATGTGCGCGAACTCAATCCCAGCTACTCGCGCCATTTTATCCACCGCTCGAACGACCATCGCGGACACTTCTGACGGCTGATGATCTGGCGAGCGCTGCGCGCAATCGAACATCTGCTGACAGGCGCCCTGATCAGCCTGGTCGTGGCAGGTCTGCGCCTCTTGGGCCGCCCGCCCGCCTGGCACCTGGAAGTGGTGCGCTGGTGGCATGCTCGGCTGTGTCGCATTCTGGCGCTTGAGCTCAGCGTCTCGGGCCAGCTTCGCGAAGGGGCGCTACTGGTCGCCAACCACATCTCCTGGCTCGATATCCCAGTCCTGGGCGCACAGGGATCGGTTGGCTTTCTGTCCAAGGCAGAGGTCCGTCGCTGGCCGGTTGTCGGTTGGATGGCTGCCGTTGCCGGCACGCTCTTCATTGAGCGCGGCGCGAATCGCTTTGCCGAGGCCATTGCCGCCGTGCGCGAGCGCATTAGCGCGGGTTTCGCCGTGGTGGTCTTTGCCGAGGGCACCACCAGCGATGGATCTGGGGTACGGCGCTTTCTGCCACGGCTTTTCGCCGTGGTACAACCCGCGTCAGAGCTTGGCAGCAGCTTAGCCGGGCCAATTCAACTGCAGCCCGTGGCGCTGCGCTATGGTCAGGGGCCGCGGCCGGATGCCGTTGCGCCCTTCATTGACGACGACACCCTGGTTCGCCATCTGTGGCGCGTGCTGCAGCACCCTGGCATCAGGGTGCACGTCAGCTTCCTGCCACAGATCGATGGCCGAGGTCAAGATCGTCGCCACTTGGCTGATCAGGCACGCGCGGCCATTCTTGACGCGCTCAGGCTCCATGCTCTCACGCCCGAAATGGGCAGCAAGACCGATCAGGCCGGTCTGGGCGCGGAGTAAGCCACTGATGACAGCAAGCCGCAAGCATTCCTGCCGGCTGGTCGTGGTGACCGAGACCTACCCACCAGAAATTAACGGTGTGGCCAACACCATGTATCAGCTCGTCACCGGGCTCGAGCGGCTGGGCCACCAGATCCTCCTGGTACGCCCGCGCCAGTCGGGGGAACCCCTTGGATTGTCGCGGCCTCAATCCCACCCGCGCGCCGGCACAGCGGAGTATTTGGTGCCCGGCCTGCCCATCCCAGGGTACCAGGGCCTGCGCTTTGGCCTGCCGGTAGGCGGACGACTGCTGTCGCACTGGCAGCAGTGGAACCCACAGGCAGTCTATATCGCCACCCAGGGTCCGCTTGGGCGGGCGGCGCTAAACAGCGCCCGCAGGCTTGGTCTTCCGGCGCTCACTGGTTTTCATACCCAGTTTCATCAATACAGCCGCTACTATGGGCTTGGACTGCTAATGCGGCCCATTGTCAAGTCGCTGCGTCGCTTCCATAATCGAGCCGACGCGACCATGGTGCCAACCGCGGCACTGAAAGCGGAACTCGCACGAGCAGGGTTCAAGAATCTGCGGGTATTCAGCCGCGGGGTGGATACCGAACTCTTCTCCCCCGAGCGCCGCTGCCACGCGCTGCGCCAAGCCTGGGGCTGCGGCGAGCGGAGCATCGCGGTGCTCTATGTTGGGCGCCTAGCGGCGGAGAAGAATATCGACCTGGCTTTCGCGGCCTTCGCGGCCATTGCCGCGACCAATCGCGACTGCAAATTCATTCTGGTGGGCGATGGTCCCGAGCGCGAACGTCTCACCCGCAAGCATCCGGATTATGTTTTTACCGGCGCCCGCGTGGGTCCGGCATTGGCCACGCACTATGCCTCGGCGGATTTGTTTCTGTTCCCGAGCTTGACCGAAACCTTTGGCAACGTGGTGCCGGAGGCCATGGCCAGCGGATTGCCGGTGATCGCTTTCAACTATGCCGCGGCCGGACAGCATCTTCGCTCAGGCCAAAATGGCATTGCCGTGACCCAAGGTGACCGGGATGCTTTTATTGAACAAGCCGTTGATCTGGCCCGAAACCCGCCGCGACTGCGTGAACTTGGGCAAGCCGCCCGACGCAGCGCCGCCGCCATGGACTGGGGCCATGTGATCAGTGATCTGGAGCAGGACATTCTTGCTTTGGTGGAGCAGAAAGCGACCGCGGAGAAAACCGATGCGCGCCTTGTGGCAACGTCTGACTAAGTTCGACGCCTTCTGGTGCCAGAACTGGCACCGGCGCTCCAGCCAGTATTGGTTGATGCAACGCGGTTTTGCCATCATCAGCCGGCTTGGCGACGGGATCTTCTGGTACGCCCTGATCGCCTTCTTCGTGCTGTTCGACGGCCTTGATGGAACACGCGCGGGCCTGCACATGCTGGCGACCAGCGTGGTTGGCCTAGCGCTGTACAAGTCACTCAAACACGGAACCAAGCGCGAGCGCCCATGCAATGCCGGCATTGGCATCCATGCCGTGGTTGCCCCCCTGGATCGCTACAGCTTTCCCTCGGGCCATACCCTGCATGCGGTAGCCTTCTCGACCGTGGCACTTTTCCACTACCCTCATCTGGCCTGGCTGCTGGTCCCATTCACCCTGCTCATTGCCGCCTCGCGCGTCGTCCTTGGCCTGCATTATCCAAGCGATGTCATCGTCGCCTCCGGCCTCGGGCTCGGCCTTGGCTATGGGAGCCTGAAGCTCTTCACCTGAGGCGCTCGTCCAAGGGGCTCCAATCGATCTGCAAACGCGCATCGGCGCGCCCGGCAAAGACACGCAGATCCTCGAAGATCATTTCCCAACAGCGCGGGCCGATGAGCCCGGTGTCGCCCTCGAGGCGCAGTCGCATCAGAATGCCTTCGCGCTGGCGCGAGATGTCCAGGGCGATTTCCACCGGATTGGGCTCCTCATCAGCCCCTTGCGGCCGCGCCTGGCGACCATGACTTGGACGGACATGGAGCGCCAATCTGATTTCGATCAGATTGGTCGCGAGTTCTAACATCCGGGGTTCGACCCGACTCAGCACGCAGCCCGGGGTGCGGCAGCGTTCGCGCAAGGCGAACGAGAGTTCGCGTTCAACAAAAACACCGATGGCCTGCTCGATAGTGCGCAGGCGTCGTTCGCAGGCACGCACTCGTCGCGGATAAAGCGCCTGATCACGCAATTGCTTTTCAATTGCCTGACGCACCCGGTCATAGGCTTTCGGCAGCGCGCCGCTGTGAAAGCCACGATACAAAATCCCGCGCATGGTCTCGCCGTGACTGCCAATCACCGCTGGCTCAAGCGTCTGTTCGATATGCGGCGCGTCGGCCCCGCGCAGGGCGACACCATGATTGGCCTGATAGAGTTTCCAATTTTCCTTGAGCTCCCAAACCACGAAACCAAAAAGCCCCGGCAGCAGCACAATGGTCAGGGTGACCAGTGGAATGGCGATGACACCAGGCAGGACCGAGCCTGTCAGCTCGAGCATGAAGCCGGTGGTGGCGGGGAGAAAAGGCAGCATCAGCTTGTGCCCGATCGTGACAATGGGAAAGTGCTTAACCGGGTTGACCTGAGGCTCCACCAGCACCGTGATATAAAACTGCAGCAGTGACTCGGCCAAGGTCCACAGGGGAGCGGCCAGGGCCTTGATCAGGAAGCCGCCGATGGGTTCGTGCAGATGGTGCATCAGCCCCTCTTCCACCCGGTGCAGGGCCTGGGCGATGCGTCGCGTGGCTTCCTTGAAGGAATACTGCAGTTGCTGGATCAGCCCCAGCACCAAGGTCTGGTTGATGCGCCTTTGCATCTGGACCAGGTAGGTCACCAAATTGTCGATGAAACGGCGCCCAGCCGGGGTGTTGCGCGCCAGGGTACCGAGCGCGAAGGCCAGCCCAAGCAGCCAGAAGCCAGGCTCGATGGGAATTTCCTCCACCAGCACGGCCAGCGCGATGATGGGCGTGAGCGGCAGAATGCCAAACAACATGGGCTGGATCAGATTGCGCGCCATGCCGCGGAATAGACCGGTGCCAAGCATCTCGGCCAGCGGCGGCCATTGCAGGAGCCGCCGGGGCGCCTGAATCAGCAGCAGATCAAACAAGGTACGGCTGCCGTGCCAGATGGCCAGAAGCACATGGCGGCCGATGTCGGTGTAGAGCACCAGATTGGTCAGAGTGCCGCCGGCGGTGACCGTGAGCGCGGTGGCGAAATGCAGGCCAGGTTCGACGTCCGGCAGCAGATGTAGCAGCAGGTCGACACTCTTGAGCGCCAGGTAGGTGGCGCCGAAGGGCACCACCAGATGACGCAGAAGGGTGCGCCCCGAGCGGGTGCCGAACAGGGGCGCGGAGAGTTGCTGCAACCCTTTGATGTACAACTCACCCGGACGATAAACCCCGGGCAGGGCGCGCGCGGCGGTACGATCAAAGCGGCGCAGGCGATCACCGCGGAAGAATTCCTCGAAACTTGGGTCTGGCAGGCGAAGCACGTTGCGCGCCACGATGTCGCGTACATCGGTAAACTTCAGGTGCCGGCGCCGTTTGATCACATCCAGCAATTCGCCGCGCATTTTGTGCTCGGCCACGCGCTCGCGGTGGTTGCGCGGCACAAAGTCCGCCTCGCGCAGCGCCTGGGTCAGCCGTGGCGTCAGTTGGGCTTCGAGTCGCTGACTAAAGGACTCGTGCATCTGCTCGAGCAGACTTCCAAAGCGCTCGAGTTCATGCAGCGGCCAGTCGAGGTCATCCAGGCGCGCGCGCGCGATTTGTAACGACCGCAAACAATGCAAGTGTGCCTGAAAGGGCAATATCTCGCGCAGGCGGATACGCCCGAAGCTGACCAGCCAACCCCAAAGGCGCAGACGATAGTAGTCGTCACGTGTTTCACACAGGACTTTCTCCAGCTGGCTTAACAAGGCGCGCGCGACTGGCGAGGCGCTGGCGCCACGGTCCTCGGCCGCCAGGCGCTCCACCAGAGCGTCAAGCTGCCTGGCTGCCGCTGGACGCAGGCCCACTCTTGCCGCTAGTTCCGCGGCCAGGCTTTGTTCGCAGTCGGCCTCGAGCACGGCCAATCGCTGACACAGATTCCCAGCGGACCCACCGCAAAACTGCATCAGGCGAAGCAGCAGCCGCCGGGCATCGGCCAGATGCACCAGCGCGGTGGCGAAGCGTCCGCGCATCTCGCTGCGATTGGCCGCCGCCACGGCATGGCGGAACAACCTCAGTCCGGCGCCGAGCCAGGCACCCGAGGGCGAACGGCGCGGGCGATTCTGTAGCCGCTCGAAACTGGGAGCGAACAGCAGTCGCCCGAACAGGCGGCTTAGGCGCGCGCTCAGACTGTCCCACAGGCGCGCCATGACATCCCGTTTGGGTTTCAGCCGCGAGGCCTCGTGCAGCGCATCGAGACAACGTACCTCGAACAGCGCATCGAAAGACTCAATCAATTCGGGTTCGGAGAGGCGCGCCGCAGCGGTCGGTGGCGCATGCGCGGCCAGCGCACGCACCGCCCGCTGGGCTGGCCGGTAATCCGGGTCGCGAGCGCCGCGCGTCAGGCCACCGGGCAGCAGCGGCAGCGGCTCGGGGGACAACTCGCCGGGACCGGGCCGGGTTTTTTGCAACAGCGGGGGCAGGGGGTCCGCTCCTGCCAGGGCGGGCAGCGGTGGCGGCAACTCAAGGCCGCTGGCCAGCAACCAGGCGTCGATGCGCGCCCAGTCATGCACGGCGGGAAAATAAAACCCACGCGCGCCGGGGGCGAAATAGCGCAGCCGCGCCACCCGGGCGACAAAGCTGCGACAGAGCAGGGCCTCGTCCCAGATGGGCAAGGTCAAGCCGTCGCGTTCGAGAACATCGCGCAACTCAGCAAAGCCATGTTCACCCACCAGGTCGCGCAGCGCCCGGGCTCCAAAATCCTCATCGTCACCCGCTTGGTCGCGCGCCATCTGCCAAGCCCGGGCGACTTCGGCCTCGAAGGCGCGCGCCCAATAGTCGTGACGCAGCCGGCTGAACGCCGCGCCATCGGCACCCTGGGCGCGCGGCGATGGCAGCAGCACCACATAGGGCGGCAGCTTCAGCCCCTCGATCACCGACAGGGCCTCGGGATTCTCGGTCTCGAGCCCGAACAGAAAATCCTCGCGCCGCATCAGGTAGTAGGGCAGCTCGGGAATCGACACCCCATGCTGAGCGGCGCCAAGCTGCTCCTCAATCAACCGCTCGATGGCGCGCGCATGGAACAGAAAGACCCCGTCCGCCGGGTTCAGCACTTCCTGGCGAAAGTTCTTGGCGCTGGCGATTGTTTGCGCCATGCCATTGGAAGGCTTGTCGGTCATCGGCTTCTCTTGGCCCACCTATGCTCCATATTGCTCGCCAACAGGATGTTGCTCTTCGGGTCGCATGGGCTGCTGATGGATTGGCTATTCCATTTCCTATTCATGGTGTCCTATTCATGGCCGTGCCATAGTTGTTTTGCACGCCCGGAACCCTTGGCTGACTTGCCAGAAAGGCGCCGAACGGGGCATGCTTCCCGCTCGGTCTACCTGGCCGTGCCAATCCGCCGCGCGACCAAGCCGCACAAGCACCATCCATTTCTCCATGCAAAATGCCATCTCATTGTCCGTCGCCGCGACCTTTTTCCTCTACTTGCTAGTGATGCTTGGCATCGGGCTTTGGGCCTGGCGCCGGACCCATGACTCGGCCGATTACTTTCTTGGCGGGCGCCGTCTCGGGCCTTGGCCGGCGGCACTCTCGGCCGGGGCCTCGGACATGAGCGGCTGGCTACTGCTCGGCCTACCAGGCTTTGCCTTCACCTCCGGCCTGCAATCCCTGTGGCTGGCTGGCGGGCTGCTGCTCGGTACCTATCTTAACTGGCGCATTGTCGCGCAACCCTTGCGGCAGTTCACCGCCGAGGCCAATGATGCCCTGACCATCCCTGAGTACCTGGCCAATCGCTTTGGCGACCCAAATCATGCCTTGCAGGCCATCGCCGCGCTCTTTATTTTGCTGTTTTTTCTGTTTTATACCAGCTCCGGCCTGGTCGCTGGCGGCAAACTGTTCGAGACGCTGTTCGGGCTGGACGCGCGCCTCGCCACCACCATCGGCGCCCTGGTCATTATGTCCTATACCCTCACCGGTGGCTTCCTGGCGGTGTCCTGGACCGACCTGGTGCAGGGTCTGCTCATGCTCGCCGCCCTGCTGCTGGTGCCCGTCATCGCCATGCAGGCCGATGGCGGCTTTTTCGCCATGCAAGCCAGTCTGAACGCTGATCATCCCAGGCTGATGTCGCTCTGGAGCAACGATGAAGGCGAGCCGCTTGGTCTCATCGCCATTGTGTCGCTCGCGGCCTGGGGGCTGGGGTATTTTGGCCAACCGCACATACTGGCGCGTTTTGCCGGCATTCGCGATCAGCAGGCAGTGCCAGCGGCGCGGCGCATCGCTGTGATCTGGACCGCGCTTAGCCTGGCCGGTGCCGTGTTGGTCGGGCTGGCAGGCCTGGTCTGGGTGGACGGCCATCTGGGCGGCGAGCTGGCCGATGCCGAGACCATCTTCATGGTGCTGGTCGAGGCACTCTTCCATCCGCTTATCGCCGGTGTGCTACTGGCGGCTATTCTGGCGGCCATCATGAGCACGGCGGACTCGCAGTTGCTGGTGTCCTCCTCGGCCCTGACCGAAGACCTTTATCGCCAGCTGTTTCGCCGCCAAGCCAGTTCGAAGGAGATTGTCCTGATTGGACGCCTTGCCGTGGTGCTGCTCGCCGTGATCGCGCTGTTGCTGGCGCTGGAACCCGACAACACAGTGCTTGGCCTGGTCGCCTACGCCTGGGCCGGCTTCGGCGCCGCCTTCGGCCCGGTGCTGGTGCTCTCGCTCTACTGGCGCGGCATGACGCGCATCGGCGCCCTGGCCGGGATTATCGCGGGCGGGTTCACCGTGGTGGTCTGGAAAGCCCTCGGGGGCGGTTTGTTTGAACTCTATGAGATCGTCCCCGGTATCCTCGCCGCGACCCTGGCGATTGTGATCGGTAGTCGCTTGAGCGCACCGACCCCGCCCGCGATTCTTGCGCGCTTCGCCCGCTTTCGCGGCGCCGGCGATGCGCCCGAGATGGCCAATCGTTGACGCAATAGGCCATCGCCATGCATCACTCCACCCCAAGTCCCAACGACAACCATTGGCAGGACTGGCTCGCCTGGGCGGCCGAGGCCGGCATCCAGTTACCGCAGGACGCCGAGTTCCGCCGCGCGCGCGAGCGGGTCTGGGCCGGCAGCGAGTATGTCGCCCTAAGCGCCGCGCGCCATCCGCGCATCTTTGCCGGCCTGCTCGCCAGCGGCGATCTCAAGCGCGCCGATGGCGCCGCGACCATGACCGCCGCATTGCGCCAGGCGCTGGCTGACGTGAACGACGAAGCCGCCTTGACCAGCGCGCTGCGTCACTTCCGTCGCGCCCAGATGCTGCGCATCATCTGGCGTGACCTGGCCGACTGGGCCAGCCTGGAGGAAACCCTGGCGGACTTGAGCGCCTTGGGCGATGTCTGTGTGCGCGAGTCCCTGGCTCTGCTTGAGCCCTGGCTGCATGCCGAGCTAGGCGAACCCATGGGCGAGGATGGCAGCCCGCAGCGCCTGGTCGTGCTGGCCATGGGCAAGCTCGGCGCCGAGGAGCTGAATCTGTCCTCGGATATCGACCTGATCTTTGCCTATCCAAGCCGTGGCCAGGTGCAAGGCGGCCCGCGCGCGCTGACCAACGAGCAATTTTTCACCCGCCTGTGCCAGCGCCTGGTCAAGCTGCTGGAAATGCAGACGCCCGAGGGCTATGTGTTTCGGGTGGATACCCGCCTGCGCCCCTTCGGCGATGCCGGCCCGCTGGCCATGCACTTCGACGCGCTCGAGACCTATTACGAGGCCCACGCGCGCGAGTGGGAACGCTACGCCATGATCAAGGCGCGTCCAATCGCCGGGCCGCCCCAGGCCGGGGCCGGGCTGATGGACATGCTCAGGCCCTTTGTCTATCGGCGCTACCTGGATTTTGGCGCCATCGACTCCCTGCGCCATCTCAAGAGCCTGATTGATCAGGAGGTGCGGCGCAAGGGCATGGCGGACAACATCAAGCTCGGCCCCGGCGGTATTCGCGAGATCGAATTCATCGGCCAGTCCTTCCAGCTGATTCGCGGCGGACGCGAACCCGAGTTGCAGGTGCGCCCCATTTTGCAGGTACTGCGATACCTGCGCGAAAAGGGCCTGCTCGCACCCGAGGTCGTGGCGGATCTGAGCGAGGCTTATCACTTTCTGCGCCTGACCGAGAATCGCCTGCAAGCCTGGGCCGACCGCCAAACCCACAGCCTGCCAACGCGCGAAGCCGAGCGCGAGCGTCTCGCCCGCTCACTCGACTTTGCCGACTGGCCAAGCTTTCTCGCGCGGCTCGGTCATCATCGCAGCCTGGTGCAACAGCACTTCGACCAGGTGTTTGCCGATCCCGCCAGCGCGGCGCCCGCCGACGAGGCCGGGCTGAGCCGGCTATGGACTGATCCGCCCGAGGAGGCCATGGCCATCGGTCAGCTGCGCCAGGCCGGTTTTCACGACCCCGAGAGCGCCTGGGAGCGCCTGGAGCAATTTCGTCAGAGCGCGCAACGCAAGGGTCTCGGGCAAACCGCGCTACAGCGCCTGAAATCCCTGATGCCATGCCTGCTCGAGCAGATCGCCCGTTGCGAGGCCAGCGCCACCGATGCCGAGGTCTCGCCTGATCTGACCCTCAAGCGGGTACTCCATGTGCTCGATGCCATTCTTGGGCGTACCGCCTATCTGTCGCTGCTGGTCGAGCGGCCCGATGCGCTCGATATGCTGGTACGTCTGTGCGCCATGAGCCCCTGGTTCAGCGAACGCACCGCGCGCGCGCCCCTGCTGCTTGATGAACTGCTCGACGCCCGCCGGCTGTTCGCGCCTCTGCATCGCGCCGACCTCGACGCCGAATTGGACTCCCTGCTCGGTCCACTCGCAAGCGACGACCTCGAACAACCCATGGAGCGCCTGCGTCAGTTCGCCCAGGGCAATCAACTGCGAGTGGCCGCCGCCGACATCACCGGCGCCATCCCGCTGATGGTGGTCAGCGACTACCTGAGCGAGATCGCCGAGGCCGCGGTCGCGCGCAGCCTAAATCTAGCCTGGGATGGCCTCAGCCCCCGCCATGGCGTCCCGGCCGGGCGCGACCGGCAGCACAATGGCTTTCTGGTGCTGGGCTACGGCAAGCTCGGCGGCATTGAGCTGGGCTACCACTCCGACCTTGACCTGGTGTTCCTGTACGACGGCGAGGGCGCCATGGATGCCACCGAGGGCGAGCGCCCGGTCACCGCCGCGCAATTCTACATTCGCCTGGGCCAGCGTCTCATTCATATCATGACCACGCCCACTTACTCCGGCGTGCTCTATGAGATCGACATGCGCCTGCGCCCCGATGGCCAGAAAGGCATGATCGCGCGCTCGCTCGACTCCTTTGCCGCTTACCAGCGCGAAGAGGCCTGGACCTGGGAGCATCAAGCCCTGGTGCGCGCTCGTCCTGTGGCCGGCGACCCCAAGTTGGGGCAAGGCTTCGCCGAAGTCCGCCGCGCCATCCTGCAATTGGAACGCGACCCCGAGAAACTGCGCGCCGAGGTGCGCGAGATGCGCGCGAAAATGCGCGCCAACCTCGACAAGAGCAACGCGCGGCAATTCGATCTCAAGCAGGGTCGCGGCGGTATTGCCGACATCGAGTTTATGGTTCAATACGCCGTGCTGCGCTGGGCGGCGCAATACCCCGAGCTGACCGACTGGACCGATAATATCCGCCTGCTCGAAAGCCTCAAACGGCTCGATCTGCTACCCGGAGATAGCGCCGAGGTGCTGACGGCGGCCTACAAGTCCCTGCGCGCGGCCTATCATCGCAATGCCCTAAGAGACGCACCTGGGCGCGTGGCCAACGACCAACTTCTCACCGAGCGCGAGCGTGTCGAGCAACTCTGGCACAGCCTAATGGACGATGCCCAGTCGGATATCGACTCCTAGGTCCAGCTCGAAAACCAAACCAAAAATTGGCCCGGAAATAGGCCCGGATGCGGGCACGAATTATAACCTGGAGACATCGAAACATGAGCATGGCCGACCGCGACGGCGTGATTTGGTACAACGGCGAACTCGTCCCCTGGCGCGACGCCCAAACCCATGTGCTGACCCATACCCTGCACTACGGCATGGGCGTCTTCGAGGGCGTGCGCGCCTATGAGACCGACCGCGGCGCGGCCATATTCCGCCTGCCGGAGCACACCGAGCGGCTGTTTAATTCCGCGCACATCCTGGGCATGAAGATCCCCTACGACCGCGACACCCTCAATCAGGCCCAACGCCTCGCGGTGCGCGAGAACAAGCTCGCCTCCGCTTACATCCGCCCCATGGCCTTTTACGGCTCCGAGGGCATGGGTCTGCGCGCCGACAACCTGCAAGTGCATGTCATTGTCGCCGCCTGGCACTGGGGCTCCTACCTCGGCGAGGACAATATGAACCGCGGCATTCGCGTGCGGGTGTCCTCCTTCACCCGCCATCATGTCAATGTCACCATGTGCCGCGCCAAGGCCAACGGCAACTACATGAACTCCATGATGGCCCTGCAGGAGGCCCTGCGCGACGGCTACGACGAGGCTATTTTGCTCGACGCCCAGGGCTATGTGATGGAAGGCAGCGGCGAAAATATCTTCCTGGTGCGCGACGGACAGCTCCATACCCCGGACCTAACCTCGGCGCTCGACGGCATCACCCGCAAGACAGTGATCGCCCTCGCCGAGGACATGGGCTTGAAGGTCCATGAAAAACGCATCACCCGCGATGAGGTCTACATCGCCGACGAGGCCTTCTTCACCGGCACCGCCGCCGAGGTCACACCCATCCGCGAAGTCGACGGGCGCGTGATTGGCAACGGTGGTCGCGGGCCCATTACCGAGAAGCTGCAAAGCCACTACTTCGACGTGGTCCATGGCCGCGACCCAGGCCACCGCCAATGGCTTGATCTGGTGTAAACCCCTCTCCTCACTCGGCACCTAACAGGAAGATTCGTCATGGAACATTCCGCACTTCCATTCAGCACCGACAAACCGGCCCCCCCAGTCAGTCCAGCCGCGGCGCCAGGGCCCATTAAAATCCAGGCGTCCAAACTCCCCCTGAGCTGCCCCAGACCCGGCGAGGAGCTCTGGAATATGCACCCGCGCGTCTATCTCCCGATCGACAAGGCACCCGACCGCCGCACTGTCTGCCCTTACTGCGGCGCAGTCTATGTGCTTGAAGGAGAGATCGGGAAGATCCACTGACGGACGTTCACGCTTGACCAGATCCCGCGGTCAGGCCCTCTTCGCGTTCAGACCGCTGATTTGATCAGGCAGTTGGAGGCCGAGTTTCAGGACTCCCGGCTCGAGCCCGACTGGCCCTAACACCTCTTTTCCAGCCGTGGGCCACTACGCACTTTCTACCGCCATCTGTCCGACACCTGCTCAAGCATAACACGGAGCGCTATCAATGCGGGCACAATGAAAAAACTGAATCTAACTCGCACATGTGGAATATTCGGACTCTTCTAACGACGGAAATCGCTGCCCCGATAAACCCGTACAGCATTCCCTCGTTCCAACTGGGTATGCTGCCGCCAGCGCCGATCTTCCGCCGCTCGAAGCCGATCCTCGGTCTGTTCGAACAGCAGCGCAGAGAGCCTGGCCAGCGCTAGGCGACGGTTCAGGTGCTGGGAGCGTTCCTCTTGGGCCAGGGTGCTCATCCCGGTCGGCAGATGGGTGACACGTACCGCGCTTTCGGTGCGGTTGACATGCTGCCCTCCTGGACCGGAGGCGCGCTGGGTTTCAATGCGCACTTCGTGCTCGCTCCAAGTAGAGACCACCGGTTCCGTGAAGGCAGCAACGCTGACGAACCAGTTCTTGCGCTTGTGGTGGGGCCGATATGGACTGGCGCCGATCCATTGGATGGTGCCGAGCCAGTCGGCGACCTGGGTCTGTACCTCCGGACCACTGACCCGCAGCAACACGGAGCGCGCATCTCCGGGGTGATGGCCGGGGGTGCGGTCGATCTCCTCCACCGCCAGCCCGCGCGCTTGCAACTCGGCGGTCAGGCGCGGGGCAAGTTGACCGACCACCCATTCGCATTCCGCCGGGCAGCGGCCGGCGGAGACTTGTAGCCACAGGGTTGGGGTACTCATCGGCGGTTCCGCTTAGGCTTAGTTGTGCGAGGCGACTTCTGTGCCCGCTGGCGCTCCCGATTGCTTTCGAGGCGACGAACCTTGTAGGTCAGTACCGGTCACACGGTGGCTATGATGCGGCACAGGCCGGCATCGACCAGATCAGCGATGACGCGGCCGACGGCTTTGTATGCTTCGGGGCTTCGTCATAGAGCAGTTCCTTGTCCTCGCAGATGATCTGGCCACCGAGGGCCGTCTGGCGCAAGTCCTCGGGGTGCTGTCGGGCAGCGCGGCGGTCTGCTTCACTTGGCGTACGGCATCGCCTTCAATCCAGGTGTCCGTTGAGGCGATAATATGTATTAGTGTCTTGTCCAAGTTCGTGGCTATCTCGATACTCTTGCCAATCTTGGTCACTGGCGCGCGGATTTGTGTTTGAGCAGCGGCATATTCGGCAGTTCCAGGCGCGGCCCAAGCGTTGGGCGCGCACTGTCGATGACCAGGTCAATTTTCTCCAGCACCAGCTAGCCGATCAATGGCTCGCTCATTAGATAATAGGCAGTGATAATAGGGGACAGACCCTGAGGTATCCCCACAAACTTTTGCCTCGCCAGGCCGCTACGCCAGCAGTCTTTGTTAATGTCACCAGCAGGCGCGCCAGAAAAACCCGCGAATAATCCCGTCGTTTGCGGCAGCCAGGACGCATTTTCTCATGCAAACCGGCGTGTTCCGCCACCGTGCCGATAAGCCAGAGCAAGAAGAGATCGCCGCCGGCCGCTTTTCGACAAGATGGGAGAGATGGGTTTTTGCTTCATGGATGTTGACAGTGTGCATGGGCTTGCCATCAAACTAAACTTTTTGCACTTCGTCTAGGTCGACGGTCCCGCCCCGCCAAGCAGTTCCAGGCCATGGCGATAGATGAAGTCGTCGACCATGAGGCAAGCACCGCGGTTGGGCACCACAACAAACCATTACTGCTGTCTCATGCCTGCTACGCTTCCGACATCGGCATCTTTTTCTGGGATTACCTCGGCGACCGTATCGGAGGACATCACACTATCGGAGGACATCACACCATCCCGCCATTGCCTGATATCATTTGTGAGCGTGCCGCTGTGGCGGGCGCTGTGCCATGAGAAATTGAGAAGTTACCCGCCCGATGCCCAAGGCCGCCGCCAAGCCCAAAGCCCGCGCGCTGGTTGTCGATGACGAACCCGATATTCTCGACCTGGTGCGCATCACCCTTGCCCGCATGGGGCTGGAGGCCCAGTGCGTCGGCACCCTGAAGGCTGCCCGCCAGGCGCTCGCCGGTGATCGCTTTGACATCTGCCTGACCGACATGCGCTTGCCCGATGGCGATGGCACCGCTCTGGTGCGCCATGCCAGCACGCGCTATCCCGAGATGCCAGTGGCCATGATGACGGCCTATGGCAACATGGAATCCGCCGTCGCGGCGATGAAAGCCGGTGCCTTTGACTTTGTCTCCAAGCCGCTCGACCTGCGGGTATTGCGTGAGCTGACCACTGCTGCCCTGCGCGCGCGCGGGCGTGGTGGCGAGCCCGCGGATGAGAGCATGGGTCCACAAGCCAAACTCATTGGCGAATCGCCGCAAATTCTTGAACTGCGCACCCTGATCGCCAAACTTGCGCGCAATCAGGCACCGGTGTTCATTAGTGGCGAGAGTGGCACCGGCAAGGAGCTGGCGGCCAGCCTGATTCATCAGCTCGGCCCGCGCGCCGATCAGCCCTTTGTGCCAGTCAACTGTGGCGCCATCCCGGCCGATCTGGTCGAGAGCGAGCTCTTTGGCCATCGCAAGGGCAGCTTCACCGGCGCGAGCAGCGACAAACCGGGGCTGTTCCAGGCGGCCCAGGGAGGCACCCTGTTTCTTGATGAAATCGCCGACCTGCCGCTGCCGATGCAGGTCAAGCTGCTGCGCGCCATCCAGGAGAAAAGCGTGCGCCCAGTCGGCGCCGCCAAGGAGGTGCCGGTGAATGTGCGCATTATTAGCGCCAGTCATCTCAACCTGGTCGATGCCGTTGCCCGGGGTTCTTTTCGTCAGGATCTGTTTTACCGTATCAACGTCATCGATCTGCATCTGCCGCCACTGCGCGAGCGGGTTGGCGACATCCCCGTTCTGGTTGCCTATCTGCTGCCACGCATCGCCGCCGAGTCAGGCAGCCCGGCCGCGAGTCTTGACCAAGACGCCATGGCGGCACTGCGCGATTACGCCTTTCCTGGCAATGTGCGCGAGTTGGAGAATATTCTAGAGCGCGCCAGCGCCCTGTGCGAGTCGCCGGAGCTGAGTCTCGCCGATCTGCGCCTGCCTGAACCACGGCAGATGGGCGCCCCCATAGCGAGCCGAGCCACTAGCGCCGCCCCGCTGGCCAGCCCGCCGCCAGCGACCGAGTCTACGCTGGCCGACCGCCTTGATGCCATCGAACAACAGCTATTGGCCGAGGCACTGCACGCGTGTGGTCAGGATTCGCAGAGCGCGGCCGAGCGACTGGGACTCTCTCCGCGCGCCTTTCATCTGCATATGGAAATGACCTCAAATGTCCAACCCCCAAAGCGGCCATGAGGCCCTCGACATCACCACCATTGATAATGCCATCTCTGCTGCTGGCGATCAGGGTGACGGCAAACCAAGCGACCCTTTCGTCGCCTGGTTCCGCCAGTGTACGCCATATGTGCACGCCCATCGCGACCGCACCTTTGTCATTTGCTTCGGTGGTGAGGCCATCACCGACCCTGGGTTTCCCAATCTGGTGCATGATTTCGCCCTGCTGCACGGTCTTGGCATTCGCCTGGTGCTGGTGCATGGCGCACGCCCACAAATCGAGCAGCGCCTGGCCCGTCAGAGCGCCGAGATGCGTTATGTCAAAGGCCTGCGTGTGACTGACAAACCGGCGCTGGCCTGCGTCAAAGAGGCGGCCGGGGTCGCGCGGGTCGAGATCGAGGCGCTGCTCTCGCTTGGTCTGGCCAATTCGCCCATGGCCGGGGTGCGCATCCCGGTCGCGTCTGGCAACTTTGTCACCGCACGCCCGCTTGGCGTTCTTGATGGGGTCGATTATCAGCACACAGGCGCGGTACGGCGCATCGACCGCGCTGCCCTGCGCCAGCGCCTGGAGGCCAAGGCGGTCGCGCTGATTCCACCCTTGGGCTATTCGCCAACCGGCGAGGTCTTTAACCTGAGCGCGGCCGATGTTGCCTGTTCCACCGCCGTGGCCTTGGGCGCGGATAAGCTGATTTTTCTTCTCGAGCCCGGTGGATTCAACCCGGTGCTTGGGCCCCAACTCTTGCTAAGTGACGTGGACCAGCTACTGGTTGGCGAGACGGCGCTAACGGAAGAAACCGCCGCCGTGTTGCGCGCGAGCACGGAAGCCTGCCGACGCGGTATTCGCCGAGTCCATCTGATTAATCGCGCCCGGGACGGCGCGCTACTGCGTGAACTCTTCACCCGCGACGGCAGCGGTACTCTGATCTCCAGCGAACCTTTCGAGGAACTCCGACCGGCGCGTTTGGATGATGTGGCGGGCATTCTGGAATTTCTAGCGCCACTTGAACAAAAAGGCCTATTGATCAGTCGCTCGCGCGAACGGCTGGAAAGCGACATTGGGCAGTTTCAAGTCACCGAGCGCGACGGCACCATATTATCCTGTGCCGCGCTGTTTCCCCATGCGGATGCCGGTTTGGCCGAGCTTGCCTGCGTGGCCGTGCATCCGGAGTATCGCGGCACCGGTCGCGGCGATCGGATGCTCGCGCACATGGAACAGCTTGCCCGCCGCATGGGTCTCAGAGGCTTGTTCGTGCTCACCACCCAAACCGCGCACTGGTTTCGTGAACGTGGCTTCGAGCCCGCTGGGCTGGAAGTGCTGCCCGAGGCGAAGCGCGCGAGCTACAGACCCGAGCGCAATTCGCAGGTTTATCTCAAGTGGCTTGCGGATGAGAGCACAATTCCCTGAAGCAGAAACATGCGCCAGTCACTGTCAAGCTGCCCGCGCCTGTTGAATGCGCTCGTAAGCTTGGCGAATCTGTTGGGTTTTCTCCGTGGCGAGTTTCAGCATTTCTTCCGGCAGTCCGCGTGCGACAAGCTTGTCGGGATGGTGCTGGCTGCGCAGGCGACGGTAGGCGCGCTTGATCACAGCATCTGAGTCATTGGGTTTGACACCCAGCAGCGCATAGGCCTGGGCGAGCGTGAGAACCCCGGAATCTGGCTGCTGACCCGCTCGGCGGGATTTCTTTTTACCGCGCGCGCCGGCTTTTTCCGAGGTGTTCTCTCGTTCGACGCGAATCATTTGCTCGAGCTGATCGAATTCCGACTCCGGGATGCGCAGCGCTCGGCGCACCTGGTTCAACAACTGGCGCTGCGCTGGGGAAGGCACTCCATCGGCATAGGCGGCCTGTAGTTGAAGGCGCAGGAACATCTCCAGCAAGCCGGCGTTACCGCGACAATCGCGCCAGAAGGTGGTGAGCGCTTCGGCCAGCACAAAGTCTGGCGCCTTGCCGCGCTTGAACTCAGCAATGGCCTGACGCCGTTTCTCGGCGGAGAAGCGCAGGCGAGCCATCGCCGCCTCTGCCATGGCGATTTCAGCCTCGGACACTCGACCGTCCGCCTTGGCGATATGGCCCATGGTGCTGAAGGTCACGGCACGAAAGGCCGCTTGCACGCGCTCGCGCTCCTGTCGTGAGAGTGAGCCATCGCGCCTGAACGCACGCAGACCATGGTCGAAACCATGCCCCAAAATCGCCCCAAGTACGGCACCGGGCGCTTCCGCTAGCAACAGCCCGGCGATGCCGCCGATTACTTTACCTATCCAGCCCATGGACTTGCATCCTGATGATTCCCTGCCGCCCCGAACCCAGAGTGGGCAATTTCGCGCCGAGTCAGGTATAAACTGCCAAACTATCCCCTGGTCCGCGCTGACCCAAACTCACGGGAGACTCCGTTATTATGACATCAGACGATATTGCCCTTGTGCGCGCTTCCTGGGCGCGGTTGCAACCACAGGCCGAGCAGGCTGGAGCAGCGCTTTATCAGCGCATGTTCAACGACCACCCGGAGCTTCGCCATCTGTTCAAGGGCGAGATGGACGAGCAAGCGCACAAGCTGATGCGCATGATCAATCGCACGGTCGATACCCTGGATGATCTGGCGTCCTTGGATCGGGTCATTACCATGATGGGTGCTCGCCACAGCGGCTATGGGGTGGAAGATGAGGATTACCCAAAGATGCGTGATGCCCTGATCGCAACCCTGGACGCGCATCTTGGTAGTGATTTTGGCCCGGAAACCCGTCATGCTTGGAATCAAGTCTATGACGAACTTGCCCAGCTGATGATGGAAGGAGGAGCGAGCTGAGCGTCTTAGCGGACCCCCAAGGCTTGCCCCAGGGAGTCCCAAATGGAACCCAAATCCTGACTGGAACTCTTAGCCGCCGCCAACCGCGTGAATGATTTCTACACGGTCGCCCGGTGCAAGTGGACTTGCCGCGAACTGGCTTCGGGGGACGAGATGTTGGTTGACTTCGACCGCCAGGCGCTGTTTGGCGAGTCCTTGTTGGTGAATCAGATCCAGCACCGTGGCACCAGGATTGAGGTCAAGGGTTTCACCATTTAGAAAGATCTGCATCGCCAATTTCCTTGTGTTTGCTATTGTTTTGCCCTGGATCACCGGCGTTAATCGCCTTAAGATCCGTTTTGGAAAGCCGCTGCGCTTGTGCCATCCTGACCGTGTCGCAGCCATCTCCCTAATCAACAAGGATCCCTCATCAAGATCCCTGATCAACAAGCCGGGAGTAGCTCATGGAGCGATGGTCAAAAGATCTGATTCCGCTTGAACAGGCAGTCACGCTCGACGGGCTTTTTCTGCAGCGGGTAAGCCGTTCCCCGGAGCACGAGGCGTACCGCTGGTTCGATCGCTCCAGCAGCGCCTGGCGATCTCTCACCTGGGTCGAGATTTGCACGCAGGTCGCACGCTGGCGCGACGCATTAGCCGGCGAGGGGCTTGAGCCTGGAGATCGTGTCGCTCTGTTGTTGCGCAATTGTCCGGAATGGGTCATGTTCGATCAAGCGGCACTTTCGCTTGGGTTGGTAACAGTGCCCTTGTATACGGACGACCGCGCCGAGAATGCCGCCTACATCCTGCGCGAAACAGCTGCCAAGGCCTTGCTGGTGCAGGATGCGAATCGCTGGAACCGCCTGGCCGAGGTGATGAGCGATCAACCCTGGCCGGCGACAGTGGTGCTGCTTGATACTCCTAAAGACACCCCCTCACTGGCTGCCGGAGAGCCTCGGGTGGTGGCGGCTCGCGACTGGCTGCCGAGCCAGGGCGCGACTTGGCGGCAGCGCACCGCCGACTCCGATGAGTTGGCCAGCATCGTTTACACCTCTGGCACCACCGGCAAGCCCAAAGGCGTCATGCTGACGCACGGCAATATTCTGAGCAACGTGCATGGGGCCGTGGCGCTACTGGATGTCTATCGGGAAGACGTTTTTCTGTCCTTCCTGCCCTTGTCGCATATGCTAGAGCGCACGGCCAGCTATTACCTGCCCATGATGGCCGGCGCCACCCTGGCCTACGCGCGCTCGGTCGGCCAACTCGCCGATGATCTTAAAAACGTTCGCCCGACGGTGATCATCGCCGTACCCCGAGTGTTCGAGCGCGTCTACCAGCGTCTGCGGGAACAAATTCAGCATCGCCCAGCTCCGGCACGCTGGCTGTTTGGTCTGGCCACGCGCATTGGTTGGATCGCCTTCGAGCATACTCAAGGACGGCGGCGTTGGCATCCTCTGCTGCTGCTCTGGCCCATGCTCAAGCGTCTCATCGCAAACAAGGTGCTCGAACGCCTTGGCGGACGTATTCGGGCAGCCGTGAGCGGCGGCGCACCCCTGCCGCTGGATGTGGCGCGGATGTTTATTAGCCTGGGATTGCCCTTGATTCAGGGCTATGGTCTGACCGAAACTAGCCCGGTGGTCAGTGTCAATCCGCTTGAGGATAATCAGCCGGAGACCGTTGGCATTCCGCTGCGGGGCGTGCTGGTGCGCATTGGCGAGCAGGACGAGCTTCAGGTCAGCGGCCCCGGGGTCATGCGCGGGTACTGGAACAACCCGGCCGCCACCGCCCAGGTCCTGGGCGAGGACGGTTGGTTCCGCACTGGGGATCAGGCGCGACTCATCGGCCGCCATCTTCAGATCACCGGGCGGCTGAAGGACATTCTGGTGCTCTCCAATGGCGAGAAGGTGCCGCCGGCGGATATGGAGATGGCCATCGGGCTCGATCCTCTGTTCGAACAGGCCATGGTTCTGGGCGAGGGCAAACCCTTTCTGAGCGCCCTACTGGTGCTCAATACCGAGCTCTGGCCGAGCCTGGCGCGCGAGCATCAACTTGACCCGCGGGATCCGACGAGCCTTCAGGATCAAGGCTTGATCAAGACCATGCTGGCGCGCGTCCGCGAGGCGCTGGCGGACTTTCCCGGATATGCAAAAATTCGCCGCGTCACCCTGGTGCTTGAGCCTTGGTCGATCGACAACGGTTTGCTGACCCCAACGATGAAGGTCAAGCGACATCAGGTTGTCCACCAGCACCGTAACGCCATTGAGCGCATGTATGCCCTGGATGGCTGAATGAGACCTCCGTGCATGGGCGATTCTTGGTTTCTTTGGCGTTCTCTTGCCCGAGCGTGATCGCGTCTTGCCGATCCGCTCGCGCGGACCTACAATCGGCCCAGGTGATGCCAACCCGAGTCCTTGAAGCTGGGTCAGTTGGCAAGCAAGGCATGCATGACCTCTAGCTTGCGCCCTCAGTTTGGCTTGGGCGGACGGTTAACAGCGGCAACACCCATTCTTATCGCGGGCGTAGTTCAATGGTAGAACAGGGGCTTCCCAAGCCTCCAATGTGGGTTCGATTCCCATCGCCCGCTCCACTTCCCGCCTCTCTTGATCTCCTGCTTTCTCCCCCGATGCTCTCTTCCCGCGATGATCAAGGTCATGTAGAGCGATGATGCGGCCTCTGACAACGGGCTTGCTGTGGTTCTTCATGATCTTTGCCGGACTCGGGCTTTTTGTCATTGTCGCGGGCGATTCTTTGCTGGACCGTCCGCGGGTCCGTGATCTGCTGAGGGCTCAGGTTGAGGATGCAACCAGCTCGCACTGGCGCATCGGCGGGGGCCCGCGAGTCCACTGGCTACCCCAGCCTCAAATCCACCTGTGGCAAGTTGTAATGCTGGCGCGCGAGCGGCCTCCTCTACATGCCGAGGAAGTGGTGATCACATACCGCTGGAATTCCCTGTTCACTGGCCAGCCGCGGCCCGCACGTATTCAGGCCTGGCACCTCAGTGGCGCCTTCACCAAGAGCTCGGACGCCACCTCCCAGGTCAATCCGGTTCCGCTCACCTTTGACCTGGCCAAGGTGGACCTGCAGCTTGGCTCCGCGCGCCTGCCACTGGCCACCGCGGAAGGTCTCGAACTTCCGGATATGCGCCTCGGACTTGGGCCTATCACCTGGAGTCGGAAGGATCAGAGCTGGCATTGGCCAGCAGCCGAACTGACCGCGGATCTGAGCACCCAGGAGAATGCCCGCTCACTGAGCCTTGGCAATCTGCAGCTGCTTATCCAAGGTTTGCGCTTTGGCGGCGACATCCATGCCAATCTCACGGAAGAAGCGCTCATGGCATCCGGGCACCTGGCCGTGGACGCACTGGATCTGCACGCCTGGCTGGAAAGCCTTGAGCGTGCGCCAACCTCTGCCGGGCAGAGGCTCATCAGCAAGGAGGGCATGGGCTCCTTTGCCGCTGGTATTGACTTTCAACTCGACACCCAGGCTTTCGCGGATCAGCCTTTTTCGACCAATATATTTTTTTCATTACCAAAATTTTATGGCGGGCGAGTTGACGGTCAGCTTAAGGTAAGACCTGGTGATCGCGGGGCGCCCAGGTTCCAGCTATCGGCGCAAGGTGAAAGCTTGCAGATTGGCCCCATCCTGAGCGATCTGCAGGCCAAGCTGTCAGCCAGCGGTGTGGCCAAGATCGCGCTTGAGCTGAGCGCCAGTGGTGGCAATTGGGAGGGCATCAGCGAAAGTCTTGCCGGCGAGGCCGCTGTGCTCTTGCGCGATGTCCAACCACAAGGGCTTTCCTTCACCGACATGCTTGCAGCGACTGGGCCGGGTCTCAAGGCGGCTGGACTTGAATTGCCACGGCTCCATGCCTTTCGTGAGATCAGCGCCAGCTTTCATGGGGATTTGGGCCGCTTTCGCAGCCAGGATGTGATTGCCCGCTTACCCGGGGTATTGGTCACCGGCACGGGTCTGGTGGAACTGCCAGCAGAGAATGTCGATTTTGATTTGACCGCCATAGTGCAGGACAACCCAAATGGCGAGACCATCGCTGAGCTTAATGGACTGCCGATGCCTGTTCGCATTCAGGGCGCCTGGCAGACGCCGCGGGTTCGCATCGACCCGAGGCCGGCTCTGCGCGAGGCCGCCGCTCGCGCTCTCAAGCGCAAGGCAGACCAGCACCAGGACAAGCTCCGCGCGCTTGAGGAGCGCACCGGCATCAAGGGGCTGGAGCAAGGTCTGCGTAAACTACTTGGCACCAATTAGGCCAGGAATGGCGCCATGAACCAGGCTTGGTTGCCTGATGCCTTCGCAGACTGCGTGCTGCAATGGTTTGCCTGTCATGGACGTAAGGATCTTCCCTGGCAACTCGCGCCCACGCCGTATCGGGTCTGGGTCTCCGAGATCATGCTGCAACAGACGCAGGTTGCTGTTGTTATTCCGTATTTCGAGCGCTTTATTGGGTGCTTTCCCAATCTCGGCGCGCTCGCGACAGCCACTGAAGATGAGGTGCTGCAACACTGGTCCGGGCTTGGTTACTATGCTCGGGCACGCAATCTGCACCGCTCCGCCAGGATCGTTCTTGAACAGCATGGCGGCGAATTGCCCGAGCAGCTTGAGTGGCTGATCGCACTGCCAGGCATCGGGCGTTCCACGGCGGGCGCCATTCTCTCGCTTGCCTACGGGCAGGCTCATGCAATCCTTGATGGCAATGTCAAACGAGTGCTGGCACGCTGTTTCGCGGTTGCGGGCTGGCCCGGGGAGAGCCGGATACAAAAGCACCTGTGGGCTTTGGCCGATGAGCTTTTATCCGCTGCCGCCCGAGCTGGTTTGCAGGAGCTGCACCTTAAGCATCCGAATTGGCCAGGCACCTACAATCAAGCGATGATGGACCTGGGTGCCACTGTCTGCACTCGAGCCGCGCCGGATTGCAACCATTGCCCGCTCAGCCGGCATTGCCTGGCTCTCATGACGAACAGCATTCACCAGTATCCCCAACCCAAACCCAAACGACCCTTGCCTAGACGCGCGACTCGCTGGCTCCTAGTGCAAGACCCCGATGGCAGAATTTTGCTTGAGCAACGACCGCCAAGCGGACTCTGGGGTGGGCTCTGGACTTTCCCCGAGGTTTCGCTGCAGGAAAGCAGCGCGCATTGGTGCGAGTTGCATCTTTACCAGACGGCGCCTCGGGTTGAAAAGCTGCCAGACAGGCAGCATTCATTTTCCCACTTTCACTTGGACATTTATCCTGAACGACTCTTGCTCAAGTCAGCAATAAGTCAGCTTCGAGATAGCGACCGGCATCTCTGGGTGGCGCTGAAGCGCGCTTCCACCATGGCTGTCCCCGCGCCCGTCAAGGCGATCTTGCTGGAGTTACTGGCCATGGCTAAAGCATCCAAGAATCAACTCCTGGACTGTTGTTCCCACAGGCCAGCTTAGAACCTCATTCCAGAGAAATTCTTTTCTATCAATTACTTAGTGTACATGGAGACGTCCTATGTCCCGCATGGTCAAATGCATCAAACTCGGACATGAAGCCGAGGGCCTTGAGCGCCTACCCTATCCTGGCCCGCTTGGTGAGCGGATCTTCGAGCAAGTATCCAAGCCCGCCTGGGGCGATTGGCTAAAGCATCAAACGATGCTCATCAACGAAAATCGCCTGAGCCCGATGGACCCCAAGGCACGAAAATTTCTCGAGGATCAGATGGAGCAATATTTCTTTGGCGAGGGCGCCGAGGTGCCAGAGGGATACGTACCACCCAAAAACTGATTGGTTTCATATCAAGGCACTGATACAAAAAGGTTTTATCCAGATCCACGCAACCAGGGCGCTAGTTATATCTTGGCAATCTTGGATAAATTTGCTCAACCGAAGGTCTCGAGAGCCGCTTTCAACTCCGGTCGATCCTTGGCAGCTTCCGCCATCGGCACCCCGGCGGAAATGGCCGCCCAGGCCTGGTGCAGGCTTCTTGCTCCTGCCGCTGGACCTTGTGGGTGGCTGAAAACACCTCGACCAGGCACAAAACCGAAATCCGCACTGCCTACCAGGTTATAGACAGCCTCAAGCGTAGCAGCCGAATCGCTGCCACCAGGAACCGGCAAACTGGGTTTAATGTTGCCGAAGGTTGGATCAAGACAAGCATCGATACAAGCTTGAACCTCTGCTGCCGGGGTCATCATGCGCGCACCAAATCCCGGCATGATGATGACATCAAAGCCAGCAAGGCGTTGTAGCTTGGTCATGACGCGGGTATGCACACCAAAAAACGGCAGCCGACTCATACCCGCAATGACAGGGAAATGCGCCACCATTGGCACCTTGGTGTAAGCGCTCAGCATGCGCGCGGCACTCAAACCCATGGGCCAGGCATTCAGCATGACCGCTCCAGCACCGGCGGCGACCGCGGTATCGTGCAGATCGATCAAACGATCCAATTCATCGGTGATATTGGCCAAATAGATTTTCGGCACGCCAGTTTCCTGCTCGGCACGCATACGCGCGGCGCCTAGCAGGCGGGCCCGCTCTGCTAGCGGTGACCATTGGACATCAGCCAGCATTTCATCGTCCTTGGCAATGTCGAGACCTCCAGTCCAGGCTTGATAACCAAGCTCGGCGAAAGGTTCAGGAGGAAGACCAATATTTGGCTTGATCACACCAAAAAAAATGGGTCGATTCTCAACCTGGAGGCGCTCACGTAGGCCCTGAATGCCGAAGCGCGGTCCTTGAAATGCGCTCAGAAAGGAGTCCGGGAACTGAATATCGAGCAGCTTGATCAGGGGGATGCCGGGCGCGAAAAATGCACCTTCACCCAGTACCGCACTGAGCAAGTTGGGCAAGCGCGGACCAAAATTGGCATGAGGGTGGGCGATGCGAACCTTACAGCGATAAACCTCGCCATCTCCAAGCTCTACAACTGGGCTTGAAAATCCTGAAGGACAAGCTTGAGTGTCGAGTGACAAGACTTTCGCGGCAAAGCGAGGCCGGTAGTCCTCGCTGACATTCACTCGCTTCCATTGCGCCGTGGATTGTTCGCTGCAAAGATGGGCTGCAGCCAACTCTGGATCGCCTTGGCACTCGAAGACGTAGTCCAGTAGCAGATAGTCCTCGAACTCAAGAGCATTGGCCGAAGAAAAAAAACCACGAGCGTCGACTGCTTTCATCGCTTAACCCTCACCGAGAAACTGGAGTGTCAGGGCGCGCGATGTGCGCGGACCATCGAGCTCGACAAAGAATATGGACTGCCATTCACCAAGCAACAGTGCCCCATCCTCGATCGGGATGCTCTCCGAGGCATTCATAAACAACCCGAGCAAGTGTGCGTGCGCATTGTCTCGACCATCAACCGGGGCAAGGTTATGGCGGTAGTCACCATCGCGCGGGACTAAGCGCTTGAGGAAGGTCAACATGTCTAGTTGGAGTTGTGGTTCGCGCTCGTTAAAGTTGACGTAGGCTGTGGTGTGCCGGGAAATGAGTGTCGCCAGTCCAGAGCGAATGCCGGAATCCCTGCAGTGCTTGCGCACCTGCTCGGTAATATCAATTATCTCGATCGGTTGCTGTGTCGCAAGCCTGAGTTCAACCACTACCATTTTCATTCGCTGTCATCCTCCGGATTCCATCTCTTAGACTGTCTTCGCCGACCCCAGGGCCTGCAGTTAGAGCCAACTCATTGTGGTTTCCGGCTTCACCTGAGGTCGGCTTGAGCATGCCAGACGCATCTCCCGATTTCTGCACGTTTTATAACATCAGGCTCAATATGAGTCTCTCATGATATAGTCAGGGGTTCGGGCGCTGGTCCGTGCCAACGCGACGCCTCAACCATCTGGGCGCGCACCGATTCACCTTCCTGATTTGGAACTAGCACAACGACGGGAGTCAACTATGTCGAAAAAGCATCCAATTGTCGCTGTCACGGGCTCATCTGGCGCCGGCACAACCACTGTTAAACGCGCATTCGAGCACATTTTCTACCGCGACGGTATCAAAGCCGCCGTTATCGAGGGCGACAGCTTTCATCGCTACAACCGGGTGGAGATGAAAAGCGAAATGGCCAAGGCTGCGGAAGTTCACCGAAATTTAAGCCACTTTGGACCGGAAGCAAACCGTTTTGACTCGCTTGCTGACCTTTTTCAGACCTATGGAGACACCGGCAAGGGCAAACGTCGCTATTATCTTCATAGTGAGGGGGAAGCGGCCGAGCATAATCAACGGCTTGGAACTGACTTAAAACCTGGAGAATTTACGCCCTGGGAAGACCTTGAAGAGGGGACTGATGTTCTTTTTTATGAGGGCCTTCATGGACTCGTTGTCTCCGAAGAGGACAATGTTGCCCAGCATGTCGATTTAGGTGTTGGCGTCGTCCCTATCGTCAACCTGGAATGGATTCAGAAAATCCACCGCGATAATCTTGAGCGCGGCTACTCGGCGGAAGCTATCGTCGATACCATCATGCGGCGAATGCCCGACTATATTCGTCACATTACTCCTCAGTTTTCCTTGACGGACATCAATTTCCAGAGAGTCCCGACTGTTGACACTTCCAATCCTTTTATTGCCCGCGATATTCCTTTGCCTGATGAGAGCTTTGTGATTATTCGCTTTCGCGAGCCCGAAAAACTCAATATCGATTTTCCGTACCTACTCAGCATGATACACGACTCATTCATGAGTCGTCGCAATACCATGGTGGTGCCGGGGGGCAAGATGGGCTTTGCGATGGAGGTGGTCCTACAGCCAATCATCGAGCGCATGATGGATTCGCGTAATGTTTAGTATCGTTTTCATGCTCGGTCTGGTTGATAAGCACGGGTAAAGACGATGTTCGTGACATAAACTTCTGGGGCGGAATTTCCGCCCCATTGAGTTTCTCATCGAAAGTGGATGAAAGAGAATCTAAAATCGCTCTCTGGGGTGTGAAACTCGATATCCACTGAATCCTTGCAACTTACTTCGACCTTCAACTCACCGCGTTTTCGGCATCTCCACTGGCATGGAACTTCCCAGAAGATGCGCTTCTTAAGGGAAATCTACTGAGTGTTTACTGGCATTATCCAGGCTGCGGGGCATGTTGCCCAAATTAAAAGGTTCGGGTCCGACGCTCGCTTATCAATTCAATGTCCTGAATTCGATTTACAGCTGGCCAAGATTGGCGACAGTATCGCCGTCAACGGTGTTTGCCTGACAGTAGTGGGTTTTCTTCCTGACGGTTTTAGTGCCGATGTTTCACGTGAAACCTTATCGCTGACCACCCTCGCAGAGATCAGACCAGGAACTTTGGTGAATCTTGAGAGCGCTCTGACGCTCGCAACTCCCCTCGGAGGTCACTTGGTAAGTGGACATGTCGACGGCATCGGCACTGTGCTAGACATACGCGAGGAAGCTCGCTCACTTCAATTAAGCATTGAAGTCCCAAACGAACTCACCCGCTATATTTCCTGTAAAGGCTCCATAGCAGTTGATGGAATCAGTCTTACGGTCAACGACATCACTGGAAGCCTATTCTATTTGAATGTAGTACCCCATACACGAGTAGTAACAAATATCCAAAACTATCGAAGCACCACACGCGTCAATATTGAGGTTGATTTAATAGCGCGTTATCTTGAACGGCTGATAATTGGGAAACCAAGTAAAAGCGATGAATATGCCTCGGTAAGCAAGGAACTTCTTGCTCGCCATGGTTTTCTATGACGTCAATGATTCCATCTCTTTCAATACTGCCACCTGTACATGACTCATAATTCCACCGAAGACATTATCGAGGATTTACGCAAGGGGAACATGGTTATCATCATGGACGATGAAGACCGCGAGAACGAAGGCGACATCCTTTTAGCAGCGTCATGCGTCACCCCAGAGGCCATCAATTTCATGGCAAAATATGGACGCGGCCTGATCTGCCTAACTTTGAGCAAAGAACGATCAGAACGCCTTCGACTGCCGCTGATGGTCGACAAAAACCATGCCCCATATTCCACTGCTTTTACAGTCTCGATCGAAGCCGCTGAGGGGGTTACTACCGGCATCTCTGCGGCTGACCGTGCTCGGACCATTCAGGCCGCTGTTTCACCTAACGCTCGCCCCACTGATCTAGTACAGCCCGGTCATGTTTTCCCGCTGATTGCTCAACCAGGAGGTGTCTTAGTTCGTGCTGGTCACACTGAAGCTGGTTGTGATCTTGCCCGTTTGGCAGGTTTCGAGCCTGCAGCAGTGATTGTGGAGATCCTTAACGACGACGGATCCATGGCACGACGGCCTGACTTGGAGAGCTTCGCTAAAAAGCATGGACTCAAAATTGGCACAATTGCCGATTTAATCCATTATCGCGTCGCAAACGAAAAAGCTGTGGTGCGCCTTGACCGCTGCCAACTACCCACGAAGTTTGGTACATTTCAGCTCACAACCTATCGCGATACCATAGATGACGGACTTCATCTCGCGCTCACATACGGGAACATCTCAAAGGAACGTCCAACTCTTGTTCGAGTGCATCTCCAAAATAGCCTTTGCGATCTATTTGCAGGCTCTCATCCAGGCTGTGGCTGGCCGCTTGGGGATGTCATGCGCCAAATCGTCACTCAAGGGGAAGGTGTGATAGTCGTGCTTCGTAACCGTGACAGTAGCGAAGACATTCTTGCCAAGATGCGCCAAATGATGGCGTCAAAGGAAACCGAAGAAGTACTATCACATCGCAGTGATCAAAATGAACTTCGTACTTATGGCATCGGCGCTCAAATCCTTGCTGACCTCGGTGTCCGCCAGATGCGAGTAATGAGCGCACCAAAGGCACTGCACGGAATCTCTGGGTTTGATTTGGAAGTCGTTGAATACGTAGGTGGCGATGATAACCTTGCAAACAGCCATTCAGTTCAGTCATAACTGATGTATAGGCCCTCCCTAATACACTGACCATCCTTAGAGCCCTACTACCTTTAAGCCTGGTCTAATCATTTATTTTTCTCGGTATCAGCTAATTCACCATGATCAAAACACACGAAGGTGGCTTTCGACCTGGCTCAGTTCGTTTTTGCCTGGTTGTATCCCGTTGGAACAGTTTTATCGTCGATCATCTTGAACGCGGTGCCTTGGATGCATTGACTCGCCACGGCGTTGAGGAACAAAACATTACAATTATCCGAGTTCCAGGCTCATTCGAGATACCCCTTATCATTGACAAAATCGCCAAACAACATGATCACGACGCCATCATTGCCCTTGGTGCCGTCATACGCGGCGGTACACCTCATTTTGACTTTGTTGCAGGGGAATGTGTCAAAGGGATCGCCCAAGTGAGTCTCAGCCATGGTGTTCCAATTGGTTTTGGCGTACTCACGACAGACACCATTGAGCAAGCAATTGAGCGTGCTGGAACAAAAGCAGGTAACAAGGGAGCTGAGGCCGCGCTCTCTGCTCTAGAAATGGCTAACCTGCTAACACAGATCAGCTAAGCTGTAGATTCATTCATCGGCGTATTCCTTAGCGCTCTGGTAAATAATACATGTCCGGTCCACGCAGTCGAGCGCGTCATTACGCGCTTTTAGCACTTTATCAATGGCAATTTGGTAAACATACCGCAGCTGAGATCGCGCGAAATTTTTATGATGATCCAGCGTGGATGGATGCGATTGCGAGAGGATTGGCAGATCGTACTGAAGATCAAGCACTACCTACAGGTGGGGGTTTCGATCTTCAACTATTCGATCAACTCTTCCGTGGAGTCACGGAACAGATCGATGAGCTTGATGATAGCTTGCGACCCTTCCTTGATCGATCACTGTCAAGCGTCGATCCGGTTGAACGTGCGATCCTGCGGCTTGCCGCCTTTGAACTACAGCATAGTCCACAGTTGCCTAGCCCTGTAATCCTAGACGAGGCGATTGATTTAGCGAAAACCTTTGGTGCCGAAAAAGGACACAAGTTTGTCAATGGTGTTCTCGATAAACTCGCGCGCCATCGGTCAAATGAAGAGGAAAGGTCCAAACAATCTTGAGCAATAACGCATCATTGAGCGAGTTCTCTCTGATCCATGACTACCTGACAGGATTGGGCGCCACCCGCCAAGATGTGGTACTGGATATCGGGGACGATTGTGCGCTGACTGCAATTCCACCAGGATACGAGCTCGCCTTTAGCATTGATACATTAGTTAGTGGCGTTCATTTCTTCCCTGACTGCAACCCACAGGCGTTAGGACATAAATCACTCGCAGTAGGTCTCAGTGATCTAGCTGCCGTTGGTGCTATGCCAGCCTGGGCCACACTGGCATTGACCTTACCAGAGTCAGATTCAATCTGGTTAAAATCCTTTGCAACAGGAATCCATGAGCTTTCCTTAAAACACGGCTTACGCGTCGTAGGTGGAGACCTGACCCGCGGTCCACTGACAATATCCATTCAAGTCATGGGTCTGGTTCGCACAGGTATGGCAGTACGCCGTTCTGGTGCAAAACCGGGAGATCTAATTCTTGTCACTGGAGTACTCGGTGATGCAGGTCTTGCACTGCGACACCTACTCGCATGTAAAAAACAAAATATTATTGCCACAGACTTAGACCCGGAACTTCGCCAGCGACTTGAATGGCCACAACCTCGTGTCCAATTTGGCTGCTCTTTGCCTGGTATAGCAAGCGCTGCCATTGATATCTCTGATGGACTCGTGGCTGACCTCGGCCATCTCCTGACCCAAAGTGCTTGTGGCGCAAATATCGAATTAGCCCATATACCGCTCAGCTCACAGGTTTCTGCAGTTGTCAATCAGGAATTTGATTGGACAATCCCGCTCTGCTCTGGAGATGATTATGAACTTTGTTTCACAATCCCTGAGGTTCATTTACAAAAAGTTCAGAAGTCAGCCCATGAGTCTTGCTGTCAGGCCACAGTCATTGGCCATATCACCGAAACAACTGGCATACGACTAAAACAATCAAACGGAAAAGTCATAACTGCAGGCAATAAAATAGCCGCGACACCAGGGTTCGATCACTTTTCCAGTCATTGACTAAACTCTAATTGTTCCTTGCAATTGACGCCAGGATTTTGATCACGCAAACCCCGGAAATCAATTACCTCTTTGGGGCTATATCCCTCTTATCTAATACATTTTCTAGCACATCCTAATGAGTGAAATGCTGACTGAAAACTCCGAAGGCCTTGAGCAACTTGCTCTGCATCTGTTCAGTGAGAAGGCCTATCTAGACTATTCCATGTACGTTATTCTTGACCGGGCTTTACCGCAGTTAGCTGACGGACTTAAACCTGTGCAAAGGCGTATTCTATACGCAATGTCAGAACTTGGACTTGCTGCTAGTTCCAAGTTTAAGAAATCAGCACGCACAGTTGGCGACGTCCTTGGTAAGTTCCATCCTCACGGTGATAGCGCCTGCTACGAAGCCATGGTCTTAATGGCACAAGACTTTAGCTACCGTTATCCTCTCATAGATGGTCAAGGAAACTGGGGCGCACCTGATGATCCCAAGTCCTTTGCTGCAATGCGGTATACCGAGGCCCGTTTAGCGGCCTATGCAGAGTTGCTTCTTTCCGAGGTTGCACAGGGAACCGTAAACTGGCAGCCAAACTTTGATGGCACCCTTGAAGAACCCTCCCAACTGCCCGCTCGTTTGCCAAACCTACTTTTAAATGGTGGATCTGGCATCGCAGTTGGTATGGCGACTGATATCCCACCACACAATTTGCGCGAAGTCGCAAGTGCCTGTATTCATATACTTAAACACCCAAAGGCCGCACTAGATGACATCATGTCACTAGTGCCCGCTCCTGATTATCCGACAGGAGCGGAAATTGTTAGTTCATCCAATGAACTCAAGCGCATTTATGAATGCGGAATCGGCTCCATCAGACAGCGTGCCCGCTACTCAATAGAACAAGGAGACATTGTTATTTCTGCTTTGCCACACCAGGTATCCGGAAACCGAATCATGGAACAGATTGCAGCACAAATGCAGGCGAAAAAACTCCCCATGGTCGAAGATCTTCGTGATGAATCCGACCATCAATGCGCGACCAGAATAGTCATCAGTCCTAGATCGAATCGCGTCGACCTTGAACGGCTGATGTCACATCTTTTTGCGACAACAGAACTTGAGAAAAGCTATCGCGTCAATATGAATTTAATTGCCCTTGACGGACGACCTCATGTCATGGGCCTTCTCGAGATCTTGCACGAGTGGCTCAGATACCGCAGAGGAACAGTCCGACGCCGACTCACACATCGTCTTACAAAAGTTGAGGATCGCCTACATTTGCTAGCGGGTTTGCTGGTCGCACTTCTCAACATTGATGAAGTTATACGTATTATCCGCAACGAAGATGAGCCAAAACCTATCATCATGGATAGGTTTAACCTGAGCGAAGCACAGACAGACTACGTTTTAAATACCAGATTACGTCAACTTGCTAGACTCGAAGAAGTTAATATCCGCGCTGAAGAACATCAGCACAAAAAAGAGCAAGCAGAGATCTCACTCTTACTTGGAAATCAGCAAGCGTTGACGCAATTGATTATTGAAGAAATCACACAAGACGCTGAGAAATTTGGGGATTCGCGACGTTCACCTATCGCAGAAAGAGATGCAGGCACCGCACTTACAGACATTGAAGTCATGCCAAGCGAACCCCTGACTGTCGTACTCTCAGAAAAAGGGTGGGTGAGAGCAGCCAAAGGCCATGAGATAGATCCCCTTGCACTGACATACAAAAGTGGAGATGGCTTTGCAATGGCAGCACATTTGCGAAGTCAACAGAATGCTGTTTTCCTTGATTCAACTGGACGTGCCTACTCATTACCAGCAAACAGCCTACCTTCAGCACGAGGGCAAGGAGAGCCATTGACCGGACGTTTAGAACCACCAGCTGGTGCAATATTTAAGGCGGTTATAAGCGGAGAACCTCAAATATACTATGTTTTGGCGTCAGACCAAGGTTATGGATTTATCTGCTCGACAGAAAACCTAATCGCCAAGACAAAATCAGGGAAATTAGTTATCCATTTGCCAGATGGCGCCCAACTTCTCAGACCAGTTCAAGTTTTAAATGCCAAAAATGCTTGGATAGCCGTTGCTACTAACTCTGGACATTTACTTATATTCAAAGTTTCACATTTACCTGGGCTCGCTAAGGGAAAGGGTAATCGTATGATCACTATCCCGTCACCTAACCTAAACAACGAGGGTGAGCGCGTAAGTGGTCTTGCCGTAGTCCAGAATGATCAAACTCTTATTATTGAAGCGAACCAACGGCAATTCCGTCTTAAACCATCAGACCAATTGCACTATCAAGGGGAGCGTGGCCGTCGCGGTGCATTGCTACCGCGCGGCTTTCGACGTGTTGATCGTTTAGTCGTCGATTAACAAAATGTACGCAATTATGGATTCTGATGTAAATCTGAACTAGTCTTGTTTTACTAAAACATTATAATAATAATGATTGCTAAGTAAAATCAGACGTCTATGTTTCCCGCTTCAAGGGCATTTCTTTCTATAAATTCCCTTCGCGGCTCAACCTGATCTCCCATCAGGGTTGTAAAAATCTGATCAGCAGCGACTCCATCTTCAATTGTTACCCGTAATAGTCGACGACATTCAGGATCCATGGTTGTTTCCCAAAGCTGCCCTGGATTCATTTCTCCCAAACCTTTGTACCGCTGAATTTGGTAACCGCGTTTAGCTTCACCAAATAGCCAGTCGTAAGCGCTGATAAATGTGGAAATATCTGTACTCCGATCACCCCTTTCGACTCGCGCGCCTGGCCCCACCAAACCATCAAGTTTTTCACTTAAGGCAGCAATTTTTAAATAATCCGCTGACAAGAAAAACTCAAATGAAACAATACGACTTTCTGGAACACCATGAACCGAACGAATTATTTCTAGGCCAGTTTGCTCGATATTCCCATCGCTGTGAATTGACACGTGGTAATCGACCGATGTCTCACAATTAAGCCTTAAACGCTCCGACAATAACTCAATCCATGGTCTAAGAGTCGTTTCATCATTCCATGAATCCAAGGTAAGTCGAGGCAGATTTAAAAGTTCAACGAGGAAAAGTGAATCGTAACGGTTCGATAATCGAGCAATGATTGCACGATAGACTTGAAATTCCCTCGTTAGTTCTTCGAGGACCATGGGGGACATCGGTGGAGTATCAGCCCTAAGGTATAGTCTAGTGTTATCCAAGGCAGCACGAAGCAAGGATACACTCAACTCTACATCATCTAAAAGATAATCCTCTTGTTTTCCTCGCTTAACTTTATAAAGAGGTGGTTGTGCGATATAAATATGCCCTCTTTCGATTAATTCGGGCATTTGCCGATAAAAGAACGTCAACAGCAAGGTTCTTATATGCGCGCCATCAACATCAGCATCGGTCATCACAATGATGCGGTGATAACGCAGTTTCTCCGGATCGTATTCCTGGCGACCAATACCGCAGCCCAAGGCAGTAATCAAGGTACCCACCTCGGCCGAAGATAACATTTTGTCGAACCTTGCCTTCTCAACGTTTAGAATTTTTCCTTTTAAAGGGAGAATTGCCTGAAAAGCACGATCTCGACCTTGTTTAGCAGATCCACCAGCAGAATCACCCTCGACTATAAAGAGCTCTGATCCAGCTGGATCTTTTTCTTGACAGTCAGCAAGCTTTCCAGGTAAACCTGCTACATCCAAAACGCCTTTGCGACGTGTCATATCACGTGCTTTTCGAGCTGCCTCACGGGCACGTGCTGCCTCCAGCATCTTATTAGCAATTATTTTAGCTTCAGTGGGATTCTCTTCAAGGAATATATTCAAGTGTTCACTAAAAGAAGCTTCAACAATTGGCTTAACGTCAGAAGAAACAAGCTTTTCCTTTGTTTGAGATGAAAACTTTGGATCTGGTACCTTAACTGAGACAACAGCCGTGAGTCCTTCACGGGCATCATCTCCAATTGGTCGAGATTTTTGATTCTTATCCAATGTTTCTCGTTCGATGTATTGGTTCAGCGTACGTGTTAAACCAGCACGGAAACCAGCTAAATGGGTACCACCGTCCTTTTGTGGAATATTATTAGTGTAGCAAAATATGGTCTCTTGATAGCTTTCATTCCATTGTAAAGCTATTTCAACGACATGATCATTTCTCTCATCTGTGAAATAGATGACCGAACTATGAATCGCTGTTTTATTACGATTCAAATGTTCAACAAATGCTTTAATACCACCCTTATATTCAAAAACATCTTCTCGGTCGACCCGCTCATCACGTAACTGAATACGTACACCTGAATTTAAAAACGACAATTCACGTAGACGCTTTGCCAAAATATCATAATGAAACTCACAGTCAGAAAACACTTCCTTAGAAGGTTTAAAGCGAATCTCAGTACCCGATGATTCTACTTTGTCAATTGCTGTTAATGGCTGTTCAGGCACACCCATATGATACTTTTGTCCATAGAGTGTCCCATCTCGCCATATCCGCAACTCAAGAGTCTCGGAAAGCGCATTGACAACAGATACACCTACACCATGCAAACCTCCTGATACTTTATACGAATTATCATCAAACTTACCCCCTGCATGGAGCACCGTCATAATGACTTCCGCCGCTGAACGATTCTCCTCGGTATGAATATCAACCGGGATCCCTCGTCCATTATCTGTGACAGAAACAGATCCATCTGGATGCACAATCACTCTAATTTCATTGCAATATCCAGCCAAGGCCTCATCAATAGAATTGTCAACAACTTCAAAAACCATATGATGTAGTCCGGTACCATCATCAGTGTCACCGATATACATCCCGGGCCGCTTGCGAACAGCATCCAGTCCACGAAGAACCTGAATATTTGTGGAATCGTAACCCATCGAGTCTAAAACGTCAGTAAGTTGGCCAGTTAATTAAACATTATAACGCTAAAAACGCAGCAATCGCTGCCAAACATCGAGTATTTTTTATGATTGTGCACAAAGTCAAAGCTTGCCATCAGCACTACGGATACGACCTTGTTCCACGTGAAACACCTTATCGCACTCAATCTCAGGATCATCCAATGCAGTAAAAAAAACGTGAGCCTTTTCTCCTCGAGAACCAGCTTAGTATGACTTTTATGCCAGATCTGTAGATCAGATCGATCAGGCCCCAAAAAAGTAAAACCACGTTTCCTATCACTTACATTGGTATTCAGCATCTGTCCATACTTTTTTCCTCGAAAAGTTCCTCCATGGGTTAAAAAACAAACTGCCTCAAGGAAGGTTGTCTTACATGCCCCATTATTACTAAGAACAAGATTGACTCCCTTTTTCGACTCTATATTAAATGGTGCTAAATTGCGAATCCCCTCACCTTGAAGGATCTCAAGCCACATGAAACAACCATGACAAACAACAGAAAAGTTCATCAAAATCAATAAAAAAATTTTCCCCTGATAGGTTAAATCCGCATTGGCATTACTACATAAAGTTCTCCATCTGATTCAGGGTCAACTAATATTGAACTGACTTCAGAATCTGAAAATCGAACCTCTACCAAATTCCCGGTCATGGCATTTAAAACATCGAGCCAATAACTAACATTGAAGCCTATGGTTGTATCATCACCATTAAATACAATCGGTATATCTTCTTGTGCCTCCTCATGCTCAGGATTGCTAACCTCTAACTTCAAAGATCCATCCGCAAAGGTCATACGAACTCCTTTTTGCTTTTCATAAGAAAGAACCGCGGTTCTTGTCAAAGCATTTCTGAGAGTCTCTCTATCAATAGTAGTTGTATACTTAAGTGAATATGGAATAACGCGTTCATAATCAGGATATCGACCATCGATTAGTTTGGTAGTTAAAACATTTTTACCAATTCGAATAACAACAGAACGATCACCAATTTCAAATATTGTTGTTGCTCCAAATTTTCCCCCTAGCATGCGTTTTAGTTCAGAAACCGTTTTAGCCGGGAATATCAATTGCTTCTCCTGTTCCCAAGCATCCAAGGCCGGCATTAATAGTTCTGATTTTGCCAATCTGTGGCCATCAGTAGCCACCAAAACAAGCTTCCCAGAATGAATTTGCACCAACAAACCATTTAAATAATAACGTACATCCTGATGTGCCATTGCGAAACTGGTACACTCAAACATCCTACATAATAGTTCTGTATCAATTTCAAAACTTTGATGGACTGAATCTCCCTCCAGTCCAGGATAATCTTCAGCAGGCATCGTGCTTAACATAAAACGACTAGGTCCGCAACGTATTATTGCGCGTTTATCAGCGACTTCAAGCTTGATAACACTATTGTCTGGAAGCGCTTTACATATATCTGCAAGTTTTTTTGCCGGCAAAGTAATCGCACCTGGCACATCAATCGTTCCCTCAACATTGCATGAAATCTGTAATTCCAGATCCGTTGCCGTCAAAACTAAACTATTTTCCAAAGTCTTAACCAGCAAATTACTTAGAATTGGAAGGGTTTGCCGCCGTTCCACTACAGAGGCAACGCTGATCAGAGCTGGAATCAGATGGTCACGATATACTTCTATCTTCATAATAATATTAATACCTAGTAGTTATAGTAGATGCCTTGGCATATCTCATATTAATCAAGAATTATACGTAATTTCAATATTTTAAGCTCCTCAAAACATCGTGCAAGAAGTAACAAATAAACTGTGAATAAAATGTGCATGAATTGATTCCTCACTTTATACCGTAGTTATCCACAACTATGATGTCATAATTCTCAACAGGTTCTTAAAATCTTCGTCAAAGAGTGAATCTTGACTTCTCAATTCCTGAACTTTTTTAGCTGCATGTATCACTGTGCTGTGATCTCGCCCACCAAATGCTTTACCAATTTCAGGTAGGCTGTTTTTGGTTAGTTCTTTTGCCAGTGCCATAGCAATCTGTCGTGGACGGGTAATGGACCGAGTGCGCTTGGCTGAGAGTAAATCCGAAGTTCTAATCTTGAAATATTCAGCTACCATTTTTTGAATATTATTAATCGTCACTTGCTTATCCTGGGCAATAAGCATGTCGTGCAATGCGGATCTTGCGAATTCCAAATTTATTGGAACACCAGTAAAGCTAGAGTTCGCACCTAAGCGCCGAAGTGCCCCTTCAAGTTCTCGAACGTTGGAACGAAGACGTTTTGCTACGAAAAAAGCGACATCCTCCGGGAGATGGATACCAAATAAATTCGCCTTACTTTGAAGGATTGCCACTCGCGTTTCAAGATCAGGAGGTTCAATTGCAACGGTTAAACCCCAACCAAACCGAGATTTTAGTCGTTCCTCAAGGCCGTTAACTTCTTTTGGAAACCGATCACTGGAAAGAATAATTTGCTGACCAGTTTCAAACAAAGCATTGAAGGTATGAAAAAATTCTTCTTGTGAACGATCCTTGCCAGCAAAAAATTGCACATCATCAATTAGAAGGGCATTGACTGCCCGATATTTTGCCTTGAAGTCATCCATTCGATTATGCTGAAGGCATTTAATCATATCTGAAACAAAACGTTCTGAATGAACGTAAACAATAGATGCCTCGCTATTCCTTTCAAGAATTGTGTTACCTACAGCCTGCATAAGATGTGTTTTTCCAAGGCCAACTCCCCCATAAATATAAAGCGGGTTATAAGTAGTTCCAGGATGACAAGCAATTTGCATTGATGCAGCTCGCGCAATTTGATTTGATTTACCTTCCACAAAGGTATCGAATCGAAACTCAGCAGACAAGTTTGCCAAGCGCCTCCGTTCTTCAAGCGGACTACTTTTCCCCGGGCTTGATTTTTGGTTTGAGCGAGCCTGTACTCCAACAGAGTTATGTGGTCTTGAATGATCGTCCCCCCGGGCGCCGATTTCAAACTGAACATTTTCTATTTCTCCGTGACTAAGAGATTTGCTCAGTTCAAGAATAATTTCCCCATAATGGGTAATTACCCAATCGCGTACGAACCGGTTTGGCGCAAGGAGTTGAAGCGAGGTACCTTCTAGTCCGGCCTGCAATGGCAGAATCCAGGTGGAAAACTCCTGCGGACTCAATGTTTCTCTCAGTTGGTTGACACAATCCTTCCAGACGTTCGACAA